>CACJYF010000040.1 GCA_902597575.1 uncultured Pelagibacteraceae bacterium | reverse complement strand
GTTTAGATAAAATAAAGAAATTAGATGATAGATCATTAATGATTTATCACAAATCACTAAAAAGGAAATCAACCGTCAAGATTACAAATCCAAAGAATGGCAAGTCTTTGATTGCGGAAGTGAAATCTAATAATCAAAAATTTTCAGATTTTTATAATTCTGTTATATCAAAAAGAATAGCTGAAGATTTGGATCTTGATTTTAATGAGCCATTACTGGAAATAACATTAGTCTCAAAAAATTCTGCTTTTATTGCAAAAAAAAGTAAGACATTCGAAGAAGAAAAAAAAGTTGCTGAAAAAGCACCAGTTGATGGTATTCAAATAAAAGATCTAAATTCAACACCTAAGAAAAAAAAGAAATATAAAAAACTTAAATTTTCCTATTCTATAAAACTAGCTGATTTTTATTATAAAAGTTCAGCAAAGACTATGATTTCACGAATTAAAAATGAAACAAACATTAAAAATTCTAGAATACAACAACTTTCTAAAACAAAATTTAGAGTACTAATAGGCCCCTTTAATGATATAAAAAGTTTAAAAGAGTCCTACGAAAAACTTAGGCCAATGAATTTTGAAAATTTAGAAATACTGAATAATGTTTAAAAAGATTTTTATAATTAATTTAACAATATTATTTCTTTCGAGTTACTTGAATGCAAATATTCAAATAAAGGCTAGAACTGCTATCTTACAAGATTTTTTGTCTGGGGAGATACTTTATGAAAAAGATCCTGATAGATCAATTTATCCAGCTTCGATGACAAAAATTATGACATCTATAATCGCTTTCGATTTAATTAAGTCCGGTGATTTGAATTTAGAGGATAAATTTATGATATCAGAAAAAGCATGGAGATTATCTACTGCTGGTTACTCCTCAATGTTTATAATGGTTGGAGATGAAGTTACAGTAGAAAATTTACTTAGAGGAATTATTGTCGCTTCTGGAAACGATGCCTGTATTGCTTTAGCTGAAGGTATTGCGGGAACCGAAGAAGAATTTGCAATTTTGATGACAATGAAGGCCAAAGAATTAGGCATGGAAAATACAAATTTTACTAATTCATCAGGAATTAATGATCCAGATAATTATTCGACTGTTAGGGATATTCTTATAATGTCTAATTACCTTATTAAAGAGCATCCTGAGTATTATCAATTATTTAGTGAGACAGAGTTTACTTGGGATAGGACAGGTGGTGACCCCATAACTCAGGGAAATCGTAATCCACTTCTCTATAAAAATCTTGGAGCGGATGGAATTAAAACTGGGTATTTAGCAGTTGAAAAATATTCTCTAGCTTCATCATTAGAAAAAAATGGACGAAGATTAATAGCTGTTGGAAGTGGATTTGAAACAAAAAATAGTAGGTCTAGAGAAAGTACCAAATTATTAACCTATGGTATTACAAATTTTGATCTTATCGAAATAGCTAAAGCAAAAAAATCTTTAGATAAAGTTGATGTATGGTTGGGAAAAGAAAAACAAGTAAGTGTATATGTCAATGAGGACATATATAAAACTATAAAAAAAGCACAAAAAAGATTATTAAAAGTGTCAATTAACTATAATGGACCAGTTGAAGCACCAATTAAAAAAGATCAAATAATTGGAAAATTGAATATTTCTTATAATGAAAATATGATTGGAGAATATGATTTGCTAGCTGCTAATGAAGTTAAAAAAGTTAATATGTTCTCAAGACTAATGAAGTCTATTAATTATTTGATTTGGGGTGATGTCTAGTAAGCCTGTTATTGTATTTGAAGGTATTGAATGTAGCGGAAAATCTCTTCATATTAACAATGTATGTAAATTTTTAAAAAAAAAAAAGATTCCATATATATATTTAAGAGAACCTGGTGGTAGTAAAAATTCAGAGATTATTAGAAAATTAATTCTTAATAGAAAATCAAATTTTAACCGAAATACTGATTTATTTTTATATTCAGCGTCAAGGAGTGAAAATATAGAAAAATTAAAAAGATTTCATAAAAAAAAAATTATACTTATTGATAGATTTATTGACTCCACTATAGCTTATCAACATTTTGGTTTGGGTGTTG
>CACJYF010000039.1 GCA_902597575.1 uncultured Pelagibacteraceae bacterium | reverse complement strand
CCAATATTTTTTTTTTGACTTATTAAGTTTTTCTAAAACTTGTTTATCTCTCAAGTTATCCATGCAAAACCAAAAGCTTCTATGAATATATGCATTAAGTTGTTTTTTTTTTACTAATTTCTTTATAGGTTCTCTTTCAAGCATTACATTTTTTTTATTTAAAATTTTTAAAAAACTTGGTTCAAAAACAAAAAAACCACCATTAATCCATCCTTTTTGAAGTTGAGGTTTTTCCTCAAAACTTGTTATCAAATTTTTCTTATAAACTACCTCTCCAAACCTGGCTGGTGGGTGAACAATGGTCATAGTTGCAATTTTTTTACTCTTGTTATGTGCTTGTAATAATTTTTTTATATTTATATTTGATAAACCATCACCATACGTTAAGAAAAATTTTTTATTACCTATAATCTTTGATAACTTTTTAATTCTTAATCCAGTTAATGAATTTAATCCTGTATTAACTACAATTACTTTTTTATTTTTTTTGAAGTGAGATTTTATAATCTTAAACTTATATCCGGCAGCAATAATAATTTTTTTTACGCCATACCTAAAATAGATATTAATTATATGTTCTATTATGGGTTTATTACCAATTTTTATCATTGGTTTTGGTATAGATTTCGTATATTCAGAAATTCTAGTCCCTTTGCCACCTGCTAAAATTACTGCCAACATTTAATCCTTCCAAGTATATGGTATATTTTGATCATTGTGATCTCTGCGTAAAATTTCATCATGGTCGTGTGGAATGTCTGAGCAGTTTGCAATTATTGATGTGCTATTGTCTAGAGATTTAAATCCATTCCAAATTAAAGGGGGTACTGTAATTAAATTGTAATTCTCATTAGAGAGAATTATTTCTTGTATTTTTCCAAAAGATTTACTCTCTTTTCTATCATCATATAAAACTAATTTAATTTTTCCTGTAACGACAACATAGTTCAATGTCATCTTTTTATGCAAATGCCATGCTTTAACTTTACTAGGAAAAATACATGAAAAATAGATTTCACCAAATGCTCTAAAAATTTGATCATCATTTCTTAACATATGCATGATTTTTCCTCTATCATCTATAATCTGCCTTCTTTTTGTTATTTTTACTCCATCAATCATTTAAAAAATATTTGTTGAATTGTTTTTCTGATAATTTTTGTATATTTTCTCTTAATATTATACAATTATACCATTCCGATGTAACATCGAGAGTTTTTTTGAGTGAAAAATTACATTTCCATTTTAAAATCTTTTTTGACTTAAAAGATTTTAATACAAGCGTTTTTGTCTCTTTTAAGGACGCAATTTTTTTTACATTTATTTTTTTTCCAGACTTAATTTTTTTTCTTATATAGTTTATAATTTGGATAACGTTCATTATTTCTTTTTTATTTGGCCCGAAATTGTATGAACCATTAAATTTATTTGTTTTATAGATTTTTTTACCCAAAAGGAGATATCCAAAAATAATATCAAAAACATGTTGCCATGGTCTAGTTGATTTTGGGGACCTTAAAAAAAATTTTTTTCGTTTTAAAATTGATTTTATAAAATCTGGAATGACTCTATTTTCTGACCAATCTCCTCCACCAATAACATTCCCTGCTCTAGCAGTTGCCACTCCAAGTTTTTTTTTATTATGAAAATAAGATTTGATATAAGCATTAGAAATAATTTCTGCAGATGCTTTTGAGCTACTGTAGGGATCATCTCCTCCTAATTCATCGTTTTCATCGTAACCATAAATGTTTTCTTTATTTTTATAACATTTATCTGATGTGATAATTACTAAAGATTTTAAATCTTTGTTATCTTTAGAATTATTGATAATATTTAAAGTCCCGTTTACATTTGTTTCAATTGTGTTTACTGGGTCTTCATAGGATTTTCTAACCAGTGGTTGGGCCGCTAAATGAAAAATTATATCAGGTCTATATTTTTTAATCGCGTTTTTAAGCGCAGATTTATTCCTTATATCTGAGTAGATATTATTTATTTTTTTGTTTAATTTCAAAATATTAAAATTTGAATTTATTTGTTGTGAAGGTAGACTGTACCCAATAACTTTTGCGCCAAATTTATCTAATGCGTAAGCCATCCATGATCCC
>CACJYF010000038.1 GCA_902597575.1 uncultured Pelagibacteraceae bacterium | reverse complement strand
CTAGAATCTAAATTTTTTGTCTCTAATAAAACCTGCTTTTCCTCTAAAGTGAATGGTGATGCCATGGCTAAAGCATTTATTGTTTCATCTAAACTTTGATTTTCCAAAGCCTTCCAGTTAATTATAAAGCCTTTTTTTTCAAAAAGATTTTTTAAATCTTTGAAAATTAATTCTAAATCTGAAAATTTTAAATTTTCTTTTTGGTCTTTTAAATCATCGTAAAATTTATCAAAACTAACCTCACATTCACGATATTTTTTTTTCGATTCAATCTCACTTATTATTTTAAATCTTATCAAACCTTTAAGTTCTATTAAATATCTACCATCATCAGTTTTTTGTGAATTTATTATTTTACCCATACAACCAATTTTAAATAATTCAGGCGTATCAAAGTTTTCATTTTTTTGAATTTTTGGCTGAATCATTCCAATTAGTTTATTAGAATCCATGCAATCATTAATCATATCTATATATCTTGGTTCAAAAATATTGAGTGGTACAGTAGTTTTAGGAAATACTATAAAATTACTCAAGGGGAAAACAGCAATTTTTTTCGGTAAATCTTCTATTTTCATAAATTTAAATATATCATACTTAATATTGCTTGAATAAAAAAATACAGCTTAATATACTGTCTCATGTGCGGGCATAGCTCAGTGGTAGAGCGTCTAGTTGCAAACGAAGTAGTCCTTGGTTTATTCACTGCTAATCTTCTAACTTTTTTTAAACTCACATTGTTCTTGGCACACTCACGACAGACCTTTATATAAAAATTCTTTCAAAATTTATACTCAGAAATAAAATCTTTGAATTCAAAATTAAGTATTTCTATTTCTTTTGATGAAAAATATTTCTTCCAATCTCCTGAATTGCGATTTGATATATGATTAGTTTGGAAACCTGTATTAGTGTCAAAAGATCTATAATTGTCTTTAGAAAGATGTATAATACTGGATTTATCTATCTCTTCTTTGTTTTTAATTTTAGAAAGCAAATCTTCATCATTTTTTTTTATTAAATCTTGAACTTTTTTCCTTTCATATTTTATAGATATATCTTCAGCATTTTTACAACTAATTTCATAACCAATAAACTTTGCAATTTCTAAAATTATTTCAATCGGCTTATTTTCAATATCTTCATATCTAATAAATTTTAGAAAATCCTTGTTGAAGGTTTTATATTTTTTTTCGAATTTTAATATTGATTTTGTAGCCTCCAAAGCTTTATCAAAATCTGTTTTCATAAACTCCTTATATGAAATACAAATATCTCTAGGATCTCTGATTGTAGTTATAATCTGTGATCTTGGTAAATTGGGTTTTAAAATGTGATGAGTTTTAAGAACATATCTGGTAGTTTCATTTTTATCAATAAGACTTTCCTTATTAAATATCTCAAAAGTCTCTTGCTCGTTTGTTGGTACATGTATTGGTAAAATATTTACTTTAAAAAATTTTAAAACTTCTCTTGTTACATTATATACCCACATCGAACCTGTTCTTGGTTGTGTTGATATCCAAAAAGAATTTATATTCATTATTGCTTTTATCATAATCACCGAGATTAGTCGATTGAGGTCATTCGACAGAATATTTTTTACACACTCTCGGCACAATCCAGCTTTAATTTTATAAAAAGTGCTATTGCTTAATTATTAAAAAGCTACTATTTTCAATGATATAGAATAAGCGGGCATAGCTCAGTGGTAGAGCGTCTCGTTGCCAACGAGAAGGTCGAGGGTTCGACCCCCTTTGCCCGCTCCATAAATTGATTTGATTATGAATGATTTAGCAAAAAAAAAATGTATTCCTTGTGAAGGAAGCACTCCTCCTTTTAATATCAAGGAAATTCATAAATATTTGAAACAAGTAGATGGATGGAAAGTTATTGAAGATAAAATTGATGGATTTCATTTAATAAAAAATTTTAAATTTGACAATTTTTTGCAAAGCCTCGATTTTATAAATAATGTTGCCAGGATTGCTGAGGAAGAAGGTCATCATCCAGATTTATGGTTTGGTTGGGGTTATGCAAGAATAAAAATATTTACTCATGCTATTAAGGGTTTAGCAGAAAGTGACTTTATTCTAGCGGCTAAAATAGATAAAATTAGTTAATTAATGTGTAAAGTGCCTTGTCTTGGAAAAGACTAAAATAGTATTTGTTAGATTAGCAAACTTAATTATTTCCTTGTCATTTTTTGATCCTGATGGTTGAATAACCGCGGTTACTCCAGATTGTATCAATTTTTCTATACCATCAACAAATGGAAAAAAAGCATCTGATGCTGCAAACAGTTCTTTATTTTTTTCCA
>CACJYF010000037.1 GCA_902597575.1 uncultured Pelagibacteraceae bacterium | reverse complement strand
TTTTGATTATTTCTAGCTGCAAATCTAATTTTTCCTCTATTAATTTTTGCAATAGCTGTATCCAATATAAAAGGTACCTTTGCTCCAGTTGGAGAACCAAAACATATGGGATTAGTTCCAAACAAACTTTTTTTTGCACCATAAGGAGCGATTGCTGGTGGAGCGTTAGTATAAATCATAGTGATTAAATTTTTTTTGACTGCTTGCTCAGCGTAATAACCAGACAATCCATAGTGACCACTATTTTTTACTGCCACTAAGCCGATACCTGTTTTTTTGGCACATTCGATTGCTTTTCTAATCGCAAGATCAGCTGCAACGAAGCCAATACTATTATCAGCATCAATGTGAGCTATCGATTGGGATATTTTTTTAACTTTTATTCTAGGTTTTGGATTAATAACTTTTTTAGATATTCTTTCACAATACATTCTTAATCTAGAAAGACCATGACCATAAGCACCAACTAACTCGGCATTAATCAAAGCATTAGCTGAAATAACAGCATGTGGATTACTTAATCCGTAATTTTTAAAAATTTTGATAACTTCTTTTTTGAGATTTTCTGTTTTCAAATTAGCCTTTTCCGCGCCATGGAATTGTTTTGTCTATTATTTTTCTTAAGGTGACATCAAATAATAAACCAAGCATTCCCATTATAAATATAGTGATCCAAATAACTTCATATTGAAAATATTTTTTAGCAACGTTTTCAACGAAACCAATTCCAGTTGTTCCAGCTAAAAATTCGGCAGCAACCAGAGTTCCCCAACACATTCCTACTGCAACTCTTATTCCAGTAAGTATTTCTGGTAAAGAGTTGGGAAAAATTACATACCTCAAGATTTGTTTTTTTGATGCACCAAGTGAGTGAGCTGCATGGATTTTTGATAACTGAGTACCAGAGGCACCAGCTCTCGCAGAAATAATCATGATTGATAATGAGACCATAAATAACAAGAAAACCTTGCCAGTATTATCTATTCCTAAAACCGAAATGATTAAAGGAGCCCAAGCCAGAGGGGGAACAGGTCTGTAAAGCTCAATTAACGGATCAAAAAAACCTTTAGCAAATCTATTTAATCCCATAAATAATCCAAGCGGCACACCAATTAATATTCCAAACACTAATCCTAAAAATACTCTTAAAAATGAATCCCAAATATGACCATAAGGCACTGGTACTTTAAATAGCTTAAAGTCTCCTGTTACAAATTTTAAAACTTGGCCTTTAAAATTTTGTTTAACAATTCCATCTTGAGTGTGAACTGGGTATTCACCAGGTAAAATATCAGCTATCCAATCTGGTAAAATAAAACCAATCATTTTACTAACATCAACCAGTTCTATCCATAGAAGAGGAATTTCTTTGTAACCTACACTAGGTTTAAGCATAAGCATAAACTTATCAAAAGTATCTGACGGCTTAGGTAGCCATCTACCAGATCCTTGTTCTGAACAGCTTGGCCCACTTGCAACAATAGTACCAGCGGGAAATAGAAATATATCTACAAATCTCAATCCCCCTTGAGCTTCTTTTTGGGCAACATCAAAATTGATAATTGCATTTTGCATTTCGTTTAACGCATTGGGTGGATATATACTTGCAAATTCTATTCGTCGTGCAATTTTAACAATATCTTTAGCGTAAGTTGAAGCTACCTCTTGAGTATCATCTAAATTTTTTCGATAAGTTTTGATCTCATCTTTGAGCTCTTTTATTTTATCTTTAAATTGAGGATTATGATTTCTTAACTTAAAGAATTCATCACTAATAATTTGTAATTCTTTTGCGGCAGCATCAAATTTTAAACCTCTTTTCGTCTCTGGAATCAAAGGTACTTCGATAGTATTTTCTATAGACCCCGTTCCAGATTGAACCTTTATAATTCCCCAATCTCCTTGCTCACTTACTGCTTTAAGTCTTTCGTTTGCCTCTTGCTCTGTTTCAAAAGGATATTCAGGATTTCCAAAAACAGCATCTACTTTTTCAGTTTTGATTAACCTTCTTCCATAGAGAATACAGCCAATGACTGCAAAAAAAATTAAAAAGGTGACTATTTGAGTTAACATTTAATTATCTTTCCCCATAATTTCTTCTTCCATATTCCAAATCATCTCTAATATTTCTTCACGTTTCGCAGAAAAATCTTTGTTCTTTTTAATCTCTCTTAGATCTTCTTTCAGTCCCATTGAGGCAAATGGGAGATTATACTCTTTATGAATTCGCCCTGGTCGAGGTGCCATAACATATAATCTTTCACCAAGCAAAAGAGCTTCTTCAACTGAGTGAGTGATTAAAATAATTGTTTTCCCTGTCTCTTTCCAAATTTTTAAAACTAGAGACTGCATTTTTTCTCTTGTTAACGCATCAAGGGCTCCTAAAGGTTCATCCATTAAAATTAGGTCAGGATCATTAATCAAACATCTTGCAAGAGCAACTCTTTGCTGCATACCACCAGAAAGTTGATAGGTTGGAGTATTACCAAAACCTTTTAAGCC
>CACJYF010000036.1 GCA_902597575.1 uncultured Pelagibacteraceae bacterium | reverse complement strand
TGGGTTGATATCATCATGTCCTTCAAGCAATGTCTTGAACATGACCTGACCAATTTCATTATATCCAGAAACTTTTCCTGTTTTTATATTATAAAAAGGACTTTTATTTTCTTTTAAGAAGGAGAAGTCCTTTTTTCCCTTTATGTAAGAGTTTAGTTTTTTTTGATTATAAACCCAGTGTAAAGGTCTTGCTGCAGCATCAGCTACAGTTGCACCTAAAAATACATGTAAATTATTTTTCACTTTAATGTGATAAAAATTTTTCAGCTTCCAAAGCTGCCATACAACCCATTCCAGCTGCAGTTACCGCTTGTCTAAATGTTTTATCTTTAACATCGCCAGCTGCATAAACACCAGGAATATTTGTTTCTGTTGAGTCTGGTTTTGTAATTAAATAACCCTCTTTATCCATTTGCAATTGATCTTTAAAAAGTTGAGTAGCTGGATCATGACCTATAGCAATAAAAACTCCGTCTAATTTAAGTTCTTCGATTTTATTTGTTTTAACATTTTTAATTTTAATTCCCTTAACATTTTTAGGGTCTTTATCTCCCACAACGTCTTCTACAACTGAGTCCCAAATAATTTCAATTTTTTTATTTTCCATTAATTTTTTTTGAAGCATTTTTTCTGCCCTCAAACTATCTCTTCTGTGGATTAATTTTACTTTTGACGCAAATTTTGTAAGAAACATCGCTTCTTCAACCGCTGCATTACCACCACCTACAACAGCAACTTCTTTATCTTTAAAGAAAAACCCATCACACGTAGCACACGCTGAAACACCAAATCCTCTAAAGTCTTGCTCAGATTTTAAATTTAGCCATCTTGCTTGAGCACCGGTTGAAATAATAATGCTGTCAGCAGTGTATTTCTGTCCAGTATCACCCATAGCTTCAAAAGGAGAAGTCTTTAAATTTACTGAACTAATGTGATCCTCTATCATCTCAGTTCCAACAGCTTTAGCTTGCTCTTTCATTTGATCCATCAGCCAAGGCCCTTGAATTACATCAGCAAATCCTGGATAATTTTCTACATCAGTTGTTGTAGTAAGTTGACCACCCGGCTCTGATCCATACACTAAAATTGGATTGAGCATTGCTCTTGCAGCGTAAACAGCGGCTGTGTATCCGGCGGGACCAGATCCAATTATTAACACTTTTGTGTGTTTAGTTGGATTTTGACTCATATGAAAGCTATATAGTGATTAATGACTAAATTAAAAGGTTTATTATTGACCGAGGGAATGCACGGTATGATTAGTCAGGTTGAAGGACTTGCAAAAGCTTTAGATCTTGATTTTATACACGAAAAAATTGAACTTGATAATTTTTGGAAGCTTATTCCACCAAAAATAACACCAATCAAAAGTTTTGTATTTAAAAATAATATTCTGCATGATTTTAATATTGTTATTTCTTGTGGAAGAAAAAGTGTAATACCATCAATTTACTTAAAAAAAAAATTTAAAGAAAAAATTATTAACATTCACATTCAAGATCCCAAAGTTTCATTAACTAACTTTGATTTTGTTGTGGCTCCAGAACATGATGGATTAATAGGAAAAAATGTAATTTCGACTAAGGGAGCAATTCATTACCTGAGAGAAAATGAGTTGGATGAAAATACTTCATATTTAAAACCAAAGATTAAGAAAGAAAAAATTGTCACTTTAGTTGTAGGAGGGCCTAATAAATATTATGACTATAAACCAAAAGTAGTAGAAGAAATATTTTCAAAAATTAAACAAAATTTCATTAATAACGACTATCAATTAATATTTATACCCTCAATGCGAACTCCAAAAAATGTGATTGATAAAGCAAAAAATTATTTTGATGACCATCAAATTATTGTTAGTGAAATTGATAAAAAAGCTTACTTATCTTCTTTAGGACTAGCAGATCATATTGTCGTTACATGTGATTCAACCTCTATGATATCGGAGGCAGCAATCACTGGTAAACCAATTTATGTAGCGCATATGCCATATATAAAAAATAACTATAGATTTAAAAAATTTTTTGAATTGTTTAAGAAACTCAATATCATTAAAGATTTAGGTGACAATTTAGAAGTCTGGAAATATGAAAAACTTAATGAAACAGATAGAATATCAGGATATATAAAGAGCAAATTAAAAGACTATGACATTTCTTAATTCTATATTAAATCAATCCAAAAAGTATGATTTCCCATTTGATCATTGGGAATATAATAATGCTTTAAGTGAAAATGCAATTCAGGAAATAATTACAGCGGATATACCAGATGTAAGCAAACATAACCTATCTTACGATGGCACAAGAGCAATCGATGGTGGAGCTGCAGAATTTAGAGAGGGAATTGCATCTGGTGGTAAAGCAATAAAATTTAGATGCTTTGTTACAAAAGAAAACTCAGCACAATTTCCAAACTTAGTTAAATTTATAAATGAATTACAATCCAAAGAAACCTATGAATCAATTTCAAAAATGATTAACAAAGATCTTTCCAATTCTTATGTAAGAGTAGAGGTCATCTGTGATCGTGAAGGTTTCTGGTTGAAACCTCATTGCGATATAAAAGAAAAACTAA
>CACJYF010000035.1 GCA_902597575.1 uncultured Pelagibacteraceae bacterium | reverse complement strand
CGTTAAAGCTATTCATTTAGTTAATAAAATTGATTATTATTGTTTTAGTTTCAGAGATTTCGATGGAGAAAAACTCATAAAATATCAATTTATCCCAGATTTATGTAAGAAATTTAAAGTTGAAAAAATATTTAGATCAGTAAAAAAAATTTTAATTTAAGTTGAAAAAAATTTGATTAATCCTATCTATTCGGGTTAAAAATACGTATGTCAGAAACAATTGAACAAAAATGTCAATCTCAAGGAGTAAAACTCACTGATCAAAGACGAATTATTGCTAAGGTTATTTCTGAGTCGAAAAAAGCCTATGGTGAATCTGATCATCCGGATGTTGATGAGCTGTATAATAGAGTTTCAAAAATTGATCCTAAAATTAGCATCGCAACAGTATATAGAACTGTAAAACTTTTCGAAGAAGCTGGGATTCTGACAAAACACGATTTTAAGGGTGGTAAGGCAAGATATGAAATAAATGATGACCATAATCATTTAATTGATATTAAAACTGGTGATATTATAGAGTTTGTTGATGAAGAGATAGAAGAACTCCAAAAAAAAATTGCAAACAAATATGGATATAAATTAGTTGACCACAAGCTGGAACTTTATGGTGTTAAAGTAGATAAAAAAAATGAATAAAAAAATATTCGCCAAAACATTTGGTTGCCAAATGAACGAGTATGACACTAATCGAATAATTGACACTGTAAAAAAGATAGGATTTACAAAAACTGAAAATCTCGAAGATACGAATTGTTTTTTACTAAACACTTGTCACATAAGAGATAAGGCAAAAGAAAAAATTTATCATGAGATAGGTAGAGTAAAAAAAAGATTTAGATTAAAAAAAAAACCTTTTGTCATAGTTGCTGGATGCGTTGCTCAAGCGGAAAACGAGGAGATGTTAAAAAGAGAACCTTTTATTGATCTAGTTATTGGTCCTCAAGCATACCATAAAATTAATGACAAGATTGAGGAATACCTAGATAATCAGAGGAAATTGAATGAAACTGATTTTGATGCTGTTTCAAAGTTCAATTTTTTGAATAAAATAAAAAACTCATCCACAAAAATATCTTCTTTTTTAACCATACAAGAAGGCTGTGATAAGTTCTGTCACTTTTGTGTTGTTCCTTATACAAGAGGTCCTGAATATTCCAGACCATTTAATGAAATAGTTAATGAGGCCAAAATCCTTGCAGGTAATGGAGTTAGAGAGATTACTTTATTAGGACAGAATGTTAACGCTTACAATAATGAAAATTATAAGTTGTCTAATTTGATTTTAGAAATAGAAAAAATTCCTGAAATTTTAAGAATTAGATATACAACTTCACATCCAACTGACATGACTGATGATTTAATTGACTTATATGGGACCTCGAGAAAATTAATGCCTCTTGTTCATTTACCAGTCCAAAGCGGTTCAAATAAAATTTTAAAGTTGATGAATAGAAATCATAATATTGAATATTATCTTCAAATTTATGAAAAAATAATTAAAAAAAATTCCTCCGCTAAATTTTCTAGTGATTTTATAATTGGTTACCCTGGTGAGGAAGAGAGTGATTTTAATTCGACGCTTGATCTTATAAAAAAGATAAAATTTATAAATTCTTTTTCTTTTGTATTTAGTCCAAGACCAGGTACAAAAGCCTTTCATTTACCATTAATTGATCGAAAGTTAAGTAATGAAAGACTAAAAATTGTCCAAAAAGAATTATTTAATTTTCAAAAAAAAACGAATAGATCTTTGGAGGGTAAGGTATTAGAGGTGTTAGTAGAAAATAGAGTGTCTGAAAGTGCAAAGTATTTTGGTAGAACTGGTTATATGACTCCAGTAATATTTGATGGTAAAGATGAGGATATAGGAAAGCTTATAAAAGTTAAAATTAATAGTAGTAATCAAAATACACTTTTTGGTGAAACTTTAGAAATTTCAAAATTGAGAGTTGCATAAATTTGAATAATTCAATTAAAAAAGACACTCAAGCGGTTTTAAAATTTGTTTACTCAGACAATAACTCATTAAGTGTGATATTTAGTGATAATAACCTTCTAATGGGCATTGTAGGTGAATTTAATAAAAATTTAAAAGAATTAGAGAAAATTACTGGAGCAAGCTTGTATTCTAGAGGAAATTCAATACTTATTAAGTCTTCTGATGAAAAAAATGAGATTGTTAAAAACGCTATTCAATTTTTAGCAAACCAATTTTTGAATAATGGAAATATTGAAAACAAAGATATCTTGTCATCTGTGGACCAATTTATGATTAATGAAAAAGTTAAAAACTCAAATATCACTGATATTATTAAAACACCTAAAAAATCTATTATTCCAAGATCTGAAAAACAAAAAAGATATGTTAGAGCTTTAAGGGAAAGTGAAATAGTTATTTCTGCTGGTCCAGCAGGAACAGGAAAAACTTTTCTTGCTGTCGCTGTTGGCCTTACTATGCTTTTAGAAAAAAAGATTGAGAGAATTATTTTATCAAGACCAGCTGTTGAAGCGGGTGAAAGATTGGGCTTTTTACCAGGAGATATGAAAGAAAAAGTAGATCCATATTTAAGACCTCTGTACGACTCACTTTACGATTTATTTCATTTTGAAAAAATTCAAAGGATGATTGAAATAGGAGATATTGAGATTGCTCCATTGGCATTTATGAGAGGTAGAACTCTTAAAAATTCTTTTGCGATACTTGATGAAGCTCAGAATGCAACAGACACTCAGATTAAAATGTTCTTAACAAGAATTGGCGAAAACTCAAAAATAGTAGTTAATGGTGATCCCTCACAGATAGACCTT
>CACJYF010000034.1 GCA_902597575.1 uncultured Pelagibacteraceae bacterium | reverse complement strand
CATCAACTCTTGAATCGGTATCACTGTAACCTAAACTAATATTGGTTGTGATCAGTTGATTTACTATAAAGTCGTGGCCTAAATTTATACTATGACCACTTGCATTTGTTTCATTAGCAGTAGTGTCCATTGAATTATTATTGCCTTTTGAGTTTGAGTATGAAAATCCATAGCTAAAAGAATTTCTTTCACCAACTGAAAAGAAGCCTCCTAAACCATACATCTTAGAAAAACTATCAGCATCATGTTGATAGTCTGATTTGCTTAAAATAAGATACGGACTAACACTTTGTCCTAAAAAAACTGTATCTAAACCAAGAGTAAAACCATAACTTTGATAATCATCATCAGCTTCATGATATTGTTCAGATGTAGTTTGGGACAAATTAATAAGTAACGAGGACTCCTCTCCAACAGGTCGAGATGCAGATAATCCCATACTGCCACTCAAAGTTCTGTCAAATTTTGGAGAATTAAAAGCTTCACGTGATCCAGATGAATCTTTAAATCTCGTACTTGAAACACTATTAACATTATCAGATGCAATCACTCCAGTTGAAAAATCGGCAGCAAAAGTCCAAAGACCTGGTTCTCGATCTTTTAATTCCTCTTCAATTTCTTGTAATGTTTCTAAATCTTCAGATGAAAGGTCCCTTCTTAATTTCATTTCTTCAATAATGGTTGATGCTTTTTCAGGTGAGTCAACTTGGACTAAAACTGATAACAAATATAATTTGATTTCAGTATTATCGGGATAAAGCATATTCAATCTTTCAAGTGTAGAAATTGTTTGCTTAAAATTTCCCATTTTACCTTGTTGCTGGGCATACTTTAAATTTAAATCTAAATCATTTGGTTTTTGTAAAATTTGCATGTACGTAATATTTTTTTCTGAAGAGACAGCAAAGGTTGTCATCAGCAATAATGTTGAGATGAAAACAAGTATTAATTTGTTAGTGCTTAAATTCATAAAAGTGAAAGATATTAAGTCTATTTATTTTTTCAATTAATATTTTTTTGTGAAATAATACTATTTTCCAATACTTATTACTGTTAAATCATCAGACAGTTTTTGATTTTTGCTCGTTTTTACGACCATTTTAGTTATATCATTTAATTGTTGAGTGGTGTCTTTGTTGTAATTAGTCTCAATAATATCTATTGATCCGTCGATACCTATTTCTTGTCCTTTATCATTTAAGCTTTCAGATAATCCATCTGTAAATGCATAAAATCTTGAGCCATTTAATTTCATTTTATTGATATTATAAATACTTTTGTCTTTCTGTTTGATAACACCCAAGGGAGGTGCTGAACTTTGAAACTGTTCGTATTTTCCATTATCATTTCTGACAATTGCAGGCTGATGACCTGCGTTTACCCATCTAATTTCGTCTGTAATTAAATTGTATTCACCAATTATTGAAGTTACAAACATTCCACCGGTTTTAGTATTATTTAAATCATTATTCATATGCAAAACCATTTCATCTGGATCTACTTTTGATTGGGACAAAACTTCAAACAAGGTAGACGCTTTAGCCATAACCATTCCAGCATGAATACCTTTGCCAGCAACATCGGCAATTATAAAATAAATACTATCATTGTGAGGGTAGAAACTAAAGAAATCACCTGAGACCTCTCTAGCTGATAAGTTTATTCCGTGCACAGGATAATTTTTTAAATTTCTTTTTGGTAAAAAGTTTTCTTGAACTTTTACCGCTAATTTAACCTCTTTAGAAATTCTTTCACGCCACTTGTTTTTTTCCTCTTCTGTTGTTTCAAGCTTGCTCATTAACTTATTATAATAAAGACCAATCACACCACCAGCGGTGAACGGATCTTGAGGCCCCCTTACTTTAAGATCTCCAGATTCTGATTGTTTGTTTAAAATTGAAATTAAATCATGCTCAATTGAAACTGCATTATGCTCTGCAATATTTAATCCTAATTCCTCTTGAACGGTACTTACTCTTAATGGATAAAATTTGTTTACAAAACTCAAAATTATAAATGATGATATAAATGTAAATGATCCAATTGCCAAAATTCCTATTAATTGAATTTTAATTTGTGAAAATCTATCAAGACCAGTATCTAAAATATTTAAATCGCTAAAAAACCCAACAGCCAAAGTTCCCCAAATACCAGCAGCTAAATGAACCGGAACAGCACCAACAACATCGTCAATTTCAAATTTGTTTAAAAGTTCATTTACAAAAATTGCAATAATTGCACCGATGATGCCAACAAAAATTGCAGTGACAGACGTCATCGAATTACATCCTGCAGTAATTGCAACTAAACCTGCTAACGGACCTAAAATAATATAAAAAGGATCGGGTTTTTTATGTTTAAAATATGAAATACCTAATCCAGTTAATAAACCAAAAGCAGCAGCTAAAAATGTATTGATTAAAATTAAAGGCACTACTTCATCCATTGCACCGTTACTTCCGCCATTAAAACCAAACCATCCAAACCACAAAATTAATGTACCTAAAACAGCAAGTGGAAAACTAGATCCAGTGAATTTACCTCTATTAGCATCTGAATATTTACCAATTCTTGGCCCCAAAATAATCACTGCTGCTAAAGCAATCCACCCACCTACAGAATGTACAATAGTACTTCCAGCAAAATCAACAAAACCTAAATCTGAAAGCCATCCGGTTGTTCTTACTGAACCAGTAACAACTAGTAACTGATCGACCGTATCATATTTTGAAAGATAACTTGAGGACCACGCCCAATGACCAACTATGGGGTAAATTATTCCTGTAGCCAAAACAGTCATAATCAAATAACCATTAAATTT
The DNA here is from genome assembly GCA_902597575.1 of uncultured Pelagibacteraceae bacterium. GTDB lineage: Bacteria > Pseudomonadota > Alphaproteobacteria > Pelagibacterales > Pelagibacteraceae > Pelagibacter. Next base: position 19 of record CACJYF010000034.1, on the reverse strand, counting down.
CATTCTTTCAGCAACAGCA
>CACJYF010000033.1 GCA_902597575.1 uncultured Pelagibacteraceae bacterium | reverse complement strand
GTTTTCTAATGTTAAAAAGTATATAAATAACGGTATTAAAAAGTATGCCTCAGATGTAAGGAAAAAAAAATACCCCACAAAAAAACATTCTTATTAGAAATATTTTTTAAACTCTTCATTTATAGACAATATATCTAGATCAACTAGACCGCCAATTACTAATTGTAGAGCAACAAGCAAAATAAAACCTAAACCTACATAAGCAATCCATAAATGTTTTTGAATATAGTTAGCAAGATAGGTTGCCATAGCACCTGTAAGCACAACTGATAATACAAGACCAAAAATCATAAAACCGAAATTACCTTTTGCTGCTCCAACAACTCCAATTACGTTATCAAAGCTTATCGTAATATCAGCAAATAAAACTTTATACACACTTTGAATATACGAAGGCTCCTTTGATTTTTTAGTTGGAGATTTAACTTTTTTTATCTCAAAAAGATCTTTTCTTAAGTCATTAACAATCCAAATCAGGAGTAAACCACCTAAGATTTTTATAAAATAAAATTCAAATAAATATGTAGCAAATAATGCAAAAACAATTTTAAAAATTAATGCTCCAGCCACTCCCCATAAAATAATTTGTCTTCTATTTTTTGGGGCAAAATTAGCAGCAATCAATCCAATAATGATTGCATTATCTGCTGCCAAGATTATATCAATGAAAATAATCTGAACTAATATGAGCGCTTCTTCCAACAAAGTAAGATCATAATATTAGATATTTCAAATTATTCAATTAAAAGTAGTATAATTTTTTTATTGATAATTATTTTAATACATAATGAAATGCTCTTAAAAAAAATGGAGGATAAATGAAATTCGTAAAATACTTATCAATTATTTTAGTTTCATCAATTTTGTCAATTAATTCTTCTTTTGCAGAAAAATGGGACATGGCGTTAGCCTATGGTGCTGGTAACTTTCATTCTGCAAACGCAACTGAATTTGCAAAAAATGTGACTGAAAAAAGTGGTGGAAAACTTACAATAGTCACTCACCCAGGCGGCTCATTATTTAAAGGTGGAGAAATCTTTAGAGCTGTGAGAACTGGTCAAGCCCAGATTGGAGAAAGATTTATGTCAGCTTTAGGTAAAGAGGACCCTTTACTTGAAGTAGACTCACAGCCATTCTTGGCAACATCTTACTCGGATGCAATGAAATTATATAAAGCATCTAAAGCTGAGATCATCAAAGGCTTAGATGAAAAAGGTTTAGTATTTCTTTATGCTGTGCCATGGCCTGCACAAGGCTTATATAGCAAAAAGGAAATCAACTCTGTCAATGACCTTAAAGGTTTAAAGTTCAGAGCATACAATTCTGCAACGATTAGAATTGCTGAGCTAACAGGTATGGCGCCAACAAAAATTGAAGCTGCTGAAATAAGCCAAGCATTTTCTACTGGTGCTGTTGAAAGTATGATCACTTCCCCGACTACTGGAAAAAATTCTAAAATATGGGAAAATGGTGTGAAATATTTTTATGATATAGCAGCTTGGTTTCCAAAAAATATGGTAATTGTAAATAAAGATTCTTGGAATAAACTTGATCAAGCAACAAAAGATTTAGTAATGAAACAAGCAGCTTTAGCAGAAAGAAAAGGCTGGCAATTATCAAAACAAGGAAATGTCGGCGACAAAAAAGCTTTAGCTAATGCTGGAATGGTAGTAGGCAAAGTAAATGCGTCTCTACAAGCTCATTTTGAAAAAGTAGGTGAGACTATGGCAAAGGAATGGTCTCAAAAAGCTGGTTCAAGAGGGGCAGCCGTTTTATCAAGTTATAAATAATCAAATTTTAATTAAGGCCACCAAAGAATATTAGGTGGCCTTTAATTATCATGTTTAAAATCTTAGATAAAAATTTAAATAAACTTTATAAATTTTCTGGATATATCGCAGCAGCATTTCTTATTTTGGTGGCAGTATTCATTTTGATAGGTATTTCATCAAGAATATTTGGTTTTTATATCAGAGGTCTTGCTGAATACTCAGGTTACTGTATGGCTGCAGCATCTTTTTTTGCATTAGCTTATACATTTGTTGAAAATGGTCACATAAGGATTACTCTTTTCCTTGAAAAATTGTCAGGTTTAAAAAGAAAATTTATTGAAATCTGGTGTTTAAGTGTAGCAACTTTTTTCTCTGGGTATTTGGCATTTTATTTTGTTAAAATGTTAGTCATTTCATATAAATTTCAAGAAAGAAGCGAGGGTGCAGATGAAATTTTAATTTGGATCCCTCAAACAAGTGTAGCAATTGGTTCTACTATTTTCTTTATGTGTGTTTTTCATCAACTTATTTTGATTTTAAAAAAAAGTTAAATGGCTGAAATTTTATTAACGATATTTTTCATAAGTGTTTTATTGTTCTTTCTTGGATCAGGTATCTGGGTAGCCTTGAGCATGATTGGAGTATCTGCAATAGGCATGATGTTATTTACATCAAGACCAGTTGGAGATGCAATGGCAACAACAATTTGGGGAACATCATCATCATGGACACTTACAGCATTACCTTTATTTGTTTGGATGGGAGAAATTCTATTTAGAACACGACTTTCTGAAAATTTGTTTAAAGGTTTATCTCCGTGGATGCAAAAATTACCTGGAGGTTTAATTCATGTGAACGTAGTTGGCTGTGCTTTATTTGCTGCAATCTCAGGCTCCTCTGCAGCCACAGTTGCAACTGTAGGGAAGATGTCTATACCCGAGTTAAGAAAAAGAAATTATCCTGAGAAAATTTTACTTGGCAGTCTTGCTGGTTCTGGAACCTTAGGCTTATTAATACCTCCATCAATAATTTTGATTATTTATGGAGTAGCAGTTCAAGAGTCTATTGCAAAGTTATTTAT
>CACJYF010000032.1 GCA_902597575.1 uncultured Pelagibacteraceae bacterium | reverse complement strand
TTACCTATAACGAAAGATCTTGTGCCATCTATTGGGTCTATAACCCAGGAAAAATCACTTTTGGTTTTTTTATTTTTAAATTCCTCACCTATAATTTGATGAGTGGGAAATTTATTAATAATCTCTTTTCTTATAAATTTTTCAAAAGCTATATCTGCATTAGTAACAGGATCATAACCTGTGCCCTTTAACTTATTTGAAACTTTAAATGGCTTGTTTAATTTTAAGAAATAAAATCTAGTAAGTTTATTTGCTAAATTATTAAGAAATTTAGAGTATTTTTTATATTCTGAAGATTTTAATTTAATCACAAGAGACTATTACAATTTAATTTGTATTGATTAAAGTAAAATTTTAAATAATCATGAGAATCATTATGAAAATTGAACTTTCAGATAATAAAGTTTTTTTTGAAAATCAAGGATCAAAAAAAGAAATACACCCATTCTGGTTGAGAGAAAGAGTGAACGGTGTAGATTATGTTGATAAAGGTACCAAACAAAAATTGTTTGATCCAACAACGCTCAATCAAAATATTGAAATAAATAAAGTAAATTTGACTGATAAATTTTTAGAGATTTCGTTTAATGACGGAGTTGAAACAAAAATATCAATTCAAAGTATCTTTGAAGAATATTCTGGTATTAATGATATAAAATTTATCAAAAAAACTAAATGGGACTCTTCTTTAAAAAATCTAAATAATTTTCAGTTCAGTGAAAATATATTTGAAGAAAAAATAATGTATGAAGCTTTAATAAGTTTCTATAAATATGGTTTCATTATTTTCAAAAATGTGCCGACAGAAAACAATTTCTTAGTAAAATTCGCAAATTCTATAGGTAGTATAAGGAGAACAAATTTTGGTGAATTCTTTAATGTAAAATCAAAACCCAATCCTAATGATCTAGCTTATACATCTTTGCCTTTAGCACCTCATACTGATAATCCATATAGAAATCCTGTTCCATGTATTCAAATATTACATTGTATTGAAAACGCAGTTGAAGGTGGACATTCTACTTTGGTAGATGGCTTTACAGTTACAGAGGAATTAAAAGAAAAATATCCTGAATATTATAAAATTTTAACTGAGGTGAAGGTAAAATATCAATTTATTGATAAGGATGTAATATTAGAGAACTGGGCTGAGATGATTGAATTAGATGAAAATAAGAATTTTAAACAAGTTAGATTTAGCCCAAGGTTAGATTTTGTTCCATTAATTGATAAAAACAAATTAGATATTTACTATAAGGCAAGAAATAAAATTTCTGAATTGTATAATTCAAGCAAATATAGAATTGAATTTAAACTTCTTCCAGGAGATCTATTAATGATGGATAATTATCGACTTCTTCATGGAAGGACATCCTTTAATGCTAATGAGGGTAATAGATTTCTTCAAGGTTGTTATATAGATTATGATAGTACTGAAGGAAAAATTAAGCATCTAAAAAGAAAATTTAATTTATAAATTATTTATTAAAACAATTATTCACTAATATTGCCATTAATATCCAAATGACAAAAGTTTCACCATGGGTGAAAGAATAATCCGCTCCAGCAAATCCAGCAACTATATTGATTGCATAAATAATTATGGTAGAGGCTAATAAACTTAAGAATAATTTTACTATTCCATTAATATATTTCACATTAAAATTTTAACTATTCTCAATATTTATGCAAATGAAAATTTTCTATTAATAAGTGAAATTATTTTAGATGCCGGAATGTTATTAAATACTTAGGTTGTATTCAAGAAATATATTTTCAGAAAATTTAAATAAATTTATTGATTACAACCTGATCAAAATTTAATCTTAAATTAAGGAGGTAGCTTTAATGAATCAAACACCACCTGATACTTAGCTGGGTATTTTCATACTTCATAAAAACGTAAATAAAAAATATAAAGTCCATTCGGACTTAAATGCCAGAACGGCAAATTAGGGGCTGCTCTTTTGGTTAATAAACTAGAGAGCAAACCCCTAAATTATTTTTTTAATTTATCTATTCAAAACCAGACAAATCAATTTATCTTGAAAAGATATTTGTTTTTTATACTTTTTCTTTATTTCATTTAAACCACTAGATATTAGCTTATGGCTCATCCCTAACAAAACCGATATATATTTGCTATTTACCATTTCCATATATTTTTTCTTTGAAATTTTAACTTTATAACTAAACCCTCTAACGATTTTTCCTTTGAATGAGTATGAAATTGATTTAATAATTTTCTTGTCTCTTATTAACGCTTTTTTAAGCTTTTTTTCCATAATCGAGAATGTTGGAATTTCATTATCAATAGGGTCTAGAGTAAAAATAATAATTTTACCATTTGGACTTAGCAATCTCTTCGACAATTTAAGTATAGTCTTAATATCTTTAATTTTAAAAAGATGAATAGTTTGTTTTAATAAAATTAGATCAAATCTTTTTTTATTCTTTTTTAAAAATTTAAGTGCATCAATTTTTTTAAAAATTATTCTTTTATCCCTATCTTTATGATTTTCTATATCTATACCTATAGATTTTCTCTTTAAGCTTAACTTTGATGACAAGCTTCCTAGTATCTTACCCCTGCCACAACCAATATCTAAAATCTGACTGTTTTTATTTAATTTAATTTGTTTTAATAAAAAACTATTAAAAGATTTAATATAAGACGGTGATGAAAGCCAAGTTTTGTTGTCCCAATTTTTTAATGACACGCAATATTAAATTTTTTTAGTCTCCAATAATTATAAGGCCAAGGTGTTAAGAACCCAACTAAGAGCATAATTGGAACTACCCACCAAGTAAGAATTGCGCCACCTGTTAAAAAGTAATCAGTCAAATTCATCATTATCTCCATGCTTATCATTGATATAAAACTCATTCCCATTGCTGTTTTTAATGCTTTCGAAAAATCAAAACTTTGTCTCATTAAGATTACTGTCTCTAAAATAATACTTGTAATTAGTCCGTTGATGATAGCTAAGGTCATTATTCCCATAACTGGGAATGGAATCTTAGTTAGTTGGAAAAATAAAATAGTGCCAAAATCACCAATTGCACAACCCAATAAACACCAACCAGTGTTTTTAGCACTTCTTTTCCATGTATGTTTACACGACCAATTAAAATTGGCGTTGACTGCATTGTCCATTGAATTAGTTTATATCAACTTTAGCAATCATTCCAACTTGATAATGACCTGGCACGTTGCATGCAATTTCAATATTTACGGCATTATCAAATTTCC
>CACJYF010000031.1 GCA_902597575.1 uncultured Pelagibacteraceae bacterium | reverse complement strand
GTTATGAAAGAATTACAAAAAAATTTCCTTATTGGATTAGTTGTTACTGGTGCACATCTTAAAAAAAAGTTTGGTCTCACAATAAATGAAATAATAAAAGATAAAATCAAAATAATTGCAAAAATTGATAGCCTCGAAAATGGAAATAAATTATACCACAGAGCAATTGGAATTTCTAAGCAGGTAAAAAATTTAATAAAAATATCTATAAGATTTAAACCAAAATATTTTCTTGTTGTCGGTGATAGGGAGGAAGCAATTGTAACTGCAATAGTTGCAACATATTTACAAATTCCACTTATTCACATAGGTGGAGGTGATAGAGTTGTCGGAAACATTGATGATCATATAAGACATGCTGTTTCAAAATTAGCTCATTTACATTTCGTAAATAACATTGAAAGTAAAAAAAGATTAATAAAAATGGGTGAACAAAATTTTAGAGTCTTTAATGTAGGAAATCCAGGTATAGATAGATTTAGAATAGAACCAAAGATTAATTTAGATAGATTATCAAAAAAATTAAATTTTAAAATAAAAAAGAATGAAAAGTTTTTAATTTTAATTTTGCATCCCCTATCATCCGAGTATAAAGATTCTGGAAGACAAATGTTAATTACTTTGAATGCTTTAAAAAAATTAAATATTAAAACTTTTGTAATATTTCCAAACTCAGATATAGGTAGCGAAAAAATAATAAAGAAAATAAATTCCTTAAAAGACAAAAATTTTTGTGTTAAAAAAAATATCCCTAGAAATATATTTATTAATCTTCTTAGATATTCTTCTTGTTTAGTAGGCAACTCTAGTCTTGGAATTATAGAAAGTCCTTATCTTAAATTGCCAGTTGTTAATATTGGAAATAGGCAAAAAAAAAGATTTTCTCAGGACAATGTAATATTCACAAGCTTTAATGAAAAGATGATTATTAAATCGATTAAGAAATGTTTATTTGATAAAAAATTTAAAAAAAAATTAACTTTTTTAAAAAATCCTTATGGGAATGGCTATGCATCAAAAAAAATATTAAAAATTTTAAATACTATTAAGATGGATAATAAATTTTTACTAAAGGATATAAATTATTGATTATGAAAAAAAAAATATTAATAGTTGCCCCACATACAGATGATGAAACTTTAGGATGTGGTGGTACAATTCTAAAGAACTTAGATGAAGGCAATATAGTATGTTGTTTAATAGTCACTAAACTAAAGGAACAACCTTTAAAAAATAGAAAAAAACTAGAGCTCAAAAAAGTTATGAGTAAATATCCCATTAAATTCTACAAGCAATTAAATTTTGAACCCGCAAAGTTGGATACTATTCCAAAGCAGAAAATTATAAAATCTATAAAAGAATATTTGGACAAAATTAAACCATCAGAAATTTATATACCCTTCGAAAACGATGCTCATAGTGACCATAATATTGTTTTTAATTGTGTTACTGCAATTTCAAAAAGTTTTAGGTCAAAATTTATAAAAAAAGTATTGGTTTACGAAACTCCTTCTGAGACAGATATTAATTTGGACCATAGGTTACCAAATTTTAAACCTAATTTATATGTCGACATTTCCAAATACATTAAAAAAAAAATTGATATATTGTCTCTTTATAAGTCAGAAATAGGAAAACACCCATTTCCCAGAAGTTTAAAAAATATAAGAGCATTAGCTACCTATAGAGGAAGTATGTCAAATTTTAAATCGGCAGAAGCATTTATAATACTTAAAGAGAGAATTTGATACCTATGAATATTTTTATATCTGACAAAACATCAACAAAAAATGCTTTAGCTAAAATGAATAAATTTGGTGGAAGAAGTTTAATTGTAGTAAAAAAAAATAAAATTCTTGCAGGTGTACTAACGAGTGGAGATTTGAGAAAAGCTATAATAGATAAAAAAATTTCAAATAAAAATATTAAATTTATATATAACAAAAAAGCTAAATATATTTTCAAAGATGAAGTGAATTTAAAAAAAATTAAAAATATATTTAAAACAATGAAAATTGATATTTTACCTGTAGTTGAAAAGAAAACTTTTAAGATTTTTAAATATTATGACTTAAATAGTCTATCAAGTAAAAAAAGTATCAGGAGAAAAAAAATTAATGCAAATGTTGTAATAATGGCAGGTGGAAAAGGAGCGAGAATGCAACCAGTAACGGAAATACTTCCTAAGCCTTTGATACCAATAAATAAAAAACCTATAATTCAGCATATTGTTGAGAGATTTAATAAATTTGGAGTAAATAAATTTTATGTAACCATCAATTATAAGAGTCAATTTATAAAAGCATATTTCAAAGAGGCTAAATTGAAGTCAAAATTTAATTTTATAACAGAAGCAAAGCCTAAAGGTACTATAGGAGGAGTTAGGGTCCTAAAAAATAAAATTCATAAGAATTTTTTTTTAACAAATTGTGATACTTTGGTCAATGCAAACTATAATCAAATATTAAAAAAACATAAAATAGAAAAAAATTTGATTACTATAGTTGCAGTTAAAAAAGATTATCAAATTCCTTATGGCTCATGTGTTTTAAACGAAAGTGGTTCACTAAAAGAAATACTTGAAAAACCGATATTTAATTTAAACATTAATGTAGGATTTTATGTTTTAAACTATAAAGTTTTAAATTTAATTCCTTCAAAAGGATCATTTGATATAACCGATCTTATTAAGATCATATTAAGCAAGGGTGGAAAAATTGGTTTGTACAAAATTAAACAAAGTAGCTGGAAAGATATAGGTCAATGGACAGAATATAAAAAAGCTATGAATAAAATTTTTAATTAACAACATCATGAGCTGCTATGCTTTTATCTTTGCAAGATCAGGCTCATCAAGATTGAAAAATAAAAATTTAAAAAAAATCAATGGCAAACCCTTGGTAACTCATTCAATATTAGCAGCGAAAAAAGTTAAAGAGATAAAGAAAATATTTGTATCAACCGACTCTAATCAAATTAGTAAATTAGCATATAAACTAGGTGCAATTGTAATTAAGAGACCAAAATATCTTTGTACTGCAACATCTAATGAATGGCTTTCTTGGCAGCATGCAGTTATTTGGGTGGAAAAAAATATATCTAATTTTAAAAAGTTTGTAAGTCTACCTACTACTTCCCCTCTGAGAATTACAATTGATATAAGTAATAGTATTAAAAAATTTAACAAAAAATGTGATGCTGTAATTACATATACAGATGCAAAAAATAGTCCTTGGTTTAATATGGTAAAAAAAAACGGGAAATTTATGAATTTAGCACTTCAGGGAAAACCGATTTTTAGATTTCAAGATGCAAAAAAGCTATACAATATCTGCACAGTTGCTTATGTGACTTCTCCAAAATATATTTTAAATTCAAAAAGTTTGTTTGATGGAAAAGTAGTTGGTAGTTATGTACCAATTGAAAGATCAATAGACATTGATACAAAATTCGA
>CACJYF010000030.1 GCA_902597575.1 uncultured Pelagibacteraceae bacterium | reverse complement strand
AAATTGGGAACTTATTATTATTGATAATAATTCAACTGATAACACCAAAGATTTAGTAAATTCTTATAATAATAATAAAATTTTATTTTATGAAATCAATAATGAGGGTGTAATTGCAAAGTCTCGAAATTATGGAATAAAAAAATCTAAAGGAGATTATCTATGTTTTTTGGATTCTGATGATTGGTGGCATCCTGATAAATTGGAAAATGTTAGAAAAGCTTGTGAAAAAGGAAAAAATTTTATTTATCATGATCACTATGTTTATTCTCCCAACAGACTAATTAGGCATAGAAAAATTTATACACATACGTTGCAAGATCCAGTTTTTGAAAATTTGCTACATTTAGGCCAGTCATTTGCAACCTCGTCTGTGACAGTTAAAAAAACTATTTTTGAAAAAATTGATTTTTTCGATGAAGACAAAAAATATATAGCCTGGGAAGATTTTGATGCCTGGATTAGGATATCGAATATTACAAATAGTTTTTATAAAATAGATAAAGCATTATCTTACATCAATATAGATAATACAAATTTGCTTAATGACGAATTAAAAATTAAAAATATGATGTTATTTCTACAAAAATATTTATATAATAAAAAATCAATACCAAATTGGTGCTTATATAATCTATTGGTTGCCTATTATAATGTATCAAATTATTATGAAGTTAATTCAATTTTAAAAAAAATTAATTTTTTAAATTTGAGCTTTTTTCAAAAATTAAATTATATTAAAATAAAATTGAGATGTATTCTTATGTAAGCTTTCTTTTAACGTTTCGCGCGAAGTAATATAGACTTCTGTATTTTTCAATCTTCGGCCTAATTATATCTTCAGTTTTTATTTTTAAATAATCCAACCAATAATTTGCTGAATTAAACTTGTAATAATCAAAGTATTTTTTTAGTTCTGTTTTTGAATATACGCCACCATTGTCACCGTATTTTGTGACATATGGTGTGAAATCTGGATATAAACTTGGAACATCTATCAACTTAACTTTCATGAAATTACCAATAAGAACATCATCAAATATATTATTCGATATGGAAAATATTAGTGAGTTCCGTGGACATGAAAATTCTATTCCCTCTTTTTTATTTGAATATTTTAAATTAAATTCTGACCCTCCAACTTTAAAACAAATAAATCCAAACTTGTCTTTAATGTGTTCAAATTTTCTGAAATAATTTTCAATTATTTTTTTGTCACTATTATCAAGATCGTCATTCCAATTATCACTAAAATCCTGAGACGGTTTAATTGACTCATCATTTTTATCAGGGTTTATTTCTGAAAATGATTGATTAGTTGTATCCCAATTTATAAAAGCTGGTAAAATCTGGCAATTATTAGCTTTAAACCCTGTGTAATGCTCCTTTAATGGGGTTACGAATTTGTTCATACTAATGCTATCCTCTCTTATATATTTGTGCATAGAGGAGAAAGGAATTGCGTAATTACAATTCCATTTTTTCATATAATAGGCGTATGATAATCCACAGGATTTTTTTTCTGCTGCTAAGGGTAGTATAAATTCATTATGGTGGTTGTAAAAATTAATCATATCTGCGTCACCCCAATTAATTAGTTTCAATAAAAATCTATTTTTATACATCGAAATTATCTTTTTAATTTCTTTTGACCATCCTAATGCTGATCCATCATTAAGATTAAGGATTATATCTTTTTTACCTACCTCTACTAAAAGACACGAATCTTGATTCCAATCTGAAAAAGACTTTATTCTTACGTTTTTTGAAACTTTAAACCATGAATTACTTTTAAGTTTGATACATTTGAACTCCTTTTTAAGCTCATTATATATTCTATCCCCGTAATGATCTGCAATTAATAAAGTTTTATCTTTGAAATATTTTAGTGAGTCTGGATCGATATGGTCAGGATGACCATGAGATAACCAGATGTAATCACTTTTAAGAATATTATCTTTTTGATGATTTGGGATCTTGTAAGCATGTGTCCAGCTTCCAAAATAAGGCTTACCGTCTAACCATGGATCAGTAGTAAGCACCGGTTTATCATCAAATATTGTCAAAGTAGCGTTGCCTATAGTCTCAAATCCCAGCATATTTGTTATCTTTTTATAATATAATTATTAAGAACTAATATATCCATATCTGTTCTTAGAAAACAATCAATTGCATTTTTAGGACTCATTACTATCGGCTCATTTTCATTAAATGATGTATTGAGTAAAATTGGCACATTAGATAATTTATAAAAATTCCAAATAAGTTTATAAAAATCCTCATTAAAAAGTTTAGACACAGTCTGAACTCTTCCAGTTCCATCTATATGAGTCACACCGGGTATTATTTTTATTTTATCGTCATTGATTTTCTCTACAGAGGACATATACATATTTTTCCTAGAGTTATTGAACCATTCTTCTTTTTTTTCTTCTATTATTGCGGGCGCGAAAGGTCTGAAACTTTCTCTTCTTTTAATTTTAATATTTATTATATTTTTAATGTCGGGGTTACAAGGATTTGCAAGAATAGACCTATTCCCCAAAGCTCTTGCGCCAAATTCCATTCTTCCATTGAATAATCCGACTATCTTATTTTGATAAATTAATTTTGCAACTTCGTAAAATAGATCATTTTTTGATTTATAAAAACGAAAATTAAAATTTTCTAATAATTTAATGTTTGAAATTGTATATTCAATTTCAGAATTAGTATAATCATTACCAAGGTAAGGATTTTGTAAGTTCACAAATTTAGTTTTAGTATTTTTTTGGTTCTGGACATACAATGCTGAGCCTATTGAACCACCTCCATCTGATGGAGCATAAGGAATAAAAATATTCTTAAAAATATTTTTTTCAAAAATTTTTTTATTTGCAAGAGAGTTTAAAGCACATCCACCTGCAAATACAAGGTTATCTGAAATCTTCATATCTTTAATTTCATGACAAATTTTTAAAAGTTTTTTTTCAAAAACATCTTGAGCAGAAGCTGCAATATCCTTTTGCTTTTGTGTAATTTTATCTAATTGAAGATTTTTAACTTTAAATAAATTTTCTAATTCATCATTATATAATTGATTTTGATTTGGAGTGCCTTGAAAATTATATGAAAAGTTATTTTTTGCGTGATTAAAATATTTTAAATTTAATTCTAACATATTTTTATGATCAAAAACTTCATTCATTATAAGATCTGAATATTCGGGTTTTCCATAAGATGAGAGCCCCATCATTTTATATTCATCACCATAATTTTTAAATCCTATAAGTTGTGTGAATGTCTCAAAAAATATTCCTAATGAATGAGGAAATAAATATTTTTTTAATATTTTTATTTCTTTTTGATCACATCTTGCGATACAGATACTTGAAAAATCACCAAAACCATCGATTGAAAGACCTACAGCATCACTAAAATTTGAGGGAAAAAATGCTGAGGCAATATGTGATATATGATGATCAATATAATGAACTTTTACATTTTTTTTGAAAGATAACGGTTTAATGGAATCATTAAGATCTCTAAGTAGATTTTGTTTTTTCTTTAACCGATTGAATATTTCGTACTTTTTTTTTCCTAAAATATAATTTTTTAAAAAATATAAGATTTTATTATTTATATTAGATAAAGGATTAGTATTAATTGAAATATCAGTAATTTCTTTAATGTCTAAATTGGTAAATTTTAAAGCTTCTAGTATTGATTTATTTGGTAAACCAGCCCAATGTTTTATCCTATTTAATCTTTCCTC
>CACJYF010000029.1 GCA_902597575.1 uncultured Pelagibacteraceae bacterium | reverse complement strand
TTAATTGTTTTGCAATTTCTATCTTAACTTTGTTTATTAAATTTTTGTCTTTTGAAATTAAAATACATTGTGCTAAAGGATCATGTTCTGCTTGACCAATTAAATCACTAGCTACCCATTCAGAATTAGAATATTTATCACAAACTATGGTTATTTCAGATGGTCCTGCAGTCATTCCCTCAATTCCAACATCTCCAAAAACTTCTTTCTTTGCGGCTGCAACATATGAATTTCCCGGTCCAACAATTTTATCAACTTTTTTAATTTTTTTCGTGCCGTAAGAAACTGCTGCTATTGCTGATGGACCCCCGATAGAATAAATCTCTTTAATTCTACATTTTTTTGCCGCATATAACACTGCAGGATTCTGACTACCTTTGTAACCAGGGTTAATCATAACAAGTCTTTTAACACCTGCAACCATAGCTGGAATAGCATTCATCAAAACACTTGAAGGATAAGATGCAGTTGAACCGGGAACATAAATAGCAACTGACTCTATTGGCAAATACTTATATGCAAGTTTGTTTTTAAATTTATCTGTATATGAAATATTTTTGAATCTTTGTAGAGAATGAAATTTATAAATTCGGCTGTAGGCTATATCAATAGCTTTTTTAACTTCAGGATCTAAAGACTTTATTAATCTATTAATTTGCTTATGGCTTGGAATAATTCTATTATTTTTATTAAATTTTTTTTCATATTTAATTAAAGCTTTATCACCATTATTTTTCACATCATTAATTATTTTAGATACTGATACTTTATCAGATATTATTTTTTTTCTCCTTTTGTAAAGCAAACCATCTAGAGTTTTGTCAAAATTTCTATTTTTACTAATTAATACTTTCATAACTATTTAATTTCATTCTGATCCTCAAGTCGTGCTTCTATAGTCTCGGTAGTCAAAACAATATGAGAATTATTATTAAAAATAAGATTTATTTCATAATCATCTTTATTTTTCAAATAATCAATACCAATTAATTCTAATTCTAAATCTTTATTTGATTGATTAATATTTTTTGATCTTACTTTATCTACAAAGTCAAACCTACAGATACTATTGATTTTCTTACGATCTTGACCAGTTTCAACGAGCATTCTCTCAATGAATAATAAAAAAACCTTATTAGAGGAAAGATATTTGATATCGGCTAATTTTACTTTTGCCCCTGAGCTACATGCAGAAATCATTTGTAAACCTTCCTGATCATTTGCAATTATTTTTGCTAGATATTTATTCACTTTTTAAGTCTTTTGATTTTAACACCAATTCTTTTGAGTTTTCCCTCTAAATTTTCATATCCTCTATCTAGATGATAAATTCTATTAATGGAAGATTTACCATTTGAAATCATTGCTGCTAAGACAAGTGCGACTGACGCTCTTAAATCACTGGACATTAACTCCGCGCCAATAAATTTTGTATTTCCCTCAATAAAAGCTTTATTCTTTTTAATTTGAATATTTGCACCAAGTCTTTGAAGTTCTCCAACGTGAAGAAACCTGTTTTCAAAAATATTTTCAGTAATTGAACTTTTACCATCTGCTCTACACATTAAAACCATTAATTGTGATTGCATATCAGTTGCTACACCAGGCCATTCTTCTGTTTTAATATTTTTAATAGGTTTTATCTTTTTGGGGCCAATTACTTTTATCTTATTGCTGTCAATTTTGATTCTTGCTCCAGCTTTTCTTAGTAGCCCGAGCTCTGTTCTGATCGCATCAGGATTAAAGTCTTTTATTTCAAGATTACCTTTGGTAAGAGTCGCAGCTACACTGAAAGTACCCGCTTCTATTCTATCAGCCATAACTGTATATTCAGTTTGATTTAGGGTGTCAGTGCCTAGAATTTCACACATTCTTCCAAACCATTTAATTTTTGCGCCTGCAGAATTTAAAAAATTTGTGAGATCTTTTATTTCGGGCTCTATAGCACAATTTTTTAAAACTGTTTTGCCTTTTGCTAAACATGCTGCAATAATTGAATTTTCTGTTGCACCAACACTTATTTTGGGAAACTTTATTATGCTACCTTTAAGTCTTCCTTTGGTTTTAGCTAGAATGTACCCATCTTTGATTTTATAATCCATACCAAGTTTTTTTAACGCCGACAGATGATAGTTTACAGGTCTAGCACCTATTAAACATCCTCCAGGTAAAGAAGTTTTAGATTTATAAAATTTTGAAATCAATGGGCCTAAAACTAAAATTGATCCTCTCATCGTTTTTACAAGTGAATAACTTGCAAAAGTTTTCATCTTTTTTTTATTAATAATCTTTACGGTTTTTTTATCTTTAGATAAAATTATTTTAGATCCAAGAGATTTTAACAAATTAAGCATAGTCTTTATATCTTTTACTTTTGGTAAGTTTTTAAGAATTACTGGCTTATCAAATAGCAGGGTCGCAGCAAGAATTGGTAGAGATGCATTTTTTGATCCTGAGATTGAGACTTTGCCCTTAACTCTACAAGGGCCATAAATCAAAAATTTATCCATAAATTACTTTTTTATTTTAGCAACCTGAATAGTAGTTTGTCCCTGATATTTACCGTTTTTTGATTTATAAGTTGTTTCTGGCTGAATATCAGATTTGAAAAATAAAAATTGAGCTATACCCTCATTTGAATAAATTTTTGCAGGGTTAGGAGTTGTGTTACTTAATTCAATAACGATATTACCCTCAAACTCATTTTCAATAGGAGTGACATTGCATATAATTCCAGTTCGCGCATAAGTGCTTTTACCAACACAAATACAAAGCACATCTTTTGGTATTCTAAAATATTCAATAGTTTTCGCTAATACAAATGAATTTGGCGGAATAATACAATATGGTCCTTTTCTCTCTATAAAGTTGTCATCAGAAAAGTTTTTTGGATCAACCAGAGAGCTATTTACATTTGTGAATATCCTATATTCATCAGATATTCTTACATCATACCCCATGCTACTTAATCCATAAGATATTTTTCCTTCAGACACTTGATGATCTAAAAATGGTTCGATCATATTATGCTCTTCACACATTTTTTTAATCCAGGTATCTGGCTGAATCGACATTACTTTGTTTTCTTTCTATTTTTTTTTTGAAAAGTTTTTCTTTTTTTTAAATTTTTTTTTAGCGCTAGACTTAAGCGCTCATCTTTATTTTTTGCAATCATTCTTTATTAGGATTTGTGAGAAAATCTAAGGTTATTGGTTTTGATGTATCTAAAACTTTATCTTTATTATCGTCTTTTTTAGAGCCCTCCTTTGCTAATTTTTTAGCTTTTCTTTCAGCAAGCTTTTTTTCTCTTTTAGCTTGCTTTTCCATAAGCTTAGCGCTCTTTGTTGATTTATAATCATAATGAATTCCCATAAAATTTCCTTGGTAAGATATAAATCAAATTAATCAAAAAATTAAGGCAATAATTTGAAAAAAGTGCTTTATTATCAGTATAATTAGATTTGATTTAACTGCTCCTATAGTTAAATGGTATAACGTGTCCATGGTAAGGATAAGTTTCAAGTTCGATTCTTGGTAGGAGCACCACTAATTTTTATAAAAAGATTTTCTTAAAATAATTGTTACTAAAACTAATGTAAAGAAAGCTAAAATTGGAATATATATTTCTTGTGAAAAAATTATTTCTTTAAACCTAGGTAATTCCGAATTTTGATCTATTATTTTCTCTAATCCACTACCTATAGAAACAGCCAAAAAAATTTGAGGCACAATACCTATGAGAGATGCAAAGAAAAAATTTCTTATTTTTACATTAAAAATTGTAGGCAAGATGCAACTAAGCTGCCAAGGTATACCTCCTATAAATCTATAAATTAACAAATAGTAAAATTCTGAAACTTTAAATTTTCTCTCGAGGTTTTCATATTTTTTTAAAAATTTTTCCCTAACTAAATCTTTAAGAAAATAATTGCCAAATACATAAAGAAGTGTTGCACCCACACTTAAACCTATTACAACGATAACAGTTCCTAACCACTTCCCAAACAAAAATCCTCCGAGTAAAGCGATAGGCGAA
>CACJYF010000028.1 GCA_902597575.1 uncultured Pelagibacteraceae bacterium | reverse complement strand
TAAAAATTGGATTTATTACCTCAAAGCCAGGGGTGCCTGAGTCATTTAGGTTGTAAAGATAAATTTGTTTTCCAAAATCTATTATTCCAGATGTTTTAATTATTAAAAAATTTTCTTTATTAAATTGAGTTAGTTCAACTGGGGGTTTTTTGAGTGAGTTTTCAATTTCCAAAATAAGATTATTTTTCCAATTTAAACGGATTATTTGCCAAACACCTAACGCAATAAAAACTAGAATAAAAAAAATTATAAAAACAGAAAATAAAAACTTATACTTCAATGATACAGATCTAACTTCCCCAGATATATATTGCTGCAAACAGAAATAACCATACAACATCAACAAAATGCCAATACCATGCAGCAGCTTCAAAACCAAAGTGATGATCTTTGTTAAAGTGACCTAATTTACCCCTCCAAAGACAAACTGCTAAGAAAATTGTTCCAACAATAACATGAAAACCATGAAAACCTGTGGCCATATAAAATACCGAACCATATATATGATCTGAAAAACTAAAAGTTGCGTGATGATACTCATAAGCTTGTAAAGCCGTAAAACATACTCCAAGAACAACAGTTGCAACTAATCCTTGTATGAAACCTTTTCTATCGTCTTCCAAAAGTGCGTGGTGGGACCAAGTTACAGTTGTCCCTGACAAAAGTAATACTAAAGTATTTATTAATGGAATATCCCAAGGATCAAAAGTTTTAATGTCTTTAGGTGGCCATACATTTCCTACAAAATCGTTAGGAAAAAGACTGATATCAAAGTATGCCCAAAACCAAGCAACAAAAAACATAACCTCAGAGGCAATGAATAATGTCATACCATAACGGTGATGAATTTGCACAACAGGCGTATGATGACCTTGATGCTCTGCCTCGATAACAACATCTCTAAACCACATGTATGCACCATAAATTAAAAGAGCAAAACCCAAATACATTCCCCATGAAACATCAGAGTGCATATAATAAACTGTACCTAAAGCTAAAACCAAACAGGAAAATGAAACATAAATTGGCCAAGGACTTGGGTCAACTAAATGATAATCGTGTTTTTTTTCGCCTGACATCTCTCAATTATGATTGTTTATAGTAATCTGTCGAGAAAAAAGTATACGACATTGTTACATCCTCAAGATTTTTAACAGTTGCATCATTAACCATCTCAGGATCTAAATAAAAAGTCATTACATACGTAGCTTTTTCTCCAGCTTTTAACTCTTGTTTTTCAAAACAAAAACAGCCTAATTTGCTATAATATTTTCCAAAACTTGATGGCGATACGTTAAAACTCGCCACACCAGCTGTTGGTTCATCACTATAATTCGATACTTCAAACTCGATTTTATTTACCTGTCCAACTTTTACATCAATTACATTTGACTTAGCCTTAAAATCCCAAGGTAAATTATTCACGTTTGTGTCAAATCTCACACTAACAACTTTATCTAAAACAATCTTTGGAGCTTTATTTGCAACCTGGGTAGTTCCCCCAAAACCTGTGACTTTACAAAAAATTTCATACAAGGGCACCGAAGCATATGAAAGACCCAACATTAAAACAAATATTCCAGCAAGAACTAGTGGTGTTAATTTTTTTTTCTCAATCATATAGCTCTGTCAAATACTCCTGTGTTATATAAAGTAAAAAAGAAAAGAAAAATCATAAATGCAATAATTGCTAATGCTGTAATAATGTTTTTTCTTTTTGTTTTTTTATCAGGTGTTATCATACAATTTTATCTATCAAAAATAGGACGAAAATCAAAAATAAATAGAGTATTGAATATCCAAATATAGTTTTGGCTATTTTGGGATTAAACCTATCTTTTTTGAAATTAAATAGCTGATAACATAAATAATTATAATAAAAAGTAAGTATCAATGATGGTATTAAAAATGCTAAACCAACAAAATCTATTAAAAATGGGAAAATTATAACAGGTACCATCAACAAAGAGTAAATGAATATATTCAATTTAGTTGATTCAACTCCATTAGTTAATGGAAGCATCGGTAACTTAGCTTTTTTATAATCATCAGATTTGTATAAACTCAACGCCCAAAAATGTGAGGGTGTCCAAAAAAATATTATAAGAAAAAAAGTGAGTGGTTCTAATGAAAGTGAACCCATAGAAATAGTCCATCCTATTACTGGTGGAAATGCACCTGCAGCACCACCAATAACAATATTTTGGGGCGTTCTTCTTTTAAGCCAGATCGTATAAACAAAAACATAAAATAATATTGTTAAAAGTAATATTGCAGCTGAAATCCTATTTGTAAAATAATCTAAGGCTACTACTGAAACAATTGATAAGGTAACGCCAAATATTAAAGCTTGATTCTTATTTACTTTTCCGGTTGGAATTGGCCTTAAACAAGTCCTTGACATTAGAGCATCTAGATCAGACTCGTACCACATATTTAATGCACCTGCTGCACCGGCACCTAGTGAAACTAACAAAATACCAATTACAGCCTCTTTAGTTGAAACAAGGTTTGGTGCTGTTAATAGACCCACCGCACAAGTAAAAATAACGAGAGACATTACTCTAGGCTTCATTAGTTTAAATAGCTCTGAGAAATTAAATAAATCCTCTTGGCTTAAACTTCTTTTTTTTAGCCTAATATTGTTCATCAAATTTTTGTACTCTTACTACCCGTGTGATTTTTGTGTATCTTGATCATCCTCAAACTTTGGAAGTTCATCAAAAGTATGAAAGTTAGGTGGTGATGGCACAGTCCACTCTAAAGTTGTAGCTCCTTCTCCCCAAGGATTTTTTGCTGCTGCTTTTTTTTTTGCAAATGCATAAATAAGGTTAATAAAAAAAACAACCAGTCCCGCTACTGCCACATAAGATCCTATAGATGATATATAGTTCCATCCTGCAAATGCATCTGGATAATCTGCATACCTTCTGGGCATGCCTGCCAACCCTAAGAAATGTTGTGGAAAAAATATTAAGTTTACTCCAACAAAAGTTAACCAAAAATGCAATTGTCCTAACCACTCTGAGTATTCATAACCACTCATTTTTGAAAACCAATAATAAAATCCCGCAAATATTGCAAAAACAGCACCTAAAGAGAGCACATAATGAAAATGAGCAACAACATAATATGTATCATGCATTGCTGTATCTACTCCTGCATTAGCCAATACTACTCCTGTTACGCCACCAACTGTAAACATAAATATAAATCCTAGTGCCCAAACCATTGGTGTTTTAAAAGATATAGATCCACCCCACATTGTAGCAATCCATGAAAAAATTTTTATTCCAGTTGGAACAGCAATAATCATTGTTGCTGCTAAAAAGTAAGCTTTAGTATCGGTACTTAGCCCAACTGTATACATATGGTGAGCCCAAACAACAAATCCTACTATTCCAATAGCCACCATTGCGTATGCCATACCTAGATATCCAAAGACAGGTTTTTTTGAAAATGTTGAGACGATGTGGCTTATCATTCCGAAACCTGGAAGAATTAAAATATAAACCTCTGGATGACCAAAAAACCAAAATAAGTGTTGGAATAATACTGGATCACCTCCAGTTTGAGCTTCAAAAAAAGCAGTTCCAAAATTTCTATCTGTCAATAACATTGTAATTGCCCCAGCTAAAACTGGTAAAGACAAGAGTAATAAAAATGCCGTAACTAAAATTGACCAAGCAAACAAAGGCATCTTGTGCAATGTCATACCTGGAGTTCTCATGTTTAAAATTGTAGTTATAAAGTTAACAGCACCCAAAATTGATGAGGCTCCTGCCAAATGCAAACTCAATATTGCTAAGTCCATTGCTGGACCTGGTTGACCTGCTTTTGATGATAATGGAGGATAAATGGTCCATCCACCACCAACACCTGTTTGTCCTGGGGGGCCATCCACAAAAATTGATAGAATTAATAATGTTAAAGACACGGGTAACAACCAAAAAGAAATGTTATTCATTCTTGGAAATGCCATGTCAGGTGCACCAATCATTATTGGAACAAACCAATTACCAAAACCACCAATCATAGCAGGCATTACCATAAAAAAAATCATGATTAATCCGTGACCAGTCACTAGAACATTATATAAGTGATAGTTTCCGCCCAAAATGCCATCTCCTGGATGCATCAGTTCCATTCTCATTAAAACTGAAAATGCGGTTCCAATAACTCCTGCAACAATTGCAAAAATTAAATACATTGTTCCTATATCTTTATGATTGGTAGAATAAGCCCAACGCTTCCAACCAGTTGGTGTATGATGATCGTCGTGTGAAAATGTTTGTGTGTACATATTTATTTGCTCGCTAATTTAAGTTTATCATTTTTAATCTCTTCTTTTGCAAATTTTACTCGTGCCTCTGATAGCCACTCCTGATATTCCTCTTCACTTACAACTTTTACCGCTATTGGCATGAAAGCGTGTTTAATACCACAAAGTTCAGAGCATTGTCCATAATAAGTACCAACTTTTTCTGCCTTGAACCAAGTTTCATTAATTCTGCCGGGCACTGCATCTCTTTTAACTCCAAAAGATGGTAGGGCCCATGCGTGAAGAACATCATTAGCAGTGATTAGTACTTTTATCACTTTTCCAACGGGAACAACAACTTCATTATCAACAGCGAGC
>CACJYF010000027.1 GCA_902597575.1 uncultured Pelagibacteraceae bacterium | reverse complement strand
CGTTAATGGTGTTATGAATGCTGTAATTATAGAGGGCAAACCAATAGGTGAGAGTGTCTTGCAAGGGGAGGGTGCTGGTCCGGGTCCAACATCATCTTCTTTATTATCTGATTTATTGTCAATTTTGCGAGGAAATATTAAGTATCCTTTTGGTTTATCCTCAAAAAAAAGGAAATCTCTCCAATCATTTAATAATGATAATTATACTAATTCTTTATATCTTAGATTTGAAGTTAACGACAAACAGGGTGTTCTTTCTCTTATAACAAACAGATTAGCTAAATATAAAATTTCTGTAAAAAGAATAATTCAGACACCAGATAAAAAAAACAAGAAGGCGACAATAGTTATCATTACCCATAAAACTTCTGAAAAAAACGCTAGTAATTGCTTATCTATATTTAGAAAAAATAAGAATATTCTTAGATCTCCAACATTAATTCGATTATATAATTAATGGATATTTATATAAAACTTTTTGAGGTTTTATTCCCAGTATTTTTTGTAGTTGGCATTGGATATTATTTAGGTAAAAAAAACCCTAAAATTGATACAACTTTTATTACAAATTTTGCCGCTAACGTTGGAACTCCAGCAATGATTATTTATGCATTAAATCCAGTTAATATCTCTTTCAATATTTTTTTGAATTATTTTTGGTATTACGCGTTGGCTATTGTTGGTTTTATGCTAACTGGAATAATAATATTATATTTTCTGAATACCAAAGATATTATAAGAGAATTACCTCCACTGACAATGCCAAATACTGGAAATATGGGTTTACCAATATGTTTGTTTGCTTATGGTTCACAAGGACTTGGAGTTTCAGCCGCAATATCTGCTTTAATTATTTTATGCCATTTTACCCTAGGTGTATTTCTTGCTGATAGAAAATTTAGTTTGGACGTTATACTTAAAAGCCCCCCGTTTTACGCAATAATAATTTCCGTTTTTTTGCTTTATTACGACTTAGAACTTCCAGGATTTGTTGAAAATACCACTTTTCTATTAATGTATGCTACAATATTTCTAATTTTAATGTCTTTAGGAATTGCTCTAACAAGACTAAAGGTTTTCTCACTTAATAAAGCAATATTTTCTTCTATAGGACGAGTAATCATTGGTCCTATAATTGGATACTTTTTGATTTTATATTTTAACCTAGAGGGATTTGCAGCCGGTGTTTTATTAATTCAATGTTCTATGCCAAGTGCAGTTCTTAATTACCTTGTTGCCTCTATATATTCTCCTAAAAAGATTGTTGATAGTGTTGCTAGTACTATTGTTGTTTCGACATTAATGTCATTTATAACTGTGCCAATAGTAGTATTCTTTGCTTTAAAATACTTTAATTAATATATATCCTATTAATAGATGAAGGCTATAACTTTTAATCTATTGGCCTGGGTAATGCTTCCAATTATGGATGGATTTGCAAAATATCTAAGTGCTG
This sequence comes from uncultured Pelagibacteraceae bacterium, assembly GCA_902597575.1. Lineage (GTDB taxonomy): Bacteria > Pseudomonadota > Alphaproteobacteria > Pelagibacterales > Pelagibacteraceae > Pelagibacter. Next base: position 3,226 of record CACJYF010000027.1, on the reverse strand, counting down.
ATCTTCCAGTCTTACAAATAACTTGGGCAAGATATTTTTTTACCGTTGCATTTACTTTTCCAATTATGTTCCTATTTTTTAGAAAAAATCTTGTGTGGACTGATAAACCAAAATTACAAATTACGAGAGGGATAATTCTTTTAACAGCTAATATTTGTTTCTTTTATGCAATTTCGATAATTTCTTTAGCTAAAGCACTAACTTTGGCTTTTGTTGCTCCTTTAATTGTAACTGCTTTTTCTCCAATTTTTTTAGGCGAGAGGGTTGGATTTAGGAGATGGTCTGCAGTTATTATAGGATTTATAGGTTCATTAGTAGTTATAAGGCCTGGTTTTGTTGAAATAAATTTAGCAAGTATTGCTGCGCTTGGAACAGGTGTAATGTATGGGTTTTATTTAATTATTACTCGTAAATTGAGCACGTCAGACAACCCTTTATTAACTTTATTATTAACTGGTGTAGTAGGGGCTATAATAATATCTTTTGTTATGCCATTTGTTTGGGTTAAACCTAATTTTAATCAGTGGTCTATCATGGCTGCAATAGGTATTTTTGCATGTTTAGGCCATTTTTTTCTAATATTGTCTCTTAAATACGCTGATGTCTCTAAATTAGCTCCATTTAGTTACTTTGAAATTATTACAAACATAATTATAGGTTATTATTTCTTTAGTGATTTCCCCGATAATTGGACTTTCTTAGGTTTATTTATTATTGTATTAAGTGGTATCTATATCTCAAGAAGAGAGAACTTAGTAAAAAAGTAAGATAATAGGTATTATTTATTTACTATTATCTAAAGTGTTACATTAAGTATTTATTTTAAACTACTGTTTTTATTGTATTTTATTAATAATATAAATAATATAATTTTTTCAATACTTTGAGTTATTTAATTTTAAAATTTGCTTGATATGCTGAGCAAGAGTTGAGATTTGTTACAAATTATGAAAAATATCAAATAGTCCTTTAAAATAAGGTTTTTTTTCGATTGTGGTAATGAAAATTTCCTGAAAATAGGGCAGTCTAAAAGTATTGATATAGTTGAATAGTAGAGGGATGCACTAATTGAATATACCATTTAAACGCCCGTAGAGGGGTCTATTTTAGGTATAGGCTAATATATGGTACAACTAAAGGGTGAATTGTGTTATTTAGAAAGAAATCACGTAAAAAGGTAAAAAAAGGTTGATTTTATTTACTTTTTTAACTTAAAAAAGTTTAAAATTGCACTAAATAGATACTTTTTCAGATCTAAGTAATTTGAGCTTTTGCCTGATTCCACCTTTCCCAGAATAACCTCCAAGACCTCCATCAGATCTAATCACTCTATGACAGGGTATTTTTGGAGCATATGGGTTTTTAGCACAAGCATTTGCGACTGCACGGGCTGCTTTAGGGTTTTTAATGGCAATTGCTACTTGTTTATATGTTTTCACGCTGCCTTTAGGAATAGTAACTAGATATTTCCAAACTCTTAATTGAAATTTTGTTCCAAGTAGGGATCTCATAAAAAAAAACTCTGATTCTTTACACTTTTTACGGTGCAAAGATCAGAATTTTATGGCTCGTCGTTTTATGCGCTACCGCCGAACCGACCACCCTGTATGTTTAGCGCTGCTTTACAGGGTTTTCTGCCCTCCAGACTTAAACCTCTCGGCCTTTCTCTGGCTGGCCAGTTAAGAGTTGCCTCTTAAGTTAAGATTACTCTATCAGACTGAAATTTAAATTGTTATCACCAATTAGTTGTTTTTTATAAATAAATGATTTTTCTGTGAATTTCGGGGATAACTTCTATTTTGTAAGCAATATTAGGTAACTTGCAAAGAATATAATCGCCATACTTGATAGAAATATTGTATTTATACTTTTACCAGTATTTTTATACTGAATAACACTTAAAATAATAAATCCAATTGAACTTATTAAAAACCATACAGCAGGAATTTCTCCATCAATTGATCCCATATATTTATAATTTAAACTATTGACATCAAAAATCACCTATTATATAATTTCCGATAATTAATGGTTATCGGAAAAATATATGAACGAAATTATAACAAACGTTAAAAGCCTTGAATTAGAAACTTTAAAGAATTTAAAAAATTCTAAAGCAAGTAATACATTAAGAGCTTATCAATCGGATTTTAAGGATTTTTCAAGTTTCTGTACGAAAAATGGTTTTTCGTCGATGCCAAGTGATCCAAAAATTATAGCTTTATACTTAACTCATTTAAGCTCTTTTAGTAAATTCAGTACTTTAAAACGTAGATTAGCCTCAATAAAAGTTATTCATAGATTAAAAGGTCATTATATCGATACAAAACATCCAATCATAGCTGAGAATTTAATGGGAATAAAAAGAAAGATGGGAGTTAAACAAATATCTAAAAAACCATTATTAATCAATGAATTAAAATTACTTATTAAAGTAATTAATGAAGAAAAAAATGAGTATAAAAAATATCAAAACCGAGCTTTATTGCTAATTGGCTTTGCAGGAGGTTTTAGAAGATCAGAATTAGTATCAATTGAATATGAGGATATTGATTTTGTAAATGAGGGAGTAAAAATATTGATAAGAAGGTCAAAGACAGATCAAACTGGTCTAGGAATGATTAAGGCAATCCCCTACTTCGAAAATAAAATCTATTGTCCTGTTGTATCTCTAAAAGAGTGGATTACACATGCTAAAATTAACAACGGTAAAATATTTAACATATCTGACAAAACAGTAGCTTTAACAATTCAAAAATATGCACTATTAGCCGGTTTGGACAAAACGAAATATGCAGGTCATAGTTTAAGATCTGGATTTGCAACATCAACGGCTGAGATAGGTGCTGATGAGAGAAGTATCATGGCAATGACAGGTCATAAAACAACTCAAATGGTAAGAAGATATATTCAAGAAGCTAATTTATTCAAAAATAATGCACTAAATAAAATAAAAATTTAAATAGTCACCCATTTTTCAGGCCAAAAATCTTGATTATTTGAAGGGTTCAAATTTTTAGGCCTGACACATATTTTATCATCAAAATTTGATAACCATGCACCCCACCAATGAAAAGTAGATGGCCCAACTATAAAATATCGACACTGTGTAAGTAAAAAAAAATCAGTTAGGATTTTGTCTTTATTGTTAATTACAAAAATAAATTTATTAGTATCAAAGTATTTATCAAGATTATCAAAATCATTGCTCCAAATTAAGTATTTT
>CACJYF010000026.1 GCA_902597575.1 uncultured Pelagibacteraceae bacterium | reverse complement strand
TCATGAATTAATTTAAAATTTTTTAAAGTTAGTAAATTGTTTAATGAGTTAAAAGAAAATCTCCAAGGGTAATTGATAAAAGTGTCTGTTTTACTCTTGGTATCAAAATAGTAATTAATGTTATATACCGGTTGAACTAGTACCCTTGAGCTTTCAGATATAACTAAAATGCCATCTTTTTTTAGAATATCTCTAATTTTATCAATTATGATAAGAGGTTGTGAGCAACTTGAAAGAGTCCAAGTTAATACTATTAGATCAAAAAAATTTTTGTATTTTTTTGTATCAATATTTTCTATTGAACTCTTAACAAATCTTAAATTTTTTTTTTTATTTATCTTTTTATTAATTTTAAAATTGTATGAGCTATCGTCAAATCCATAAATTAACTTCTGATTAGTTAATTTTTGGGTCATCGAAACAAATCCTGCGTTACCACATCCTAAATCAGCAACACATAAATTCTCAAAATTTATTTTATTTTTAATCTGATGTATTGTATAAGCATGTCTGCTTGCAAAATGAGGAGATGTTGAAGTATAGTTTTTATTCCTGTAACTTTTATTCCAGATTCTTAGACTTTTTTTTGAACCAGTAATTTTTCCTGGTATTAGACATCCAGTTTTTTTAGATACGTAAAGATCGGAGAGAGTAAGTTTTTTTAAAAAACTTAATTTAATAGATCTATTTTCGTGAATTCCATCAAAATCCTTAATTATCTCTTTGTCCATAAAAATTTTTTTCAGTGCATAAATCAAGCCAATTGAGCTATTAGTACTGGTCAGCTGCACGCGTTACCGCGCTTCCACACCCAGCCTATCAACGTGGTAGTCTACCACGGCTCTATAGGAAGAACTAGTTTTGAGGTGAGTTTCCCGCTTAGATGCTTTCAGCAGTTATCTCGTCCATACTTAGCTACCCGGCAATGCAGCTGGCGCTACAACCGGTCCACCAGTGGTATGTTCAACCCGGTCCTCTCGTACTAGGGTCAACTCCTCTCAATTCTTCTACACGCATAGCAGATAGGGACCGAACTGTCTCACGACGTTCTGAACCCAGCTCACGTACCACTTTAATTGGCGAACAGCCAAACCCTTGGGACCTGCTCCAGCCCCAGGATGTGATGAGCCGACATCGAGGTGCCAAACACTGCCGTCGATATGAGCTCTTGGGCAGTATCAGCCTGTTATCCCCGGCGTACCTTTTATCCGTTGAGCGATGGCCCTTCCACTCAGAACCACCGGATCACTATGACCGTCTTTCGACTCTGCTCGACTTGTCAGTCTCACAGTCAGGCAAGCTTATGCCATTGCACTCTACGAACGATTTCTGACCGTTCTGAGCTTACCTTCGCACGCCTCCGTTACTATTTGGGAGGCGACCGCCCCAGTCAAACTACCCACCATACAATGTCTTGATGCCGGATAACGGCTATCAGTTAGATATCAAGAAAAACAAAAGAGGTATTTCACTGGCGACTCCACAAAAGCTAACGCCCTTGCTTCAATGTCTCCCTCCTATACTAAATATGTTTTTCCTAACACCAATGTAAAGTTGCAGTAAAGGTGCACGGGGTCTTTCCGTCTAACTACGCGAACTCCGCATCTTCACGGAGAATTCAATTTCACTGAGTTGATGTTGGAGACAGCGGAGAAATCGTTACGCCATTCATGCAGGTCGGAACTTACCCGACAAGGAATTTCGCTACCTTAGGACCGTTATAGTTACGGCCGCCGTTTACTGGGGCTTCAGAAATGAGCTTGCACCCATCGCATTAACCTTCCAGCACCGGGCAGGCGTCAGACCCTATACATCCACTTACGTGTTAGCAGAGCCCTGTGTTTTTGATAAACAGTCGCTTCTCCCTGACTTGTGCCACCTTCTAATAGTTGCCTATAAAAAGGTCTTCCTTATTCCGAAGTTACGGAAGCATTTTGCCGAGTTCCTTCAACATCATTCTCTCAAGCGCCTAAATATACTCTATTAATCCACCTGTGTCGGTTTAGGGTACGGTCTTATGATGGAGCTATTTCTTGGAACCTTTTCGCGGCAAATTCAATCCATTAAGAATTTACAACTTACAAGATTCGTCACTTCCATCTGGTTAAGGAATATTAACCTTATTTCCATCGACTACGGCTTTCGCCCTCGCCTTAGGTGCCGACTAACTCTGCGCGGATTAACCTTGCGCAGAAACCCTTGGATTTTCGGCGAAGAAGTTTTTCACTTCTTTTATCGTTACTTATGTCAGCATTCGCACTTCTGATATCTCCAGGATCCTTCGCAGGTATCCCTTCACAGACTTACAGAACGTTCCGCTACCAGTTATAATTTTCGAAAAAATTATAAATCCACAGATTCGGTATATGATTTTAGCCCCGTTACATCTTCGGCGCAGAAACTCTATTAGACCGGTGAGCTGTTACGCTATCTTTAAAGGATGGCTGCTTCTAAGCCAACCTCCCGGCTGTTAAGGAATTTCCACATCCTTTCACACTTAATCATAATTTGGGGACCTTATCTGGTGGTCTGGGCTCTTTCCCTCTCGACCATGGACCTTAGCACCCACAGTCTGTCTGTTGAAGAACAATGTTTAGCATTCGGAGTTTTATTAGGTTTGGTAAGAATCTCTTCCCCCTAGCCCATTTAGTGCTCTACCTCTAAACATCTATTTATTCAACGCACTACCTAAATAGTTTTCGCGGAAAACCAGCTATCTACGAATTTGGTTGGCCTTTCACCCCTTACCACAAGTCATCCAAAGACTTTTCAACGTCAACTGGTTCGGTCCTCCGGTAAGTGTTACCTTACTTTCAACCTGCTCATGGTAAGCTCATTCGTTTTCGGGTCTAATTCACTAAACTTGTCGCCCTATTAAGACTTGCTTTCGCTGCGCCTACACCTAGATGGCTTAAGCTTGCTTAATAAATTAAGTCACTGACCCATTATACAAAAGGTACGCCGTCACTCTAAAAAGAGCTTCGACTGATTGTAGGCATGCGGTTTCAGGTTCTATTTCACTCCCCTAATAGGGGTTCTTTTCACCTTTCCCTCACGGTACTAGTTCACTATCGGTCACTGAAGAGTATTTAGGCTTAGAGGGTGGTCCCCCTATATTCGAGCAGGATTTCACGTGTCCCGCTTTACTCTTGAATTCAATTAAACATTACTTTTACGGGACTATCACCCTCTGTGGTTAGCTTTTCCAAACTATTCAAATTTTTTTAATTAAACTACTGGCCTAGTCCGCTTTCGCTCGCCACTACTAACGGAATCTCAATTGATTTCTTTTCCTCTGGTTACTTAGATGTTTCAGTTCTCCAGGTTATCTCTTTAAATCTATGTATTCAATTTAAAGTACCACAAAAAGTGGTGGGTTTCCCCATTCGGAAATTTTCGGATCAAAACTTACATACAGCTCCCCGAAACTTATCGCAGTATATCACGTCCTTCATAGTCTTTCAGTGCCAAGGCATCCGCCACACGCCCTTAAACGCTTGATTTATGCACAGAAAAAAATTCTGTGTTGAATCAAATTTTTATTTTGAACATTAGTTAATAACATTTCTAATGTTCGGATATAGATATTGATATTAATTATATATATTCACGAAATCTTATAGCTAAGTGTTTTTGGTGGAGGATAGCGGGATCGAACCGCTGACCTCCTGAATGCAAATCAGGCGCTCTCCCAGCTGAGCTAATCCCCCAGGATCTTAATTGGTGGGCCGAGAAAGACTCGAACTTTCGACCCCACCCTTATCAAGGGTGTGCTCTAACCAACTGAGCTACCGGCCCCCATGCAAGAGAAACACTAATTTAAGAAGAGAAATGAGGACGGTCAACATTAACCTGTTTATTATTTAGAATGAAATAAAATTTCATTCATCCTTAGAAAGGAGGTAATCCAGCCGCAGGTTCCCCTACGGCTACCTTGTTACGACTTCACCCCAGTCGCTGACTATACCGTGGTCAAGGGTTTTAAACCTTGCCTTAAGGTAGAACCAACTCCCATGGTGTGACGGGCGGTGTGTACAAGACCCGGGAACGCATTCACCGTGGCACGCTGATCCACGATTACTAGTAATTCCAGCTTCATGCACTCGAGTTGCAGAGTGCAATCCGAACTGAGGTATTTTTTTAGGATTTGCTAAACGTCGCCGTTTTGCTTCCTTTTGTAAATACCATTGTAGCACGTGTGTAGCCCAACACGTAAGGGCCATGAGGACTTGACGTCATCCCCACCTTCCTCCAGCTTATCACTGGCAGTTCTTTCAGAGTGCCCAACTTAATGATGGCAACTAAAAGTGAGGGTTGCGCTCGTTGCGGGACTTAACCCAACATCTCACGACACGAGCTGACGACAGCCATGCAGCACCTGTGTTTCGTCCGGCCGAACCGAAAACTTTAATCTCTTAAAGTCGCGACGAACATGTCAAGTGTTGGTAAGGTTCTGCGCGTATCTTCGAATTAAACCACATGCTCCACTACTTGTGCGGGTCCCCGTCAATTCATTTGAGTTTTAACCTTGCGGTCGTACTCCCCAGGCGGTGTGTTTATCGCTTTCGCTGCGACACTGAAAATAAATTTCCAACGTCTAACACACATCGTTTACGGCATGGACTACGAGGGTATCTAATCCTCTTCGCTACCCATGCTTTCGTTCCTCAGTGTCAGTAATGATCCAGAAAGCTGCCTTCGCAATTGGTATTCTTTCTAATATCTACGAATTTCACCTCTACACTAGAAATTCTGCTTTCCTCTATCAAACTCTAGCTGAAAAGTTTTGATGGCAGTTCCAGAGTTAAGCTCTGGGATTTCACCACCAACTTTTTCAACCACCTACGAACTCTTTAAGCCCAGTAATTCCGAACTACGCTAGGTCCCTTCGTATTACCGCGGCTGCTGGCACGAAGTTAGCCGGACCTTCTTATTCGGGTACAGTCATTTTCTTCCCCGACGAAAGAGCTTTACAACCCAAGGGCCTTCTTCACTCACGCGGCATCGCTGCATCAGAGTTTCCTCCATTGTGCAAGATTCCCCACTGCTGCCTCCCGTAGGAGTTTGGGCCGTGTCTCAGTCCCAATGTGGCTGATCATCCTCTCAAATCAGCTATTGATCACAGTCTTGGTAGGCCATTACCCCACCAACAAACTAATCAAGTGCAGGCTCATCCAATGGTGCATAAAGCTTTCTCCGTAAAGACTTATCCGGTATTAGCACAAGTTTCCTCGTGTTATTCCAGGCCAAAGGGTAGATACCTACATGTTACTCACCCGTCTGCCACTAAGTATTGCTACTTCGTTCGACTTGCATGTGTTAGGCGTGCCGCCAGCGTACGTTCTGAGCCATGATCAAACTCTCAA
>CACJYF010000025.1 GCA_902597575.1 uncultured Pelagibacteraceae bacterium | reverse complement strand
TCCATCAATAAAAAAATAATTATTAGCATTATTTAAATCTAAAGGTGAATATTTTGAAAGTTTGTTAGAATCTTTCTTTTCAAAATAGAACTTTTTATTTTTTGTGAATCTATCAAAGAAAATTAGCATCTTCTTTAATAAGTTTTTATAAGGATTTTCAAAAGAGAATTCTTTAGATGCTGTTATTGCTGATATATTGAATCTGTCTAAAACATAATCATATATATGTTTATTTTGACAATACCCACTTAATATATCTATATAATGATCAAAGTTATTTTTTTTACATAAAGAATAAGAATTAGCATACATAAATAGTTGATTACCAAGTCCTTCTGATATCTTAGTAATAATTTTTTTTCTCATAAGGTCTAAAAAGGGTTAAAATAAATCATATTTTTTACCTAATGATATATCGATTATATATTTGGATATTCTTTTTTCGTTAAAAAGTTTAAAGTATTTTTTTTTTCCATTTTTTGCAATTTTAATTCTTAATTTATCATTTTTAGCATAGAATTTAATCTTATCAGATAAGTCGTTTATATTATTATAGAAAACTATTTCATTATTTGAGAAAAAATGATTCATTTTCACTTTGTTATCGATAAATGTTAAAAGGCCATTTCCCATAATGGAAGCTATTCTGTTACTAGAATAATATTTTGTTGGTTTACCTCGACTTAAATTTAGAGCCATTTTAGAGTTAATAAGTGTTCTAAAGAAATTGTTTCCCCAAATAGGTTGTTTATTAGCGAAACCATAAAAATCATATCTAATATTTGGGATCTTTTTTACCAATTGATTTAAAAAAAGAATTCTATCATCTTCTGTCCCCTCTTTCAGGACAGCTCTGTTCACCCCATGACTCATTGCATAAAAAAGATCTTTTTGAGGATTTAGTTTATAAACATCAAAAAATTCAATATTCTTATCCACTGGTACAAAAAAGAAATGTGTGTTTTTAATCTTTTTATCTTGCTTTATTAGTTCATCCGGATGAGTAGTAATAAATGTATGATCGACAACATCAGAGTATCTTTTAATATTTAAAATGTTATCTTTAGAATATCTTAAACTAGGCATTATTGGATCCTCATTCCATTGAGAAACGATTAAATTCCTATTAATATTTTTAAAATTATCTAATGTTTCATGATCAATATTTTTTGTATGTCCAAAAAAAACTAAATCTGGATTATAATTCTTAAATGTTTCTAATAGATATTTCTGAAAAGTATTTCTTTTAGTGAGGAAATTTAAAGATCTATTGTTTCTAACATAATCTCTATCACTAATCTCTAAAACATCATGACCGTTTCTAATAAATCCATTAGAAAATTTTTTACCAATTGAAATGTTATAAAGTCTATGGTTTAGTTTTTGACCTTGATTATATATGTTTAATATCTTTATTTTTTTTTTGATAAAATTAAAATTACTGTATGGGAGACTTTCTAATCTTAACCTGTCAATGATTTTTGTATTTGATGAAATAATATGCTGAACATTTTTTAATGAATTTTTTTGAATGTTTTTTCTTATTTTTTTATTTTTTATCAGATAGCGAATTTGTCTATATAAAGTCTCTTCATTAAGATTTTTTAATACTATTGCTTGATTTGTTGTTTCTGGTAATCCACCTTTGTTTGATATTATAGTTGCACAACCTCTTGACGAAGCTTCTAAAGCTGTTCTACCAAATGGTTCTTCCCATTTAGATGGGACTACTGATATTGATGTTTTATCTAAAAGTTCCAAGACATCTTTATGTTTTAGAAATCCTAATTCATGATGATTTTTGTGGTTTATATAAATTTCTCTTCTTTCTTCATCACCAAGTGAATAAGCTTCCCAATTTGAAAATTCATTAAGTATTTTTACTATAACTTTTGCAAAAAGATCATACCCTTTAGATCTATTTAATTTTCCGATAAAAGTAATAAAATTTTTTTTTTTGGATAATCTTTTCTTCGTTCTTACACTTGGATAAACTACCTCTGTTTTAGTTTTTAATTTATCATCTAAATCTACGAAAAATCGTTTTTGAGCCCATTCACTTACAAAGATAACTTTTTCAACATTAGAAATTATGTTTAATCTTTGATTAATTGTTTTTGATCCATTCATTGATAATGGATCATTATGAAAATACATTATATATCTACTCTTTATTTTTTTAATCAATTCTTCCAAGATTATGGGTCTGTTATGTATTTCAATTAGGTCATATTTTTGATATTTAAATTTTTTGACTAGTTTACTTATGTACTCTCTAGTAGCGCTTCTAAATTTTGATTTAATATTACTCAATTCAATATTAAAATAATTTTTTGTTAAATAGTCTTTACTCTTTGTATGACCGTAGATGTGATTAGTTTTATTGTATTTTGATTTTTTATAAAATTCTGAAACCCATAAAGAAGCTGCTGATGCTTTAGCAAACGTGTAATTTTCTTTATATGGAAGTATTGTTGCTATTTTAATATTTTTTTTTATTGAAGACATTTATTAATCTTAATCTTTTTAATCTATCCTTTTTTAATAAATATTCATATGAAAGAGCTTTGGATTTATTAAAAAATCTTTTTTTATAAACAAGCTCCCATCTATAACCTTTTGTGGCTTTTGCTCCTTTATTAGTATTATGTTTTATTAGTCTACTTTTTATATTATTTGTAAATCCAACATAAGACTTATTTTTAAATCCTTTTGTGGTTTTTATAAGATACACGTAATATATCATTTATGTATTGATTGTAATAATGGCGGTCCCTAGGGGAATCGAACCCCTCTTTCGAGGATGAAAACCACGTGTCCTAACCGATAGACGAAGGGACCAAAATGCTGTTTTTTATTGTATAAAAAGTTATTTATCAAGTCTTTAAAATATACAATCATCAAATAATTTGTTCAGTTTTTATTATTTCTTTTAAGTCAGCTGATTTGTGAGTAATAAGGGTTTCTGATGTAAACTTATTTTCATTAATCTTAATTCCAGAAACTAAGTCCCCTGAAGTTATTCCAGTGGCACAAAAAATAGAGTCTCCAGAAATTATTTCGTTTAATTCATATTTTTTATCAAAATCTATTATGCCCATTTTCTTAGCACGATCTTTTTCTTTATCATTATTAAATATAAATCTTCCTTGAAAATGACAGTTGTAAGCATCAAGTGCTGCAGCAGCCAAAACGCCCTCTGGACCACCTCCAATACCAAGAAATATATCCACTGAATATCTTTTATCTGTAATCATTAGTGCGCCAGCTACGTCTCCATCGGATATTAATTTTAATTTTACATTCAACTTTTTTAACTCATTTATGATTTTCTTATGTCTAGGTCTGTCCAACACACATGCAGTTAAATTTTCAGGTTTTTGATTTTTAGACTCAGCTAAATTATAAATATTTTTTTTTACAGAAAAATCTAAATCAATAATATTTGGTTCAGAGCAATTTGCAGATATTTTATCCATATATGTCTCAGGTGCTCCTAATAAATTTGATTTATTAGCTACAGCTATAACTGATAGTGCACCTGGTAGATTATTTGCTACAAAATTTGTACCTTCCAAAGGATCGACAGCAATATCTAATGCTGGACCATTCTTAGTTCCTACATTTTCACCAATATAAAGCATAGGTGCCTCATCGAGTTCACCCTCACCTATTACAATTTTTCCATTCATTTCAATCTTATTTAATTCATTTCTCATTGTATCAACGGCAGCTTTGTCAGCACCGATTTTATCTTTTTTTCCAATTAAAAAGTAAGATGATAATGCAGCACGACTTGTTATATTTACAAATAAACTTTGAAATCTTTTATCAATAATCATTACTTGATCATTTCATAAGATGAATTTTTTTCTAATTTAGCCTCAAATTCTCTTAATCTTTTCCATACAGAAATTAATTCAACAATAATTGGCCAGCTTCTAACTAAGTATTGAAGTGATGTTTCGACTCTACCAAATGCTCTTATTATTTGTTGAACAAAACCTAGTGTTATTGCACCTGTAACAATTGTAGGAGCTAATGCTAGATAAGGAACTATCACCATTCCTTGTAAATAACTCCATTTTACTGCATTGAAATAAAGATAATGAAAATACATTTTGTAATGTATTTTTCTTACACCTCCATAAAGATCAGTGATTTTTTCTGGTTTTGCGCTTTCTTTAAAATCTTCCCCTAACACAAGTTCTTTTCTATAAGCCGCTTCCTCTTTTTGTATATCATATTCTATACCAGGTAATTTTATTCCAACACTGGCCAATAGGATTGTGCCTCCAAGAGCAGAAAGAATTGCAACCCAAACTAAAGCATGCTCAACTTCACCAACCCAAGGCAATACTGTAATACTTTTGGAAAGGCCCCACAAAATAGGAGTAAATGCTATAAGAGTCATCAAACTTCTTAAAAGTTCTGCACCTAAGCCTTCCATAATTCTAGCAAATTTAAGAGTATCTTCTTGAACTCTTTGTGAAGCACCCTCTATAGATGAAGCATCATCCCATTTATCATGATAAAAATCAGCCATTGCTGTTCTCCACCTGAAAGTCCAATGACTAGTAAAATAATCGCTAAAAATAACCACAAGTATGTAAACAGCAGCAATTTTTGCAAATGTAAAAAGATAATTAATAAATTCTTTTTCTGAAACTGAATTTGGCTCAGTTAAAGCTTTTTGCAAAGTGTCGTAAAATTCACCAAACCATTCATTAATTCTTACATCTAATTGTACTTGGTACCAAGTAGCCAGCAGAATCAATACAGTGCCACCTATACTCCAAGGAAACCATTTTTTTTGACTAAAAAATTTGAACATTTATTTTAAAAAATTATCCGCATAAGATTTTTTTACAATCTTTCTTTTTTTTGGTTCAATTAACTCATAATCAATTCTTTTCTTTTTTGCATAGTTGATCGCACTTTCTTTTGTTGAAAATTCTAATTTTAATTCACTTAAAGTATCTGAAGAACTTTCCCAACCCATTAAAGGATTCTTAGTGGGATCTTTTGTTTCATATTCTAAAATCCATTTTATTGATTTAGCTAGGCCTGACTGCATTGCACTTTTATTTGGTATGTAAATTTTTGCTTTTTTCATAATTGGTGGTCGGAGTGGCAGGATTTGAACCTGCGACCCTCTGGTCCCAAACCAGATGCGCTACCAGGCTGCGCTACACTCCGAATGATGTACTAATACAGTAGTTATTAATATTTTCAATGGATAAAGCTGCCAAATATGAAGAATTTTAATCAAAATCTGATATAAAAAGATACATGATAATTTCATGTCCCTCTTGTAAAAAAAAATTTGAAATTGATGCTAATTTATTACCCAAGGAGGGCCGTAACTTACAATGTGGATCATGTCTAAATATCTGGTTCTATAAATTC
>CACJYF010000024.1 GCA_902597575.1 uncultured Pelagibacteraceae bacterium | reverse complement strand
ATTTTGTTAAAAGGACAAAAGGGGATTGGTAAATCTACACTGGCCTACCATTTTATAAATTATGTTCTCTCAAAAAATGAGGATTTTCCATATGATATTGATCATTTCAAAATTAATGAAAAGAATAGATCTTTTAAATTAATTAACAATGGATCGAATCCAAATTTTTTTTTAATAGATATACATACAGATAAAAAGAATATCAATATTGATCAGATCAGAAATATAATACAAGATTTGAATAAATCATCACTTAACAATAAACCAAAATTTGTTTTGATAGACAATAGTGAGTACCTCAATAAAAATAGTATAAACATTTTATTAAAAGAGATTGAAGAACCGAATGACAATATCTATTTTATACTTATTCAAAATCAAAAAACTTTATTATCTACATTAACCTCTAGATTTATAAAATTTAACATTAATTTAACTAATAAAGAATCTATTTTTGTAATTAATAAATTGATTAATGAAGACATTTATAACTCAGTTAATAGTGATTTTATCAATTATTATTTTTCTCCAGGTAATATTTATAGAATGATAGAGTTTTGTGACGAAAATAATATAAATTTGAAAAATATTGAATTAAGAAATTTCATTGATATTTTAATTCAAAATAATCATATCAAAAAACAAAAAGACTTAAGATATATCTTCTATGAAGTAATAGAGTGTTTGTTAAAAAAAAAATCAATATTATTTAATATGGACTACTATAATTATTTTGTTAAGAAAATAGAAAAAATTAATAAATTTAACCTTGATGAGGAGTCTTTTTTTATAGAATTAAATGATAAAATTTTGAATGGCTAAAAATTTTTATATTACCACCCCAATTTATTATCCGTCAGCAAAACCTCATATGGGTCATGCTTATTCAAGTATAATAGCAGATTTTTTCGCTAGATTTAAAAGAATGGACGGTTTTAATGTTCATTTTCTTACTGGTACTGACGAACACGGATTAAAAATACAAAGAGCGGCTGAAAAAAAGGGAGTTAAAACCTTAGAATTTTGCGATGAATTAAGCAAAACATTCAAAGATTTATCAAAAACTTTAAATCTAACAAATAACGATTTTATAAGAACAACAGAAGATCGTCATAAGAAATCAGTTCAATTTTTATGGAATGAATTAAAAAAAAATGGAGATATTTATTTATCAAAGTATTCGGGTTGGTATTCAGTTTCTGATGAAGCTTTTTATAATGATGATGAAATTGAAGATTTAGATAATAAAAAAGTAGCGATTTCATCTAAATCCTTGGTAGAGTGGGTCGATGAGGAGTCGTATTTTTTTAAACTTTCAAAATGGGAAAAACCACTATTAAAATTCTACAATGATAATCCAGATTTTATATCCCCTAAATCTCGTAAAAATGAAGTAATCAGTTTCGTTAAAAGTGGTTTGAAAGATTTATCTGTAAGTAGAAAAAGTTTTTCTTGGGGTATAAAAGTACCTCATGATGATAATCATGTGATTTATGTATGGTTAGATGCTCTTACAAATTATATGAGTGCATTAAATTATCCTCAAGTAGACGATGATTTATTCAAAAAATTTTGGCCAGCAAGCATACATTTAATTGGTAAAGATATATTAAGATTTCATGCAATCTATTGGCCAGCTTTTTTACTTGCAGCCAAAATAACTCCACCCAAAAAAGTATTTGGTCATGGATGGATACTTTCTAATGAAGAAAAAATGTCAAAATCAAAAGGAAATATTTTAGATCCAATTGAAATTATTGATCAATATGGTCTGGACCCATTGAGATACTATCTTATAAAAGAAGTTTCTTTTGGAAACGATGGTAATATATCTCAAGATAAATTAGAGGACTGTATAAATAGTGACTTAGCTAATAATTTTGGTAATTTATGTCAACGCGTTATTTCTTTCACAATTAAAAATTGTTCAGGTAAAATTCCAGAAAAAATTAATTTTGAAAAAGACGACTTAGATATTTTAAATAAATATAAAGAAAGTCTAAGTAAAATTAGACTTGAAATTGATAATCAAAATATCAATTTTTATATTGACTACATAATTAATTCTTTATTCGAAGCAAATAAATATTTTAATGACCAAGAGCCTTGGAAAAAAAAAGACAACCCTTTAAGATTAAATACAATTGTATACTCAACACTTGAGATCGTAAGAAAGGTAAGTTTTTTGCTTTATCCAATTATACCTCAATCATCTTTAAAAGCTTTAAAGATTTTTAACTTAACTGAAAAAGATATTGATTTTTCATCAATAGGAGATAATACTTTTTTAAGACAAGGAAATTCAATTAATAAGATAAACATTCTTTTTAATAAAATAGAAAAAAAAAATGATTGATTCACACTGCCATTTAGACCATGAACCTTTATTAAGTGACTTGGATAGTATTATTCAAAGATCAAAAGATGTTGGCATTGAAAAGATACTAACAATATCAACATCTATAGAAAGTTTTTCAAGGGTTAAAGAAATAGTAAAAAAAGACGATATAATTTATGGTTCTATTGGAATTCATCCTCACGAGGCAGATAAAAATATCGTCGACTCTGGATTTTTTAACAAAAATTTAAGGGAAAATAAGAAAATTATTGGTATAGGTGAAACGGGTCTTGATTTTTATTATGAAAACTCTGACAGAAAAAAACAAATTGAAAGTTTTAAGATCCATATAAACGCTGCTTTAGAAAATAATCTTCCGTTGATTGTTCATTCAAGAAATGCAGAGGAAAATACTTTCGATATTCTAAATGAATACAAGGATACAAAACTTAAGATCTTAATGCACTGTTTTACTGGTTCACAAAAATTTGCAGAAGATTTACTTAATTTAAATACATATTTTTCAGCAAGTGGTATTATAACATTTAAAAATTCTAAAGAATTACAAAAAACATTTAAATTTTTACCTTTAGATAAACTTTTAATTGAAACAGATAGTCCGTTTCTAGCTCCAGTTCCTAATCGAGGAAAAAAAAATGAACCTTCTTTTATTGATTTTACGTCTAAAAAACTTGCTGAAATTAAAGCTATTGAAAAATCAAAACTTGACAAAATAACTACTGAAAATTTTGATAATCTTTTTTTTAAATAGTTTAATATGAAGTTTATTATTCTTGGATGTGGTAGTTCTATGGGAGTTCCTAGACCCGATGGTTTTTTTGGAAATTGTGATCCAAAAAATAAAAAAAACTACAGAACAAGATGTTCTGCTTTATTAAAGACTTCTAACCAGAATATTTTATTTGATACATCTCCTGATTTACGTCAACAGCTATTAAGACACAATATTAAGAAAATCGATAAAGTGTTTTATTCACATATGCATGGAGATCAAACACACGGCATTAATGATTTAAGATCTTTTTATATTAGCAGTAAAAAACAGATAAACGTTTATGCAGACCAAATTACTTCAAAATATCTAAAAAAAAGTTTTTCATATATTTTTAAAAGTTATTCAAATGAATATCCTGCTACACTTAAGCTAAACAAACTAACAAAGAATTTTTTTTTGGTAAACAACAACAAGAAAATTAATATTAGATCAATTATTGTTGATCATGGTAATGTAAAATCAAATTGTTTTATAATAAATAAGAAGATAGCTTACATTAGCGATGTTAGTAAAATTTATGAAAAAGATTATAAATATTTTTATAAATTAAAATATTTAGTCATTGACTGCTTGTGGTATAATTACCATCCATCACATTTTAATTTAGAAAAATCATTATTAATGATAAAAGAATTTAAACCAAAGATGGCTATTTTGACAAATTTATCTCCTGTTTTGGATTATGGTGAACTTAAAAAAATTTTACCTAAAAATGTTATTCCTGCTCATGATGGTCTTTTGTTGAAATTATAGAATACTTTCTATTTTTTTAATTATCTTATTTGACAGTGGCTTGGTAAAAGATGAATAAGTATCCTCAACTTTACCTTCTTTATTTATTAAAATCTTATGGAAATTCCATTTTGGTATAGCTGATTTACCATGATTATCAGCAGCCCATTTAAATAACTCGTGTGCATTTTCTCCTTTAACCTCTGTAATACTTGATAATGGAAAACCGATATTAAAATTAATTTCACAGAATTTCTTTACGTCTTCATTATTTTTCTTTTCCTGATTAAATGAATTAGAAGGCACACCAAATACGATAAGACCTTTGGACTTATATTGATCCCAGAGTTCTTGTAATTCGCCATATTGTTTTGTAAAACCACAGTAACTTGCTGTATTAACAATTAAGATTACTTTATTTTTATATTTATTAAAATTGATAATCTCACCTGTAATACTTTCTATTTTAAAGTCATAAAAAACTTTTTCATAATTTCCAGCAGATGCATTATTAAAAAAAAACATAAATATTGTTAAACCTACTAATAATTTTTTTTTCATTTATTAGGTGTTAGTAATATTAAAAAATAACCAAATAAAGTAGACAAAAGTGATCCAGTTAAAACTCCTATTTTTACACCTTCCATATACTGCATATTTTCAACAAAAGCTAAATTTCCAACAAATAAACTCATTGTAAAACCAATTCCCGTCAATACACCAACACCATAAAAATTATACCAATTGGAGTTGCTTGGCATCTGTGCTATTTTTGTTTTAATAGCAACATAAGAAAAGACAAAGACCCCAAGTTGTTTTCCAACAAATAATCCTAACAATATTCCAAGAGGAACTTTATCTAGTAATGAGTTTATGGATAAGCCCTCTAGCGAAACACCTGCGTTAGCAAATGCAAATAAAGGCATTATACCAAAGGCAACGTAGGGACTAATTGCATGCTCAACTTTAATTAGTAGAGAAAAATCTTTATCTTTTTTTCTGTGCGGTATGGTCATTGCTAATAACACCCCAGCTATTGTTGCGTGTATTCCAGAGTTATGAGTAAAATCCCATAGAAAAATTCCTATTATCAAATATGGTAAAAATTTTTTAATATTAAATTTATTTACAATTAATAAAATCAAAAAAGCTAAAAGCATCAGACTTAGGTATTTGACACTCAGGTCACCAGAATAAAATAAAGCAATAATTACTATTGCACCTAAATCATCAATTATAGCAAGAGCTGTTAAAAAAACTTTTAAAGATAATGGAACTCTTTTACCCAATAAAGAAAGAACACCTAGAGAGAAAGCTATATCTGTAGCTGAAGGAATAGCCCAACCATTAAGGGTTTCACTATCACCAAAGTTTATAAAAACGTAAAATAATGCAGGAACAAGCATTCCTCCAACTGCAGCAATAATAGGAAGCAAAGCTTGCTTAATATTAGAAAGCTCTCCTTGTAAAAATTCTCTCTTTATTTCTAGAGTAACAAAAAAAAAGAATATGGCCATTAAAGCATCATTAATCCAATGCAAGACACTCAATTTAATTCCAAAATCCTTTATTCCTAAAAAAAAATATTTGTCTAAAGTCGAAAAGTATATTTCTGATAGATTTGAATTACTTATGAACAAGGCAATTATAGCAGCAAATAACAAGACTAAACCACTTGCGGCTTCTAACTTAAAAAACCATTTAAAAGGTTTTGAAATATAATTAATCATTCTATTTAATTAAATCTTTTGTAAAGAGGTATATATCTAATAAAGTTTCATAAAAATTAAATAAAATTAATTCAAGATTTGGAAAAGTTGGTAATAATAGGGCCTGAAATGTATCCAAAATAATCAATAGTGCGACAAATGATAAAATTAATACAAAAA
>CACJYF010000023.1 GCA_902597575.1 uncultured Pelagibacteraceae bacterium | reverse complement strand
GAATGCATTTTTAAATTGATTACTCTCTATTCCATCTATTGCTCTTATTGTTGAACCAGCAGCATCAAAAACTGCTTTTTTACTTTCGGGTGATACAACAGTATCGCCATCTAGAAACTTAAGGCCTTTTTGAGGAAAAGAATCTTTTAAATTATTTATATAGTCTTTTGAATGTGTCATAGACAATATATCATCAGGAACATTATCTGGCTTATCCCAGATTAGGTCTTTTCTTTTTTTTAACTCTTCTTTTATAGCAACTACTCTTTTAGGCTGCTCAGGATGACCATCGCCAGTGTTATGTTTCTCATAGGAGTCAGAATTTATGATCGCTGTTTTCATTTAAAATAATTTATTAAAATGTTTTCATAAATTTTCTTAAGATTTTTCAAATCTTTTAAAGATACGGCTTCATCAACTTTATGCATTGTTTTTCCAACAAGCCCAAATTCTAATCCAGGTGATATTTTTCTTATGAATCTTAAATCTGAGGTTCCACCTGTAGTAGATAGCTTTGGTTTAATTTTGGTCACTTTTTTTATGATATTTTGTATCATGTGCGTTGTTTCATTTGGCTTCGTTAGAAATGCCTCCCCTGAAACTCTATAATCAATTTTAAATTTTGATTTATTTTTCTTGGTTATTTTTTTAAAAATTTTATTAAGTCTATTTTTAATAGAATTTGACGAATGTTTATTATTAAACCTTATATTAAATGTTGCCTCAGCCATAGCTGGGATAACATTATCAGCGTTATTATTTATATTTATTTTTGTAACCTCTAAGTTTGTAGGTTGGAAGTTTTTTGATCCTCTATCAAATTTAATATCTTTTAATTCTTTTAAAATTTTTACAATTATAGTTGAGGGATTATTAGCTCTATGAGGATATGCAACATGGCCTTGTTGACCAAAAATATTTAATTTACCAGTTAAACTACCCCTACGTCCAATCTTTATCATTTCACCTAATTTATTTGGATTTGTTGGTTCACCAACAAGACAAAAGTTAATTTTCTCTTTCTTTTTTTTTAAATAATCTACAACTTTTTTGGTGCCATTTACTGCATCACCTTCTTCATCTCCTGTAATAAGTAAACTTATTGATCCGTTGAATTTTCTATTTTTTGATAAAAAAGTGCTTACAGCAGACACAAAAGCTGCAACAGAGCTTTTCATATCATTTGCACCTCTTCCAATTAAATGGCTTTTTTTGATAGATGGTTTAAATGGATTTACTGTCCAATCCTTAATGTTTCCAGGAGGGACAATATCGACATGTCCGGCGAACATAAAATTTGGCTTCTTAGAACCCAATCTAGCATATAAGTTTTTCACAGGTTGAAAACCTTTTTCCTTGAATTCTAATATTTTTGTTTTGAAACCAAGTTTTTTTAATTTTTTTTCTAAAAATTTCATTACCCCCGCATCAATTGGAGTGATGGAAGGAAATCTGATTAGCTCTTTAGCTAATTTTAGCTCATTTAAAGTTTTCATTCTTAGTCTCTTAAGAGGTCGTTAATAGAAGTTTTAGATCTTGTTTTTTCATCAACTTGTTTAATTATTACTGCACAATACAATGAGGGTGCAGAAGAATTATTTTTATCAGGCAACGAGCCTGGAACCACAACTGAATAAGGTGGTATTTTACCGTAAGTAATTTTCCCGGTTTTTCTTTCAACTATTTTAGTTGATTGACCGATATACATTCCCATACTTAAAACTGAACCTTCTCCAACAATTACGCCTTCAACTACCTCAGACATCGCTCCAAGAAATACATTATCTTCTATGATTGTTGGTAAAGCTTGTGCAGGCTCTAGAACTCCACCAACACCCGAACCTGCAGAAATATGGCAATTCTTACCTATCTGACAACAACTACCAGCTCTTGCAAAAGTATCTATCATTGTTCCTTCGTCAATATATGCTCCAATGTTTACGTAACATGGCATAAGAACAGCATTTTTTCCGACAAATGAACCTTTTCTTACCGGTGAGTTCGGAACCATTCTAAAACCTGCTTTTTCGTGATCAGCTTTAGTCCACCCTGCAGTTTTACCTTTTAATAAATGTGATTTATCATACCAACTACTATAAGGACCATTTAAATTTTCCATTGGGTAAATTCTAAAACTTAACATTATAGCTTTCTTAAGGTGTTGATGAGTTATCCATTCTCCATTTATTTTCTCGGCAACTCTCGATTTACCACTATCTAAATCAGCAATAACTTGGTTAATAGCATCTTTTAAATTTTGATCAGAATTTTGGTTTACCTGATCTTTATTTTCCCAAGCATCATTGATTATTTTTTCTAAAGACATAATTAATTACTTTTTAATAGCCTTATTTCTTTTAGAAATAAAGACAGATTTTCAATTTTGTGTGAAATAAAATCTTTGTCTGCATCCATTTTTCCAAAATGCTCATCATTAATTAACCAAACAGTTGTACAACCTCGTTTGTGACCTATACTTAAATTTTTAGCTATGTCTTCAATGTAAATAGTCTCTCTTGGATTTATACCAAATTTTTTTACCATTAAGTCGAAGGTTTCTGCTTCTGGTTTAGGTACATAACCAGCGTCTTTGATATCAAAAACCTTATCTCTTCCAAATAAATCATACACACCCAAGTGAGTTAAAATATTAGCAGCATGTTCAGCACTACCATTTGTGAAGATAAATTTTTCCATATCCAATTGTTTGAGCTCATTCCTCATAATTTTATCTTCTTTCATAAATGATAAATCAATTTCATGGACATAAGATAAAAATTCATCTGGTGATATTCCATCATGAACCATTAATCCTCTTAATGATGTATTATATTTATAGAAATAATTTGTTTGTAATTCTTTAGCTTTATCTTTATCAATTTTAAGTTTTTCAGATATAAATTGTGTCATTCTCTTTGAAACTTGACCAAATACCCGGTCTAAAGAATAGTTATTGTGCTTTCCATAACAAACACCATCAAGATCAAGTAGCAGATATTTTTTTTCTTTTAAGTTCATTTTCTTATTAACGTACCTGATCCCTTGTCTGAGAAAATTTCCCATAAACACGAATGTTGTCTTGTACCATTAATTATACCTGCTGCTGTAACTCCATTATTAACAGCATTTAAGCAAGCATTTATTTTAGGTATCATTCCTTCAGTAATTGTCTCATCTTTGACCATCTCTAATATTTCGGATGAGGATATTTCATCTATAAGTTTTTTTTCTTTATTTAAAACACCATCAACATTTGTCATTAATAGTAATCTTCTTGATTTGACAGATTTGGCTACCGCCATTGCCGCAGTATCACCATTAATATTATGTGTTTGATTATTTTTATCTAAGCCTAATGGTGAAACAATCGGTATTTTATTTTGTTTAATTATATCCAATAAAATATCGTTATTAATCTTATTTGGTATACCAACAAAACCCAGTTCTTTTATCTCAGGTACGACCTCAATAATATTATCTTTTTTAGTGTGGATTGAGACTGCTTTTGTATTTTTTTTGTCCAAAGAGCTTACAATATCATTGTTAAAATCTATTAAGACTGACTCAATGATGTTTATAATTTTTTCATCAGTGACTCTTAGCCCTCTTATAAATTTTGATTGAATATTAGATTTATCTAATTCTCTCTTGATTCTTGGACCTCCACCGTGAACAACAATTACTGAAAGACCTAATTTATTTAAAATACTTAAATCGGTAATAAAATTATCAAAAATATTTCTATCAATTAAAACATTTCCTCCATATTTAATGACTATCAAGTCATTTCTATATTTTTCGATATACTTATTAACCTCGTTTATCGGGGGTCCATTTTCAGGAAGTATTTTTTTTAAGTCCATTGATTTATTTTAAATTTAAAATTTAGGTTGTCGTTTTGACCGTTGTTCTTCTCATGATAAATACTTGTTGAGCCATTGTTAAAATATTATTAACAGTCCAGTAAATAACTAACCCGCTTGGAAATGGTGCAAGTATTACAGTTAAGAAAAGGGGGAAGAAAGCAAAAATTTTAGCCTGCATTGGATCAGTAGGTGCAGGATTTAATTTTTGTTGTACCCACATTGAAACTCCCATTGCTACTGGCCAAGCTCCAATAACCAAGAAACTTGGAACATCGTAAGGCAATAAACCAAAAATATTAAATATACTTGTCGGATCTCTCTCACTCAAATCATGAATCCATCCATAGAATGGCATTTGTCTCATTTCAATAGTGACAAATAAAACTTTATATAATGCAAAAAATACAGGTATTTGAACAAGAATCGGCAAACAACCTGACATTGGGTTTACTTTTTCTTTTTTGTAAAGAGCCATCATTTCTTGTTGAAGTTTCATTTTATCATTTTTATGCAACTCTTTAAGACGAACCATTTCTGGTTGCAGAACTTTCATTTTTGCCATGCTTTTAAATGAGAAGTTGGCTAATGGGAAAAAAACTAAACGAATACAAATAGTGATAGCTATAATTGCCAAACCATAGTTTCCAAGTAGTTTAAAGAAATAATCAATTCCATAAAATAGAGGCTTGGTTATGAAGTATAAAAACCCCCAATCGATAACTAAATCAAATTTATCTATGTTGAGTTTTTCAGCATATCCGTCTATCACATCTACTCTTTTTGCAGCAACGATAATTTGTAATTCTTCCTCTATTGAACTTTTTTCATTTAATGCCAAAGGATCTGTAGAAATAAAATTTGCTCTAAATTTATTTTTATAATCGAATGTTGTTTTAAACTCTTTATCTTTTGGTGGTATTAAGGAAGTAATCCAATATTTATCACTTATCCCTAGCCACCCTTTATTTGCTACTTTAGTAAATTTCTTTTCTTGAATATCGTCATAATCCTCTTCTACTAACTCATCATCCAAAGTTGCGATGAGACCTTCATGAAGAATTAAAAAATCGATTATTTCAGGAATTTCATTTCTTATTATTTGTCCATATGAGTAAAAATCATATTTATTATCACTCTCATTAATTATCTTTTGTTTAATAGTAAAAAGATATTTATCGTCTAATGATATTATTTTTTCAAATTTTAGACCTTGCTCGTTGGTCCAAGATATCTTTATTGGAGACCTGTCTGTGAGTTTGTTATTACCCTCAATCGTCCAAATTGTATTTGAATTAGGGACATCAATATTTTTATCAGAGGTAACAAAACCACTATCTATTAAATATCCTTCTTTAATATTTCTTGGTCCTAATAGAGTTACTCTTTGTTCACTATCAAGAGTTACTTTATAGTTCTTAAAAGTTAAATCATCTATTGATGCACCTTTTAATGATATTGAACCTATAATGTTTTTATTTTCAAACTGAATTCGTTCACTTTGTTTCAATGCATCATCTCGTGGAATTGTAATTTGAGCTTCCTTCTGTTCTAAGCTTGGTGCATCACTATTTTGTTCAATTTTTTCTTTTTCAATTAAATTTTGTTGAGTATTTTTTTGTTCTGGCACAAAAAATAACGAATATAGAACAATTACTGCAGATGATAAGGCTATGGCTGCTATTGTATTTTTAGAGTCCATTATTTTTTAACTTTCATTTCTTTTTTTATGGGGTCAATTCCACCTTCATTGAAAGGGTGGCAAGAAAGAATTCTTTTTAAACTTATATATCCACCTTTTATAAAACCATAAGTTCTCAATGCTTCAATACTGTAATCAGAACATGATGGAAAATATCTACATGAGTTACCTAGCAATGGACTAATTAAGTATTTGTAGCTCTTAATTATTTTTATAAATATAATTGTAAAAATATTCATTATTTTATTTTTTTTAAATCTTGAAACAAAGTTTCTTTTATAAATTTAAATTCATTATTTAGCATAGTTGACTTGGCAATAACAAGATATGAATAATTGTATTTTAGAGATATTTTTTTAACA
>CACJYF010000022.1 GCA_902597575.1 uncultured Pelagibacteraceae bacterium | reverse complement strand
TTTATTTTGAGATTGCTGCTTAAATATATTTCATTTTTAATACCCAAAATTTCTCTAATTATTTTTATAAGAGTTATATTTAAATCAGATAAATTGTTCCATTTTTTCGAATACACTTCTCTAAAAATATTTTTAAATTCATTAAAAAATGGCGATTTGTTATAAGACTGCTCTAAAGCTTTCCAATGTTTTTTTATCCAATCATTTCTATTATCTATTTTAGTTTCATAAATTTTTTGACCTTTTTTTCTTAATACTGGGACCGTTAACCAATTAACACCATTCGAAGTCTTAATTTGATTTCTATTTTGCAGACCATTTTTTTGAAAATCTACACTATCTAATATAATGAAAATGTCTGCTTTTTTCATTTTTTTAAAATAATTATGCCATGGTAAATATTGTGGTTGATGTATAGAAATAGAGGCCATTACTTTATTAATTTATTTATTAATTTACATACATATTTAGCTTCTTGGACTGACATCGACTGGTGTGAAGGTAAACAGATATGTCTTGAAAGTAAATCCTCAGTTTTTGGTATCAAACCTTTTTTAAAATTATATAAATTTTTTACAGCTGGTTGTAAATGTAGTGGTGGATAATATGCCTTGTCAGTTTCTATACCTTTACTTAGTAATTTTTTAATAATTACATCTCTATTAAATTTTTTATTAATAACAATTGGAATTTTCCAACATGAGGTTTGTTTGATATCTTTCGGTAAAATAATATTTAAAAATTTATTTGATTTTAGTAATTTTTTATAGGTGTTGGCAACCTGTCTCCTATTTTTTAAAAAGATTTTAATTTTTTTTAATTGTATAATGCCTAATACTGCTGATATTTCAGTCATTCTTACATTTCTTCCTAGAAAATTATAAACCTCATAATTTTTTTTTATATCTCTTCCCCTATTTTGATAACTTCTTGCAAATTCAGCAAGTTTTTTATTATTTGTGGTAAGCATACCACCTTCCCCTGTTGTTAAAATTTTTGTTGGATAAAAAGAAAAACAGCCAGCATCTCCAAATGTACCAGCTTTTTTATCTTTTATTTGTGAACCAACAGCATGGGCGCAATCCTCAATTAGAACTATTTTCTTTTTTTTACAAATTTCTCTTAATTTGAAAATATCATAGCTCAAATAACCACTCATATGCACAATAATTACAGCAGCAGTTTTTTTACTTATTTTTTTTTTAACGTCATTGATATCTAAACAAAAATGTTTAGAAGAAATTTCAGAAAAAACAGGTTTTAATCCTGAATTAATTACCGCCGAACCATTAGCGATAAATGTTTGAGATGGTAGAATTACCTCTTTTCCTCTCTTGCTATAAAAGCTTAGAACACACTCCAATGTCGAAGTGCAAGAGTTCATTGCAACTGCAAATTTGGTTCCAATATATTTTGAAAATTTTTTTTCAAATTCTTCAACATTTTTACCCATACTTAATTTTGAAGAAAGTATATTTTCTATTTTTCTATATAAAAAAGTTCTATCTGATCTATTAAATTCAGGACTTGCTATTTTTATTTGCATATAATTCAAAATTTTTTAAATAATTTTTTAAAGATCTATCAAATGTTTCGGGCTTGAATTTTAGAATCTTTTTTGCTTTACTTATATCCATAGTTAGATTTTGGATTGGTGCGGGTCTATTAGTTAAAAAAATTTTTTTGTTAATTGATAAAAGTCTAAATAGCTTCGAAATGATAGAAATATTATCTAAATTCATTCCTGATGAAACATTAATTGTGTGATAATTAGGAATATTTTTCATTTTTGCTGTTAAGAATATCGATTTAACACAATCACTTAAAGATAAATAATTCCTCATAACTTTTCCATTTGAAAAAATATGGATTTTTTTCTTCTGTAAGATACAATTTATTGCATATGTGATGAAACCTGCACCTTCTATTATTCCACTAAATCTTAGTGAATAATAAGAGCCTCTATATTTTTTTTGGTATTTTTTTATTAATTTTTCACATTTTATTTTGCTAGACCCGTAATTATCCAGTTTATTTTCATTAATTTTTTTATCTTCCCTTATATTTATTTCATTTATATTTCCATAAACCATTTGAGAGGATGCAAAAATAAACTTTTTACAAGCAGGCGCCGTAGCTTCCAATATATTTTTTGTTATAATATAGTTTTGATTACTATTGATTTTTGATTTTCTTTGTACTTTAGCAGCCAAATGTATCACTGCATCTATTTTTTCATTAAAATCAAACTTTTTTTCTAAATTTTGAAATATATATTTAATATTTTTATTTTTAAATAATTTTTTTTTTTTTGATTTTATAATTGCGTAAATAAAATTAGATTTTGAAAATTTTTTTAATACTTCACGACCGATAAGTCCAGATGATCCTGTTAAAAAAATATTCATATAACTAATTTAGATCGCAAAAATATTTTAGTAATTTTAAACCTTGTTTTCTACTTTTTTCGGGATGAAATTGAAAACCCAAAGCTTTATTTTTTTTTACTCCAACAACAATTTCTAGTTCGTTGAACATAGTGGTAAGGATTATCTCATTTTTATTTTTTGGAATACAATGATAGGAATGAACATGATAAAATAAATTCTCATCATATGAGACATTGAAATCATTTTTATTCTTAGTTTCATACCAGCCTATATTTGGTATTCTATAATATTTTTTATTAGTTTGATTTTCTGGCAATTTTTCAACATGTCCATCAATGATATCGAGTCCATCATATTTACCAAACTCCTCACTATATTTAAACATCATTTGCATTCCAAGACAAATACCCAAGAAAGGTTTGTTCTGATCACAATGATTTTTTAGAGAATCAATTAATTCTAAATCTTTAATTTGTTCCATTGCTTTACCAAAAGCGCCAACACCAGGTAAAATTACTCTTTTCGCACTTTTTATATCATCTATATTATTTGAAAGAATACTTTCATATCCTAAAAACTTTAAAGCATTATAAATACTCTTAACGTTACCTGCTCCATAATCAATTATTATTGTATCTTTCACGCAGTTTTTACCTTTTTTTTCGATAATCTAAATTAATTTTTTAACTGTGTTCAACTATTGAACAATTTTAGCTTTTTAAACTTAATTAATCAATTATAATTTTGAAACTCATTTTAAAGATAAATTAATTTCTTTTTTAATTTCTTGAATAGTTACAAAATTTTTATGTAATATAGAACCTACTGCTAGTGCACTTACATTAGTTTTTTTATAAATATCGACTATATTTCCTATATTTTTTGCACCGCCTGCTCCTATTACAGGAATTTTTAAGTTTTTTGATATATCTCTTAGAAGTTCGTAATCAAAACCATTTTCTGTTCCATCTTGATCTACAGAAGTAACTAGTATTTCTCCAGCACCTAATTTTTCTACTGTTTTCGCCCATTCTAATACATCTAAACCTGATGGTTCTCTACCATTTAAAAAAAAGGGTTCCCATTTTCCTGATCTTCTTTTTTTTGCTTGTATGGAAATCATAACACACTGAGATCCAAAAATTTTTGAAATATCTTTAATTATGTTTGGATTTCTTATCGCCTCAGAGTTTATTGCAATTTTATCTGCTCCAGATCTAAGTATGCCTCTAACTTGATCCACGCTTTTAATTCCTCCTCCAATAGTAAAAGGAATAAAAATATTTTCTGTAGCAAAATTTATCGCTTCTATTAAACTATTTCTCTCATATAAACTTGCAATGGTATCAATATAAATAATTTCATCTGCACCTTGAGAATAGTATTTCAAAGCATAATCATTTATTTCACCAAAAACCTTTAGGCCTTCATACCTTATACTTTTTATTAATTTATTGTTTTTTGTGTCTAATCTTGCTAGGATTCTTTTCATATAATTAAATCTCATTTTATGTACCATAAACCCAAAGCAAAAAGTAGTGAGGAAATTGAAAGAGAATACAAATCAAAAAAAAGCTATTTTGGTTTACCTTTTGAGGTAAAATTTTGTAAAAAATGTATAATTTCAAATCAAAGACCTGTTTCTGAAATATTATATAAAAATAACATTAAAACCCAAAAAAAAACAATAAGAATACATGATGATGGTATTTGCGATGCTTGTAAATTCAATGAAAAAAAAAGAAAAGATATAAATTGGGAAAAAAGAGAAAAAGAATTAATAGATCTTTGTAACAAACATAGAGGCAATGGAAATGATTATGATTGCATAGTGCCAGGGTCAGGAGGCAAAGATAGTTTTTTTGTAGCTCATATGCTGAAATATAAATATAATATGAACCCTCTAACCATTACTTGGGCGCCTCATATGTACACTGAAACGGGTCGCAAAAACATGGAAAATTGGTCAAATGCTGGGTTTGACAATTATTTGGTAACACCAAACCGAAAAATACAAAGGCTTTTAACTAGACTTGCAATTGATAATCTTTTTAATCCGTTTCAACCTTTTGTGTTTGGGCAGAAATTTTTAGCACCAAAAATTGCTCTAAAACTTGGAATCAAATTAATATTTTATGGGGAAAATGCTGCTGAATATGGAAATGACTCCGCAGAGGGTGAATTACCGACGATGAACATAGATTATTTTAGTACAAACAAAATAGAAGAGGATAAAACCTTTATAGGGGGAGTAAGTATAAGAGAATTAAAAGAAAAGTTCGGTTTAAAACATATCGATTTGTTAAATTATTTACCAATAAATAAAGATCAATTAACTCAAAGTGATGTGGAGGTTTACTATTTTGGATATTTTAAAAAATGGCATCAACAGTCAAACTATTATTATGCGGTAAAACATGGTGGATTTGTTACTAATCCAGAAAGGATGCCGGGCACATATACAAAATATACTTCTTGTGATGATAAGATGGAAGATTTCAACTATTATACTCTTGGTATTAAATTTGGACTTGGTTGGACGTCAAATATAGCCTCCTTCGAAATAAGAGATGGAGATCTTACTAGAGAAGAAGGAGTTGCACTTGCTAAAAAATATGATTTGGAATTTCCAAAAAGGTTTTTGGAAGATCTGTTTAAATATTTAACCATTGGAAAAGAGGAATATCCAATAGCCCATAAAATGTTTGAAGAACCAGAATTTAACTACGAGTATTTCATGAATTTACACGATAGATTTAGATCTCCACATCTTTGGAAAAAAACAGTAAATAATGAATGGCAATTAAGAAATACTGTATGGGATGATGCAAAAAAAAGCAACACACTTACAGACAAGCAAGAATTAAATGCAATGAAATGGGAGGGTAATTTAGGTGATAAAGTTTAAAAATTATTTAATTCGAGTATTTTTTTTAAAATTAAACTTTGATTTTTTTCCTAAAAATTTATAGAAATTATCAGCAGATATTCCTGTCGCCGGTCTCTTGCAGCATAGGTTTTCTTCAGTAAACATCTGACCTTTTATTATGTCAGATTTAGCAAATAATGATTTTCTCATAAATTTTAAATTTTTTTTTTCACTTTTACTTGGAATTTTTATTTTATTACCGAGCATAATTTTAGTATTTTTTAGGTCATCACAAAAATATTTAAGTTCAGAAGGATTTAAACTTGATAAGTGATCTGGCCCATTCATTTTTTTATCTAATGTAAAATGTTTTTCAATAATAGTTGCTCCTAAAGAGATTGATATAATAGCTGCTTGATTATTTAAAGTATGATCTGAGTAACCAACCTCAATTTTGAATACTTTTTTTAACAATTTTATAGCATTTAAATTTAAATCTTCAATATTCTTGCTTGGATAGTCAGAATTACAATGGAGTAGTTTTATATTTTTTTTTTTAACACCTGTGTGAATTAAAACATTTAATGCTTTATTGACTTCTTTTAAAGAAGATGCACCAGTCGATAGTATAACATGTTTGTTTCTATTTATATTTTGCAAAAGAAAATGGTTGGTTATTTCGCCAGACGGGATTTTTATTATATTTGAGTATTTTTGCACGAAATTCAAGCTTTCTATGTCAAACACTGAGGCTAAATATTTTATTTTTTTTTTTTTACAATATTTTATCAATCGTAAATGATCTTCATAACTTAATTCAAACTTTTT
>CACJYF010000021.1 GCA_902597575.1 uncultured Pelagibacteraceae bacterium | reverse complement strand
ACTGCTATCATTTGGGTTGGTGATGATCCTAAAGACAGTCAAAAAATTTCTTACAAACAATTACATCAAAAAGTATCAAAAGCTGCAAATGGATTAAAAAAACTTGGAATTAAAAAAGGAGATCGAGTTACAATTTATTTAACTATGATACCAGAGTTAGCAGTTTTAATGCTAGCTTGCGCAAGGATTGGTGCGATTCATTCTATTATATTTGGAGGGTTTTCAGCTGAATCTATTTCAGGAAGAGTTAACGATTGTGAGTCAGAGTATATAATTACTGCGGATGAAGGTGTCAGGGGAGGAAAAAAAATACCTCTAAAGGCTACTACTGATGAGGCATTAACAAACTGTCCAAATGTTAAAAAGTGTATTGTTGTTAAAAGAACTGGAAATTACGTATTTTGGGATGATGATAGAGACGTTTGGTATCACGATTTAATCAAGGATGTTCCGGCCCACTGCGAACCTGAGGAGATGAATGCGGAAGATCCACTGTTTATACTTTATACTTCAGGATCAACTGGTAAACCGAAAGGTGTTTTACATACGACTGGCGGGTATATGGTCTATGCATCAATGACTCACCAATATATATTCAACTACAAACCTAAAGATATTTATTGGTGTACCGCAGACATTGGATGGGTAACTGGACATAGTTATATTATATATGGGCCGCTTTCTAATGGTGCCACAACTATAATGTTTGAAGGTATACCTAATTATCCTGATAGCTCCAGATGGTGGCAAATAGTAGACAAATACAAAGTTAATACATTTTATACAGCACCAACTGCTATTAGAGCTTTAATGAGAGAGGGCAGCGATCCAGTTAATAAAACATCCAGAAAATCCTTAAAATTATTAGGGACTGTTGGGGAACCAATTAACCCAGAAGCATGGATGTGGTACTACAAAACTGTTGGAAACTCAAAATGTCCAATTGTTGACACTTGGTGGCAAACAGAAACGGGAGGAATACTTATCGCCCCTCAAACAGGAGCTATTCCACTTAAACCTGGTTCTGCCACTAAACCTTTTTACGGAATAAAACCATGCTTAGTTGACAAAGATGGAAAAGAGATAAAAGGTGCAGGTGAAGGTAGACTTTGTATATCCCAGTCTTGGCCGGGACAAATGAGAACAGTTTATGGTGACCATCAAAGATTTATTGACACTTACTTTTCTCAATTTGATGGAAAATATTTCACAGGCGATGGATGTCGAAGAGATAAAGATGGTTACTATTGGATAACTGGAAGGGTAGATGATGTCATCATAGTATCAGGCCATAATCTTGGAACAGCAGAAATTGAAAGTGCTTTTGTTGCACATCCAAAAGTTGCTGAAGCAGCTGTCGTTGGTTATCCTCATGATATAAAAGGTAACGGACTTTACTGTTATGTTACACTTAATGCTGGAGAGACTGAAACTGGTGATCTTGAAAGGGAGTTAAAACTATGGGTAAGAAAACAAATTGGCCCATTAGCAACACCTGATCTTATACAATTTACTCCAGGGTTACCTAAAACTAGATCGGGTAAAATCATGAGAAGAATTTTGAGAAAAATTGCAGCGAATGAGCACGGTCAATTAGGTGACACTACCACTTTAGCAGATCCAAATGTTGTTAATAGTTTGGTTGAGAACAGAAAAAATAATTAAAAATTTATTCTTTCTTGAAATTCTTTTTTAACGGTATCCCATTTTAAGATAACTGAATTTAAAACAATTTTTCTATCTAAAGTTTTTAATTCTTCCGCAATAGGTGCCCATTTATACAAAGATAAGGCGCTTGGGTTAAATGGAAGATCATTATAATAATTATCCCAATTTATATTATACAATCTTTCACTAAAATTATTTTTTGCATCTTCTATAATATTAAGTGGCATCTTGTTGGAAATTTCATCATCTAAGATTTTTAAAAAAATCTCTTTTGATTTTTCAAGATCATTAAAATTGAAATTATTCTTAAGATAAGAAAACGTATATAGTGTAAGATCTTGTAGAGCTACTGAATAGATGTTCCATTTTGCCAAGTTAACAGATGACATAAATTCATCATTTTCAAAATGAAGAACGTAACGTGTTCCCATCCTAGTTTTCAAATACCCATAAAGTGTGACTTGGGTTACCCAAGCTGACTTGGATTGAATAAATTCTTCCAAATCATCAAGACTCTTAATCTTTTTTTTTGGAATAAAAGCTTTAAAGAGAGCGAAAAGGTAAATTTTAAAATCTCTCCAAGTGAGATCTCTCCAAGTTAGCTTATATTTACCCATAAAATTAGATATTTTTATTATATATATCCCAAAAATAGAGGTATTTTGAACAATTTTAACACTTTAAATCTGTTTGATAATGGTTATGGTTTTGAGCAGTTATAACTAAAAAGAGAGAGGTATAAATGTCAAAACAAGAACAACACTGGGAAAAATCCAAGGGTTTGCTAATGATGACGTTAGCAATTTGGTTTGTATTCTCAATTGGCATCTTCCTTTTCGGAGCAGAAATGAATGAGGTCACTGGACCATTTGGTTATCCATTGACTTATTGGTTCACATGTCAGGGATCTCTTGGAATATTCGTAATACTAATTTTTTGGTTTGCAAATAGACAAGAGAAAATTGATGAAGAGTTCGGCTTCAGTGAAAAAGGAGATGACTAATGATTAAAGGTAATTTTATAGACAATCTACCTAAAGTTTATGGAATCTACACAGGAGGTTTCC
The DNA here is from genome assembly GCA_902597575.1 of uncultured Pelagibacteraceae bacterium. Lineage (GTDB taxonomy): Bacteria > Pseudomonadota > Alphaproteobacteria > Pelagibacterales > Pelagibacteraceae > Pelagibacter. The sequence goes on along the minus strand of CACJYF010000021.1, from coordinate 3,392 downwards.
TGGCTTTCATAATCATTATGTCGATTGCCGAGCAGATGGGCGTAACTGCAAAAACAATTGGAATTTGTTTCGTTGCTTTTACAGTGGCCATCTATGCTATAATTGGTTATCTATCACGTACAGCTCAAGCCGATGCGTATTACGTAGCTGGAAGACAAGTACCAACTGTGTTCAACGGAATGGCGACAGCAGCAGACTGGATGTCTGGTGCATCATTCGTTGCAATGGCAGGTGGTATTTATTTTAAAGGTTACGGTTATATGGCATTGCTTGTAGGTTGGACTGGTGGATATGTATTAGTCGCATCATTATTAGCACCTTACCTAAGAAAATTTGGCTGTTACACAGTTCCAGATTTTATTGGTACAAGATACGGTGGTAATTTAAGTAGATTTATGGCAGTGGTAGTTTTAACTGTTGCTTCATTTACTTATGTGACTGCACAAATTAACGCCACAGGTACAATTGCATCTGTTGCACTTGATATTCCATTCCAATATGCAGTATACGTTGGACTTATAAGTATCTTACTTTGTTCAATGCTTGGTGGTATGAGAGGGGTAACTTGGACACAGGTAGCTCAATATATCGTACTTATAATAGCTTACTTATTACCAGTATTCTGGATCAGTAACAAAATGGGTGCGGGTTTCTTCCCTCACTTCATGTTAGCTGATGAAGTTTCTAGAATAGCTGAATTAGAGGCTCAGTTTGGTTTTGTGAAAAACTCTGCTGAAAATCTAAAAGAAGTACCAAAAGGTTTGGCTGGAATAACTAAAGCTCACTCAGCGGTGAACGCAACACCTTGGGCATTTATTTCATTAGCGTTAGCGATGATGATGGGAACAGCTTCATTGCCTCACGTTATGATGAGATATTTTACTACTCCAAGTGTAAAAGCAGCTAGAAAATCAGTAGGTTGGTCATTATTCTTTATCTTCTTACTTTATTCTTCTGCTCCAATGTTAGCGACACTATCGAAGTTGTCATTGATTGATCCGTCACTACCAACAGGTATTATCGGTAAATCAATTTCAGAAGTTCAAGCGATAGACTGGTATCAAAACTGGAACCAAGCAAACTTAATGTTTGTAAGCGACTTTAACGGAAATGGAACTCTTGAGTTAAATGAGTTTTTCATGGGTGGTAAAGCCGTTGTGTTAGCAACTCCAGAAATAGCTGGATTACCGTATGTGATCTCAGGTCTGGTTGCTGCTGGAGGTATGGCTGCTGCCATGTCAACAGCTGATGGTTTGATTTTAGCAATTGCAAACGCAATCTCACACGATGTTTACTATAAGATCATCGATCCAAAAGCTGAGACTGCTAAAAGACTAGTTGTTGCAAGGGTATTACTTGTTGTAATTGGTTTTGCAGGAGCAACAATCGCAGCTCTTGAGATCCAAGGTATTTTAGGTTCAGTAATCTGGGCTTTTGACTTTGCGATGTCAGGACTATTCTTCCCACTAGTACTTGGTGTATGGTGGAAGAGAGCTAACAAAGAAGGTGCTATAGCTGGTATGGCTTTAGGATTAATTTCCGGTGCTGCTTACCTAGTTTGGGTAAGAACAGGTGGAAGTGGATTCTTAGGTATTACTCAGTTAACATTTGGTATCTTTGGTTCGGCTGTCAGCTTAGTAGCTATGGTTGTAGTCAGCTTGATGACGCAAGCACCTAACGCTGCGACGCAGAAAATGGTTGATGAGGTTCGTGTACCAGCTGGTAAATCGATCCTTGGCAAACAACACTAAATAATCTTTAATTAAGGGGCGATTAATTTCGCCCCTTTTAATTTCAATCTTTTTCCAATATAAATTTCTTAATGTCAGCTAACTTTCATCCTTTAGTATATATAATTGACTATATTCTTGGGGTAATCATGTGGACTTTAATTGGAAGAGTTGCAATGAATATTTTTCAAAGAGAAGACTCTCAATTTTTTTTTATGAGAGTCTTTGTTAAATTTACTAATCCTCTTATTACTTTATTTAAACCTCTAACTCCATCTTTTATAATTCAACCAATCGTACCCCTTTATGTTGCTTGGTTTTTTTTCATGATAAGATTTTACTTTATGCCTTGGATTTTGGGATACTCAGTAATGGGTATGCTATCATTTCCGTTGGAAAGTGAGATTTCAAGACAAATTTATCAATTTTTTAATTAAATTAGATTTTAAAATTTGGTACTAGTTAATTTAATAATCTATGAAAAAAATACAAATTTCACCCTCAATTTTATCTGCAGATTTCAGTCAATTAGGAAAAGAAATAAAAAAATTAGAAGACGCAGGCGCGGATATGATTCACGTTGATGTAATGGATGGTCACTTTGTACCTAATTTGACTATAGGACCTCCTGTAATTAAAGCACTAAAAAAGAATTCATTACTACCCTTTGATGTTCACTTGATGATCTCACCAGTTCATAAGTATATTGAGAGTTACGCAAGTGCAGGTGCAGATATTATAACTATTCATCCAGAGGCAACTAATGATCTTTTGGGATCAATAAATAAAATTAGAGAATTTAAAAAAAAGGTAGGTGTATCATTAAATCCAGAAACAAAAATTGAAATCATTAAAGAACATTTAGATAAAATAGATTTAATCTTGATAATGAGTGTAAATCCAGGTTTTGGAGGACAAAAATTTATGCCTGAAGTTTTGAACAAGGTTAAAAAATTAGATGAAATTCGAAAAAATTCAAAATTGAATTTTGTTATTGAAATAGATGGTGGGATTAATTTCGAAAATTCAAAACAAGCAATTGAATCAGGAGTAGATATTTTAGTTTCAGGAACAACTATTTTTAAAAATAACAATGGAGATATCAAAAAAAATATCGATTTATTAAGATCGATTTAATTAATAATCTAAATTAATTTGATTGGGATATGTTTGATATTATAAGACAGATTTATCTTAATTCCATATTTTACGAAAAAAAAATATCATCTACAGTAACTAGCGAATTAAAATATAAACCTAGTTCATATTTACTGTCTTCTATTGTTAAAATCAGAACAAAGAAATTCAATATTGAAAATTTTTTATACGATAATTTCTGGACAAGCAAAAAATTAAATCAAAAGCAGTTGCAAAAATTGAGTAATTTTTATTGGCTTTTTAGTCTCGATTTGAAGTCCTCAAAAGAGTCTGTTCAGATGATAATAAAAAGTTGGATAGAGAAAAATTACAAATACAATTCTAAAAATTGGGATTTTGAAATAACATCAAAAAGAATTATATCTTGGTTATCTAATACACAACTTACTTGCGACAACAGTATTAATCAATATCAAAAGGATTTTGACTCAATTATACACAAACAAACTTTTCATCTAATCAATCAAATAGATGCAGAGAGAAAACTTAAAAACAAACTAAGAG
>CACJYF010000020.1 GCA_902597575.1 uncultured Pelagibacteraceae bacterium | reverse complement strand
AGAAAAAGAGGAATTGTTAAAAATTTTTAATTTAAAAATACCAGAGAAGATAAGGGATAAATGTCTTTTAATTTCTAAACTAGATAAAAAAAGACAGGAAATAATTTTTGGACAAAAGGATGCCAAACTTAAGGATGTTTTGAATAGAAAATATACTTTACCATTTTTATTTAGCGGAGAAAAAAAAGAGAAAAATAGATTATTAAAAATTTTAAGTTCTAACTCATTAACTCTACAGGAAGGTGGACGTGTTTCAAATCTTTGTGATAACGTCAATAAAGTGAAATCAATGAATAAAGTTATTAGAATTTTAAAAAAAACCAAAGACAAAATAAAAACAATTGCTGTTGGTGATAATTATAACGATCTAGATATGTTAAAAAATTGTGATGTACCTTGCTTAGTTTTTAACGATCAATTTAAACTTGACCAAATTAATATAGATAATCTTATATTTTCTAACAAGCCATCTCCTGAAGGCTGGGCTGATGTGATTAAAAAGGCTCTAGCTAAATTAAAATATAATGTCTAGAATTTAATATGAGTGAATTTTCTCAAAATGGAATAATCTCAACTTTGCATGATTTTGGGACAAGATCTACGACAGAAATTGAAAAAGACTTATTAAAATTTTCTAAAGAGAGAAAGATGGAATTAATTTTACCCTGTCTTTACTCAGAGCTAGAAGGTAACGCTTTACCTAATATTGTAGAGGAAATTAGTAAAACAAAATATTTAGACCACATTATTGTCGGTCTTGATAAAGCCAATGAAAAACAAGCAAAAAAAGCCTGGAAGTTTTTTAAAAAACTTAAAACACCCTTCTCTCTTCTTTGGAATGATGGACCAGCTTTAAAAAAACTTGATAAAGAGTTGAAGAAAAAAGATCTTGCACCAAGTGAACTCGGAAAAGGTAGAAATGTTTGGTATTGTATCGGAATGTCCATAGCAAGAGATACTGCACGTTCAGTTGCTCTCCATGATTGTGACATCAAAACTTACGATAGAAGGATGTTGGCTAAACTTTTTTATCCAGTTGTGAACCCTCTTTTTAACTTTGAATTTTGCAAGGGATATTATCCAAGAATTGCTAATGGAAAAATGAATGGGCGTGTTGCAAGATTACTTGTTTTTCCTTTATTAACTGCGCTTGAGAAAACTATTGGTCCAAGTAGCTATCTAGAGTTTATGAAATCTTTTAAATATCCTTTGGCTGGTGAGTTTTCTTTCAGAAGGAATGTTTTACCTGAGTTGAGGATATCATCCGATTGGGGGATTGAAGTTGGTATTTTATCTGAAATGCAAAGAAGTTTTTCACCACAAAATATTTGTCAGGTCGATCTAGCTGATACTTATGATCATAAACATCAAGTTTTATCTAGTGACGATGAAACAAAAGGTTTATCTAGAATGTCCATTGATATAATAAAAACATTTATAAAAAAATTAGCCACTCAGGGAAATACATTTAGTAGAGAAAAATTCAGGTCTTTAAAAGCAACATATTATAGATCTGCCTTGGATTTAATCGATATTTATAGGAGTGATGCATATATGAATGGATTAAAATTTGATTCCCATACAGAAGAGAAAGCTGTCGAATTATTTGCTGTCAATATAATGAAAGCGGGAGAAGCATTTGTTCTTAATCCAATGGATACACCTTTTATACCTACATGGAGTAGGGTTAAAAGTGCAATACCTGATTTTTTAGGAAGATTAGAAAAAGTTGTTAATGAGGATAACAAAAAATACAGTTAATGTTATCCAAAACAAATCAAAAAAAGATCTACTCTAAGCTTAATAATATTTATCAATCACACTGTAACAAAGAAGATATTAATTTTTATACTAGCGAAGTTGTTCAACTTTTAAACCAATTCAACCAAAAAAATAAAAAAAAGATAAAAAGTATAACTGAAAAAACCTCAATGCTTATATGTTATGGTGATAGCATTTTTGCACAAAATCAAAAACATTCAATTAAGGTATTTAAAAAATTCTTTCAAAAAAGATTAAGTAAAAATTTTAACACCGTTCACTTTTTACCATTTTATCCATCAAGCAGTGATAGTGGCTTTGCAGTAAAAGATCATTACAAAATAGATGGTAAGCTTGGCAATTGGTCGGATATAAAAAGTTTTTCAAAAAAAAGTGATATCATGGCAGATATTGTCATAAATCATTCATCTGCAAGAGGTTTGTGGTTTAAAAATTTTTTAAGAGCTAAAAGACCCGGTAAAGATTATTTTTTAACTGTAGACTCTAAATTTAATACTTCAAAAGTTGTAAGACCAAGAGACCATAAACTTTTAAAAAAAATAAATATTTTTAACAAAACTGATTATCTTTGGCGAACATTCAGTCCAGATCAATTAGATTTAAATTTTAAAAACCCAGCAGTGTTATTGCGATTTATAAAAATCATGATTAATCTAATTAATCATGGAATAACTATTTTTAGGTTAGATGCAATTGCTTATCTTTGGAAAGAAAGTGGAACAAAATGTATTAACTTAAGTAAAACACATGAAATCATAAAACTCCTAAGAATGATTTCTGGCTTACTTAATACCCAAACCTTAATAGTTACAGAAACAAACTTGCCTGAAAAAGAAAATTTAAGTTACTTTGGAAAAAATGATGAAGCTAACTGGATATATAATTTTTCCTTACCACCTTTATTAATCCATGCTTTTTTATTTGAAAACAATTCGTATCTTTATAATTGGAGTAAAAAACTTCCAAAAAGTAAAAATGGAAACTGTTATTTAAATTTCATTGCATCTCATGATGGAATTGGGATGAGACCGGCTGAAGGATTATTAAGTAACAAAGTTTTAAAAGATTTTCTTAAGAGGTTAAAAAAAAATGGATCAAAGTTTTCTTATAGAAAAATTCAAAATAAATCAAAAAAGGTTTACGAGGCAAATATAACAATATTCGATGCTTTAAAAAAAACTAATTATGATAATGGCAAGTTTGCCATTGAAAGATATATTTCTGCTCATTCAATTATGATTGCATTCGAAGGAGTACCTGCGATTTATTTCAACTCCATGTTTGGTACGTCTAATGATGAAGCAAAATTTGTAATTACCGGTAATAATCGAGATGTTAACAGATATAAATGGAATTTAAAAAATATTTCAAACAAACTTAATAATAAAGATTCTAAAGAAAGTTATTTTTATAAAAAGATTTCCAGTCTATTAAGTGTCAAAAAAAAGCAGAAAGCGTTTCATCCAAACGCAAATAGAGAGAATATTAATCTTGGACCAAAAATATTTTCTTTTAAAAGAGAAAGTATTGATAAAAAACAAACTATAATTTGCATAACAAATCTCTCCTCAGAAATGCAATATTTCAAGTTAAATAAAGAGTTTTTAAAATATAAAGACTTATTAGGGAGTAAAATATTTTTTACACTTGATAAAAGAATTAAACTAGATCCTTGTCAAACAATCTGGTTATCTAATAGATAAATTATTTTTCCCAATCAAATCTTGGAAAAGAGTTAAAAATTTTAAATATACCATCTGACCATTGATTGCATACTTTAGAATATTCATCATCGGCAATATTCAAACATTTTTGTGAAAGAATTTTATATCCATCTTTTTTATAAACCACGAAATCAATTGGTGGCCCAACAGTTAAATCACTTTTTAAAGTAGAGTCGATTGAAATCAAAGCACATCTAGAAGCATCCCCAATCGATACATCAGGTTTTATAACTCTATCTAAAATTGGTTTACCATATTTAACCTCACCAATTACTAAATAAGGTTTGCTATCAGCTGGTTTGATATAATTACCTTGCGGGTAAACCAAGTAAAGTTCCATTGGATGGTCTTTAATTTGTCCACCAACTATAAAAGTTGAACCAAGTAAAACTGTATCTGTATTAATACCTTTTGGCATTGAATGTTTTACATTTAGCGATCCAACGTAAGAAGCTATTTGGTCAAAATCTTTACAAGTGTTTAAATTGAGTTTTCCGGATGTGTCCTCTAAATCTTTTTCAATGGATTTATATACTGCTTGTGAAGTGCCTAAATTTCCAGAGGTAACAATAATTATTGTTCTATCACCAACATCATAAGTAAACATTTTGGAGTAAATATTTACATTATCTAATCCTGCATTAGTTCTCGAGTCTGATGCAAAAACTAGACCATCATTTGCTTTTATACCAATACAATAAGTCATTATTTTTAAGCAATATTTTTAAATTTGCATAATGTATAATCTATTTCTTACATAACAGGTATAACAATTATACAATTGAATTAATTAATTTAAAATTTGAAGATATTTTATGGCCTCTAAATTATGGAAAGATTACAATGCCAAAAATGCATATGATGGTTATTTTACAGCGGACAACAAATTAAGAAAACACGCAAAAATAATATCTGGTATTTTAGAAAAGTACGGCAAAAAGAAACTGCAAGAAATTGAAAAAAATTGTCAGAGTACAATAAGCGCCAGGGGAATAAATTTTAGAGTTTACGCTGCAAATAATAGAGCTGAAGAAAAAAAATGGCCTTTAGACATTATTCCAAGAATAATACCAAAACCTGTTTGGAATAAAATTTCCAAAGGTTTAAAACAAAGAGCCAAAGCTCTTAATCTTTTTATTGATGATATCTACAATCAAAAAAAAATTTTCAAAGACAAGATAATACCTGCAGACTTAATTTTAAAATCTCCCTACTATATAAAACAGTGTGAAGGGTTTTCACCAAAGTTTAAAGCTTGGTCTAATATATCTGGGATCGATTTAATAAGAAATAAAAACGGAGAATATTTAGTTCTTGAAGATAATTTAAGAGTACCATCAGGTGTCTCTTATATGCTTGAGAATAGAATGGTTATGATGGATGTTTTTCCAGAACTATTTTCTAGATATAAAGTTTCATCAATTCACCAGTACACAAATAAATTATACAATTGTATGGTTGAGTGTATTCCAAAAAAGACAGCTAATCCTCACATGGTCGTTTTAACTCCGGGAATTTATAATTCAGCTTACTTTGAACATTCATTCTTAGCAGAGCAAATGGGAATAGCTTTAGTTGAAGGTAAAGACCTTTTTGTTGAAGATGATAATGTTTATATGAAAACTGTTAAGGGGCCTCTTAAAGTTGACTGTATATATAGAAGACTTGATGACAGCTTTCTAGATCCCAAGGTATTTAACAAAGATTCTTTGATTGGAGTTCCAGGTTTATTTAAATGCTGGTTAAAAAAAAATGTTGGTATCTTAAATGCAATAGGAACGGGTGTTGCAGATGACAAAGTTGTCTATTCGTATGTAAATAGAATGATTACTTATTATCTAGGTGAACAACCTTTGTTAAACCAAGTAGAAACATATTTATGTCATGAAGAAGATCAAAAAAAATATGTTTTAGAAAATCTATCTAAGTTAGTTGTAAAACCTGCAAATGCCTCAGGTGGCTATGGTTTAATGATTGGACCCAAAGCGCCCAAAAAGGAAATTGAAGAGGTAAGACAGAAAATTTTAAAAAATCCAAGAGAATTTATTGCTCAACCACTAGAAGTGTTATCAACTGGTCCAACTATAACTAATAATAATATCGAGCCGAGACATGTTGATTTAAGGCCGTTCGTTTTAACAGGAAAATCAAATTATGTAACTTCAGGCGGACTAACAAGAGTAGCCTTGAGAAAAGGTAGTACTATTGTAAATAGTTCACAAGGTGGCGGATCCAAAGACACTTTAATTGTTGGTTGAAAATATTTATTTAATAAGAGCTTTTTCTAAAAATTTTAAATCAAGTTTACAATCTTTGTACCCACGCTTGACTACATTTAAATATCTTTCTGTTGGAAATCTAAAAGGTGTTTTTTTAGTCATGGTATAAGTCATTATTTTTTTTCCCTCATACAAAAAATAATATTTTTTATATAAAACAGGAAAATCTTCATAGACATCTAGTTTTTTTTCATCACTCTTTGATATTTCAAATAAACCGCCTGGAACCATTGAATTTTTTTTGGGTTCAATGTCAGCTGCTCTATATTTACTTCGAAAAGTTAATCTGAAATCTTTTAAATCTATCTTTTTTAGAAAAATGCTATCCTTACATCTTCTTTTCATTTGAATGTGATGAAGATTACTACCGTAGGCAAAGTAAAGCATTTATCTCTCTACAATTTCAATATCTTTTTCTTTTATAAATTTTAAAATTTGAGTGTTGCAGTAATCAATTTTAGATTGATTTTCAGATCTCAAAACAATCGATACACCTAGTTTACCAGCATGGTCAGACCAAAACATCTAAACCCTCAGATTATGGTATTCAGCTTCAAGCGAAACAAAAATTAAAAGCTTATTATGGTAATATCAACGAAAGACAATTTAGAAATATTTATAAAAAAGCTAGCATGTTAAAAGGGGATACAAGTGAAAACCTAATTGGTTTGTTAGAAAGAAGATTGGATGCTGTTATATATAGAGCAAAATTTGCAACAACGATTTTTTCTGCACGTCAACTCAT
>CACJYF010000019.1 GCA_902597575.1 uncultured Pelagibacteraceae bacterium | reverse complement strand
AAATTAGCAAAGAAAATCTAAAAATTTATTATCAAAATTTCGCTTATGAAAGAAAAAATTCAAAAAATAAACACTTAAAATTACTGAAAAATTTAAATGAATATAATACTTCACATTATTCAAATTATTTACACAGTTATAAAAAAATTAAGCATTCAAAAAGTATTTTAGATCTTGGCTCTGGTAATGGAGAATTTGTTTCGTATGCGAGAAAAAAGAATAAAAAAACAAAGATTATTGCTTTAGACTGGTTCATGCCAAAACAACTAAAAAGTGCTTTAAAAGATTTGAATATAACTCCCTATACATCTCCGATCACTGTAGATTCTCTAAAAAAATTTAAATTTGAAAAATTTGATTTGATAACAATGTGGGAAGTTGTTGAGCATTTTAAAATTGATGATTTAAAACAAATTCTCAGTTACATTTATGAATTAATAAATGATAAAGGATTATTAATTATTTCTACACCAGATTTTGATGATCCCCATTGTAAAAGTCTGGATTTTTGGAATATGGCTGCAGGTGAGCATTTAAGTGTATTTAATAGAAAAAGTATAGAGATTATATTAAACAGCACAGGATACTATATAAAAGATATTCAAAGAGAGTCTGTTACTATTAAAATGCCTAACGCTTGGTATCAGTATGGTTTATCAACCAATTCTAGTATTGCTTCGCAAGGATCTGCAGGTATGATTGAACAAATTTTAAAGAATAAAAAATTGAGAGATTTTTACAAAAATGATTCTCGAAAAAAAAAAGTTGGTAGTGAGATGATAATTATTGCTGCAAAAAAACCACAGAAAACAAATTTATAATTTATATTGATCTATTAGTAATATTATAATCAGGTTAAATGTTATGAAAAATAGTTATGAAAAAATAAATAAAAAATTCTGGGATAAAGTATATCATTCTCCAAACGTAGAAAGATTTATTTTTACACTAAAGCCAAAATTACTTGATTTATTTATCCATTCCAAAAAAAGATTAAGAGTTTTAGATTACGGGTGTGGAGAGGGTTCTAATATTCATTATTTAATTAAAAAATATGGATATGATGGTTATGGTGTCGATATAGCTGAGTCAAGTATAAAAATTTGTCAAAAAAAAATGAATAAAAATAAATTTAAGCTTATTGATTTCGATGTCAATCAAAATGATAATTTTTTTAATAAAAAATTTGATTTAATAATATCATATCAAGTTTTGTATTTTCTAAATGATATAGACTTAAAAAATAGATTAATAAGTTTAAATAAAATGTTAAATCCAGGTGGCTATGTATTTTTTACAATGAAGAGCTCTAAAAGTGATTACTATAAAAATTTTTGTGATCAAAAAAAACGTAAAGATGGACTCTATAAAGTTAATTTGAGTTCAGATAAGAATTACAAAAGAAGACAAAAACATAATATCTATTATCATTATATAAATTTTACAAAAAGTGAAAAAGATTTAAAAAATAAATTTAGATTATTTAAACCATTAAAAATTGGTTATTATGACGGATCATTAACTAGTACCAAAGAAAGTGGATACCACTACACATTTTTTGGAAAAAAAATAGTAAAAAATTAACGTTGATTTTGTGAAATCATGGTGCCCCCGCACGGATTCGAACCGCGGACCTATTGATTACAAATCAATTGCTAAAGTTTAAATAAACATTTGTTTATAACATTAATTCTAAAATATTTTAAACTTGGCAACAATCTGACAACAATGATATCGTTAAAAATGAAAAAAATTCTTATACTGTTAATTTTTCCAATATTTCTATTTGGTTGTGCAACAACATCAGTTGACCAGGTAGTAGAAAACAATCCTTCAGACCTTGAAAAACAAAAAATTATATATGTGGGACAATCAAAAAAAGAATTTTGTTGGGCCAGAACAAGTGTTTGGTATGCAGTAGTTTGCTATAAGTACGATGCAATAGGAAAAAAACCTTACATGTATTATCAAAATCAAGATTATGAAATTTTAGCTTCAAAATTTGAAAGATATTATGTTTTCAAAAATGCATCAATTAAATACACTAATTTAAATAATATTGGAAATGGTGTTTTAGATAAAATTTTTTATTCTATGTCAGATGCAAAAGATTACGTGCATAAACAATTGGGGATTTATAAGCAACCAAAACCCAAAAAACAAAAACCTAACCAACAAATTGCAAAAAGCAAAAAAAAGGATACTCAAGATAAAAATACTCTAGTTCCCGCATCATCAGGCACAGGTTTTTTTGTTAGTAATAATGGCCATATAATAACTAACGATCATGTCATTGTTGGTTGTAGAAATGTTACTATAGCTCAACAAGGAAAGTATGTTGAAGTTGACGTAATAGCTTATGATGAAAGAAATGATTTAGCTATTTTAAAATCAGATATAAGACCTAAAAAATTTTATAGAATTTCAAAAGAGGATCCAAAATTAATGGATGATGTTGTTATAGCTGGTTATCCTTTAGGTAATAAAGTTAGCACTAGTATTAAAACTACTAAAGGAAGTGTGACATCACTTTCTGGTATGGGGAATAATTTTTCAGAATTTCAAACTGATGCAGCTCTCAACAAAGGTAATAGCGGAGGACCAATTATCGATAAAGGTGGAAATGTAATTGGCGTTGCAGTTGCAAAAATTGAAAAAGAAGGAATTGAAGGTTTTAATTTTGGAATAAAATCGTCAGTGTTAAAGTCATTTACAAATTCAAATAATTTGAAATTAATAACAGCATCAAGATCAAGAATATCCCAAAATCAATTAACTAGTTTAGTGACAGATGGAACTGTATATATTGATTGTTGGTTAACTATTTCAGATATTGAGAAAATTATGAAACAATCTTCAGAGAAAGCTTTTTACTCTGAATATCAAAATTAAAAGACTACTTGATTTGACAACAATCTGACGACAATCTGACAACACTTATTGTTGTAAGAATAGTTTTTGCATAAATAATTTAAATGAAAAAGTAAGTGAAGTGGTGCCCCCGCACGGATTCGAACCGCGGACCTATTGATTACAAATCAATTGCTCTACCAACTGAGCTACAAGGGCATGCGCAATAATTATTAATAATTTTTAAATTAATCAACTCTTTTTTTTAATATAATTTAAATGATGAAACACAATAGCAGCGCTATTGGAGATATTTAAACTTTCAACTTTACTATCAATCTCTATCTTTACCAAAAAATCAGCATATTTAGATGTATGTTTATGCATGCCAAAGCCCTCAGATCCAAATAAAAGAATATTATTACCTTTCCATTCTATATTTTTAAAATCTTTTTTACCTTCACTGTCAAAGCCGTAAACCCAAAAATTTTTATCTTTAAGGTTTTTAAGGGTAGAGTTTATATTGGATACTTCAAAAATATTCATATACTCAATCGCTCCACTTGAAGCTTTGTACATTAGCTTACTTTCACGTGGATAATGCCTTTCTTTAATAATAATTCCATCGATATTAAAAGATGTAGCACTTCTAATTAAAGACCCAATATTTCTAGGATCTGTTATTCCATCTAAACAAACTAAAGTAATATTATTTTTTTTTTTAACAAATTCTTTAAGATTTGGTTTTTCTAAGTGCTCTATTTCAGCAACATATCCTTGATGTAACAAATTCTCTTTTGTACTGTATTTATCTAATTCTTTTTTAGTTTTAAAATAAACCTTCACTTCATTTAGAAGGTTTTTCTTTGGGCTTTTTCTGTGAATATTTTTTTTACTTTCCTCTGTTAAAAATACTCTTAAGACCCTTCTTTCAGGGTTTTTAAGAGCTTCTAACACTGCATGCTGACCAACTATAAAAAAGGATGATTTACTCATAAATTTTTCTTATTTTACACGTTTTTTTTCATATTTTCTTATTAAATCACGTGTTGCATTTGCACAAATAAAATATATAAAACGCATGTTGTTTGAAGCTTTATTGAACAAGGGGACACTTCCCCAAAGGAGGGGTTCCAGAGCGGTCAAATGGGGCGGGCTGTAAACCCGTTGACTTCGGTCTTCGAAAGTTCGAATCTTTCCCCCTCCACCATTCAATAAATTTTAAATAATACTGGAGTGTTACTCTTGGGGTTGTGCGGGTGTAGTTCAATGGTAGAACGCTAGCCTTCCAAGCTGGATGTAAGGGTTCGATTCCCTTTACCCGCTCCAAGAAAAAAATTATAAATAAAAAGAAATGTGAGGAATATAAGTAATGTCAAAAGAAAAATTTGTAAGAAATAAACCGCATTGTAATATTGGTACAATAGGTCATGTCGACCATGGTAAAACAACTTTGACTGCAGCTATCACCAAAGTTTTATCTGAGACTGGTGGTGCTCAAGCAGTTGCGTATGATCAAATTGATAAAGCTCCAGAGGAAAAAGAGAGAGGTATAACAATTTCAACTGCGCACGTTGAATACGAAACAGAAAAAAGGCACTATGCGCACGTGGACTGCCCAGGTCACGCTGATTATGTAAAGAATATGATCACAGGCGCAGCACAAATGGATGGAGCAATTTTAGTTGTTAATGCTGCAGATGGACCTATGCCACAAACTAGAGAACATATTCTTTTGGCTAGACAAGTAGGAGTTCCGGCAATAGTTGTTTACCTAAATAAAGTTGATCAAGTGGATGATAAAGAAATGATTGATCTTGTTGAAGAGGAAATAAGAGAATTATTGACTTCATATAAATTTCCTGGGGATAAAACTCCAATTGCTAAAGGTTCTGCACTTGCAGCTGTTGAGGGAAGAGATGAAGAAATTGGAAAAAAATCAATTATGGAATTGATGAAGAATGTTGATGAGTTTATTCCACAACCCGATAGACCAAAGGATAAAGATTTTTTGATGCCTGTCGAAGATGTTTTTTCAATTTCAGGTAGAGGTACAGTCGCTACTGGTAGAGTGGAGTCAGGTGTACTTAAAACAGGTGATGAGATTGAGATTGTCGGAATTAGAGAAACAAAAAAATCAGTTTGTACTGGTGTTGAGATGTTCAGAAAGCTTTTAGATTCTGGAGAGGCAGGTGACAATGTTGGTGTTCTTTTGAGAGGTGTTGAAAGAACAGACATCGAAAGAGGTCAAGTCCTTTGTAAACCTGGTTCTGTTACACCACATACTAAATTTGAAGCTCAAGCCTATGTTCTTAAAAAAGAGGAAGGAGGAAGACACACTCCTTTTTTTACAAAATATAGACCGCAGTTTTATTTTAGAACAACGGATGTAACTGGTGAAGTTGAGTTACCTGCAGGCACAGAAATGGTGATGCCAGGTGATGATGCTAAGTTTACGGTAAAATTAATTACTCCTATCGCAATGTCAGAGAAACTTAACTTTGCAATTCGAGAAGGAGGAAGAACTGTAGGAGCGGGAGTAGTAACTAAAATTATAGAGTAAGCTCTATATAGGAGTGTAGCTCAATTGGTAGAGCGCCGGTCTCCAAAACCGGAGGCTGAGGGTTCGAGTCCCTCCGCTCCTGCCAAAAAAGATGATAAAAACATAAATGAAGAACCCAATTAAATTTATACAAGAGGTAAAACAAGAAGCATTCAAGGTTTCATGGCCCACAGGTAAAGAAACTTTACAAGGTGCTATTATGGTTTTTTTAATGGCACTAGCGATGTCAATATTTTTTCTTTTATTAGATCAAATTCTTAAATTTTTTTTAGATTTATTACTTAAGGTGAGCATTTAATGAAGAATTGGTATATTGTGCAATCACATTCAAGCTTTGAAAATAAAGTTGCTGGTCTAATAAAAGAAGAGGCGGATAAAGCTAAGATTTCTGAAAAATTTGAAGAGATTATCGTTCCAACTCATGATGTTACAGAAGTTAAAAGAGGTAAAAGAATACAAAGAAAAAAAAAATATTTTCCCGGTTATGTTTTAATTAAAAGTGAGATGGATAATAACATTTATCATATGATAAAAAATATTAAGAGAGTAAGTGGTTTCTTAGGCACCAAAGGTATGCCAGTTCCTGTATCAGATAAAGAAATAGAAAAAATACTTGGTCAAATAAAAGATGGTGTAGCTCAACCAAAATCAGGGATAGAGTACACTGTTGGCGAAAAAGTACAGGTGGTTGATGGTCCTTTTGCTTCGTTTAACGGTATGGTTGAGGAGATAGATGAAGAAAAATCCAGACTAAAAGTCTCTGTTTCAATTTTTGGTAGACCAACACCTGTAGATTTAGAATATAATCAAGTTGAGAAAGTAAGTTAATGGCAAAAAAAGAAATAAGTGGGTTTATAAAATTACAAATAAAAGGTGGTCAAGCCAATCCAGCTCCACCAGTTGGCCCTGCATTAGGTCAACGTGGAGTAAACATAATGGAATTTTGTAAAGCATTTAATGATAAAACAAAATCATTAGCTGGCAAGCCAGTTCCAGTTGAAATCACTGTCTACAAAGATAAAAAATTTGATTTCAAAATAAAATCTCCACCAGCATCTTTCTTTATTAGAGAGGCAGCAAAATTAAAAAGTGGATCACAGGAACCTGGAAGAAATATTGTAGCATCAATAACAAAAAAACAAGCTGAGGAAATAGCAAAACAAAAAATGAATGACTTAAACGCATTGGATCTCGAACAAGCTGTAAAAATAATTGCAGGATCAGCTAGATCAATGGGGATAGAGGTTAAAGATTAAAATGTCTTCAAAAAGATTTAAAAAGCTACCAAATAAAACTACTGAACTCGCAGTTGAGACTATAGACAAGTTATTATCAGTCATAAAAAAAAATTGTACTACTAAGTTTGATGAATCTGTTGATTTAAGTTTTCAAATAAACAACAAACAAAAGAAAAGTGAAATT
This sequence comes from uncultured Pelagibacteraceae bacterium, assembly GCA_902597575.1. Taxonomy (GTDB): domain Bacteria; phylum Pseudomonadota; class Alphaproteobacteria; order Pelagibacterales; family Pelagibacteraceae; genus Pelagibacter. The sequence continues at coordinate 1,806 of CACJYF010000019.1, read as the reverse complement.
AACATTAGAACTGTGGTGAATTTACCAGGAGGTACAGGTAAGAAAATAAAAGTTGCTGTAGTCTGTGAAGACTCAAAATCCTCAGACGCAAAGTCAGCAGGCGCAGATATTGTAGGTAGTGATGATTTTATTGAAAAAATTAAAAGTGGAGAAATTAATTTTGAAAAATTAATTTGTACTCCTTCGATGATGATTAAACTCTCAAAACTAGGTAAAGTTTTAGGCCCTAAAGGACTAATGCCTAATCCTAAACTTGGAACTGTTACTGATAATCTAAAAAAAGCTGTTACTGATGCAAAATCAGGTCAGGCAGAAATTAGAAATGATAAAGATGGAAATATAGGCGTAAGTATAGGAAAAAAATCATTTGCTGACGAAAAATTAATAAAGAACTTTAATGCAATTTTGGAAACACTTGAAAAAGAAAAGTCAAACAACAGTATTAAAGGCGATTTAATTCGTTCTGCTTTTATTACATCTACTATGGGTGTTTCTTACAGACTTAAATTAGGGAAGAGTATTTAATTACTATGATGAATAAAGAGCAAAAAAAAAACTATATATCTGAGATGACAACTCAATTTGAAAATAGTAAAGCAATTTTAGTTACACATTACCAAGGCTTAACAATGACCCAATTAGATGAATTGAGATCGAAAATGAGAGAGCATGGTATTATTTTCAAAATAACAAAAAACAGAATCACAAAATTAGCCTTGGAAAAAACTAAGTGTAAAGATTTATCAAATTTATTCACTGGTCCAACTGCAGTAGCATTTGGTGAAGACGCAATTATGTCAGCAAGAATTTTATCAAAATTTGCAAAAGATAATGAGAATCTTAAATTAATTGGTGGAATGATGGATAATGAGGTTCTAGACCAAGCTGGAGTGTTAAATGTAGCAAATTTACCTACATTAGATGAAGCTAGAGCGAATATTGTGGGTATTTTGAATGCCTCTGCTTCAAAATTGGTTAGTATTTTGCTTGCACGATCAGAAAAAATGAGTAGTTTACCACCAGAAAATTCTGAAACAAAACCCAAAGAGTAATAAATATGCCTGATCTAAATAAAATTATAGAAGATTTATCAAGCTTAACTGTTGCAGAAGCAGCTGAGCTTTCAAAACAACTTGAAGAAAAATGGGGTGTAACCCCGATGGCCGCAGCAGCACCAGCAGCAGCTGGAGGTGCAGCGCCAGCAGAAGATAAAGATGATTTTACAATCATGCTTGTTTCTGCAGGTGACAAGAAAATAAATGTCATTAAAGAAGTAAGAGCAGCAACATCGCTTGGCTTAAAGGAAGCAAAAGATCTTGTTGAAGGCGCACCAAAAGAAGTTAAAGCCGGTGTTACAAAGAAAGAAGCTGAAGAAATTAAAGCTAAGTTAGAAGCTGCAGGCGCAAAAGTAGAACTTAAGTAATTTAAAAGGATTTTTTTAAATACTGATTAATTTTTTAGTCAGTATTGAAGTATAGATGCAAATATCTTTTACAGAAAAAAAAAATATTAGAAAGAGTTTTGGTAAATTAAAAGAGAGTTTATCAATACCTAACCTAATAGAAGTTCAAAAAAATTCTTATGACGAATTAACTCATTTTAAACCGGACGCTGGAGATCTAACTAAAGGATTTGACAGAGTTTTTAAAAGTATTTTTCCCATTGAAGATTTAAATGATAAAGCAACTTTAGAATATGTATCTTACAGATTAGAAAAACCAAAGTTTGATGTTGAAGAGTGTATCGCAAGAGGCTTAACTTATTCATCTGCATTAAAATGTACTCTAAGATTAGTCGTTTACGATA
>CACJYF010000018.1 GCA_902597575.1 uncultured Pelagibacteraceae bacterium | reverse complement strand
TTAGCTACTTTAAAAAGTTCTTTATCTGAGGAAAGATTTTGTACTCCTTCTACTTCTAGTCCAATATTGGTAAGTTGCTCAAAAAGATTTTTTTCTTTTAAACTTGTCTTTAAATGATCTTTAAGCCAATCAAATGTGATTTTCATCTACTCAAGCCTCTATAATTTGTTGGTACATCTAAAGGATCAAATCCGAAATGATTTAACCATCTATAGTCACAATCGAAAAAAGCTCTCAAATCGTTAATCCCATACTTTAGCATAGCTAACCTATCGATACCCATCCCAAATGCATATCCTTGAAACCTCGTTGGATCCACTTTGACATTTCTCAAAACATTTGGATGTACCATCCCACAACCTAAAATCTCAAGCCATTGATCACCTTCACCAATGACTATTTTACCATCCTTCATCTCGTATCCTATGTCAACTTCAGCAGATGGCTCTGTAAAAGGAAAATGACTTGGTCTAAATCTCATTTTAATTTTATCTAATTCAAAAAATTCTTTAACAAAATAATTTAGACACCCTTTTAAATGTCCCATATTTATATCTTTATCTATATGAAGACCCTCAACTTGATGAAACATCGGTGCGTGTGTTTGATCACTATCAGATCTATATGTTCTACCTGGAGCTATTATTTTAAATGGTGGTTTATCTTTTAACATCGTTCTAATTTGAACTGGGGAAGTATGAGTGCGTAACAATCTTTCTTTTTTTTCATCAAGATAAAATGTATCGTGCATATCTCTAGCTGGATGATTTTCTGGTGTATTGAGTGCAGTAAAATTATTATACTCACTCTCAACATCTGGACCTTCCTCAACGCTAAAACCAATTTCGGAAAAAATCGAGGATATTTCATCAATTGTTTGTGACACAGGGTGAATTTTACCTCTAACAAATGGTCTTTCAGGCAAAGTAATATCAATTTTTTCTTTTTGTAACTTTTCTTTAATTTCCTCGTTATCAATTTCCTTTATTTTCAAATTAATCAAATTTTGTAACTCATCCTTAATAATGTTCAGTTCTGAGGCAAATTTTTTTCTCTCAGTTTCCGCAATGGTTCCTATTTTTTTAAATTGAGATGAAATTAGTCCATTCTTACCAAATAAATCAGATTTTATTTGATTTACTTCTGACAAGTTTAATTTACTTTTCAGTTTCAAAAGAAGTTCATCTTTTATTTTTTTAAGATCTGACATTTTTACAGATTATTTCTTCAGTGAAATAAAACAATAGTGAAGATTAATTTAGTGCAGATTGTGCTTTTTGGACAATAGTTTTAAAGGCTTCTGGACTATCATAAGCTATCTCAGCAAGTATTTTTCTATCAATTTTAATTCCACATTTATTCAGGCCATTAATAAATTTGGAATAAGTCAATCCCTCAGCTCTTACGCCTGCATTAATTCTTTGAATCCATAAAGATTTAAAATCTCTTTTTTTATTTCTTCTATCTCTGTAAGCATATTGCATTGCCTTTTCCATTGCTTGTTTCGCAACTCTGATAGTATTTTTTCTTCGACCCCACTGACCTTTGACAGCCTTTAAAACTTTTTTATGTTTTGCTTTACTTGTAACGCCTCTTTTTACTCTAGCCATTTTAACCTCTTAAATTATAAGGCATGTACGACTTAACAATTTTTCCATCTTGTTTTGACATTGTGGTTGTGCCTCTTAATTTTCTTATTTGAGAATTAGTTCTTTTTATCATGCCATGCCTTTTACCGGCCTGGGCCATGATAACCTTACCCCTGGCCGATATCTTGAATCTTTTTTTTGCTGAGCTTTTAGTCTTTAATTTTGGCATAATTGAGCGAGGTTATACATACAAAGAAATAAATTTACAACCTATATTAAGGCTTATAAAGGCTGGATTACCATAATCATTTGTTTACCATCAAACTTTGGATGTAATTCTATTTTGCCAATATCTTTCATATCCTCTTTAATTTTAGCCATCAGCTGGTTCCCAAGGTGAGAGTGTTGAAGTTCTCTACCTTTAAATCTTATTGTAAATTTTACTTTATCACCTTTAGCAATAAATTTTTTTGCATTTTTTACTTTAAATTCATAATCATGGGTCTCTGTTACAGGTCGCATCTTGATTTCTTTTAATGAGACTATTTTTTGTTTTTTCTTTGCAAGGTTTGCTTTTTTTTGAGCATCATATTTGAATTTTCCCATATCCATGATTTTACAGACGGGCGGATTAGCATTGGGAGATATTTCTATAAGATCTAATCCCTCTCTCTTCGCGATTGTAATTGCTTCATTAGTATTCAAAATTCCTAAATTATTTCCATCATTTGCAATAACCTGAACTTCGGGTGATGAAATTCTATTATTAGATCTTGGGCCACGATCTTTAGTTCTTTTTTGGAAATAATTTTGTTTGATGTCTGCCACTAAATTTTAAGATACTTTGTTTAGTGCAGAAAAACTTTTTAAAAATGAATCTAGTTTCATATTTTCTTGTTTATTAGAATCCAATCTTCTAATGGTTACACTCTTACTGTCAACTTCTTTTTTACCACAAATCAGTAGAATTGGTATTTTTGCTAAAGAATGTTCTCTAATTTTATAGTTTAGATTATGTTTTTTTAAGTCAACAATTGAACTTATACCTGCATCTTTTATTTTTTCAGTCACTTCTTTTGCATAGTTCTCAAAGTCTTCTGAGATAGGTATCACCACAGTTTGTAAAGGAGAAATCCAAAATGGGAATTTGCCAGCATAATTTTCAATTAATATTCCAATAAATCTCTCAAGTGAACCAAACATTGCTCTATGTAACATCACTGGTACTTTTTTTGCTCCATCCTTATCCACATAGGAAGCATCTAATCTCCCTGGTAAATTTAAATCTACTTGCACTGTCCCACATTGCCAATCTCTACCAATTGCGTCTCTTAAAACAAATTCAATTTTAGGTCCATAGAAAGCACCTTCCCCTTTATTGATGCTATATTCAAGTTTGGTAGCTTTTACTGCTTCTAATAAAGAGGCCTCCGCTTTATCCCAAACATGGTCTTCTCCGACTCTTATCTCGGGTCTGTCTGCGTATTTCAAAATAACATTTTCAAATCCTAAATCCTTATAAATATTTAAAATTAAATTTGTTACGTTTAAACACTCACTTGTAATTTGATCCTCCGAGCAGAAAATATGCGCATCATCTTGAGTAAAAGCTCTCACTCGTAAAAGGCCATGTAGTGCACCTGAAGGTTCATATCTATGAACTTTTCCAAATTCTGTAATTCTTAGTGGTAAATCTCTGTAACTTTTAAGCCCTTGATTAAAAACTTGAATGTGACCTGGACAATTCATTGGTTTGATAGCGAAAACTTTTTCATCAGGTGTTTGAGACGTATACATATTTTCCCCATATTTTTCCCAGTGACCAGATTTTTCCCAAAGTAATCTGTCTAATACCTCTGGAGTATTTACCTCTTTGTATCCTGCTTTATCTTGTTTAGCTCTTAAATAACTAATAAGTTTTTGAAAAAGTGCCCAACCCTTTTCATGCCAAAAAACAGAGCCAGGACTTTCCTCTCTAAAATGAAATAAGTCCATTTCTTTACCCAATTTTCTATGATCTCTTTTCTCAGCTTCTTCAATTCTTCTTAAATAATCATCTAAGTCTTTTTTGGTTGCCCAACCAGTTCCATAAATTCTTTGAAGCATTTCATTATTAGAGTCGCCACGCCAATATGCTCCTGATACTTTGGTAAGTTTAAAAGCTTTACCAATTTTACCAGAGGATAACAAATGTGGCCCTCGACATAAATCGTGCCAAGTATCACCGTGATGGTAAATTGAAAGCTCCTCACTTTCAGGAATACTTTCGATGATTTCTGCCTTATATTTTTCTCCAATCTTTTTAAAATGCTTAATTGCTTTATCTCTATCCCAAACTTCTCTTCTTGTTTTTACGTCTTTGTCTATTATTTCTGACATTCTTTTCTCAATTTTTTCAAGGTCTTCATCAGTAAATGGATCTTTTCTTGCAAAATCATAATAAAATCCATTCTCTATCACTGGTCCAATGGTAACTTGAGTTCCAGGATATAACTCTTGAACAGCCATAGCCATAATGTGAGCAGCATCGTGTCTAATGACCTCTAATCCCTCTGGATCTTTTGCAGTAAAAATTTTTACTAAAGAGTCTTCTTTAATCGAAAAGTATAAATCCTTGAGCTCACCATTTACACTCATTATCAAGGCATCTTTATAAAGAGATTTGCTTATTTTTTCTGCAATTTCTAAACCTGTGACCTCTTTTGGGAACTTAAGATTATTTCCATCTGGTAATTTTATTGTAAGCATTTAATTAACTAATTTTTTATATTCTGAATAAGTAGAAAAGCACATTTTTTCAACATTAAATTTTTTTACAACGTTTTTTCTACCTTCAATACCCATAGTTTTCAATAAGCTTTCATCCATAGTTAAAGCTTGCATTATTTTTTTACTTAAAGATTTTGGATCTCCTGACTCAAACAATAAACCTGTTTTTTCATTAATCACAGTTTCATTTGATCCACCGATATTACTAGCAATTATCAGCTTTTCCATTGATTGGGCTTCTACTGCAACTCGTCCAAATGCCTCCGGTTCAATTGATGCTGAAACAATTATATCTGAAACTTTATAAGCCAAAGCCATATTTTCACATGAGTCAATAAATTTTATTTGGTTAGAAATTTTGAATTGTTCACGAAGATGATGTAACTTTTTTTTATACGCATCTCGTCCTTGATCATTACCTAAGATAACCGCATAAAATGCTTCGTAACCTAATTCAATGTTAACCAAATTTATCGCTTCAATAAATAGTTCCTGACCTTTCCAGGATGTTAATCTACCAGGTAACAAAATAATCCTTTTATTTTCTAATATGCCCCATTCGTTCAATAATTTTTTTTCATCCTTTTCTAACAATGTACTGGAATCAAAATAATCTACATTTATGCCTCTAAATATTACAAGTAATTTTTTTTTTACATCAATGAGATTTGAGTATTTTTCTTTAATGTGGGAAAAAATAAAATTAGATCCAGCGATAACAAGGTCTGACCTTAACATAACCGAATTATAAAATTTTTTGATTTTTCCATTGAAATTATATGTTCCATGAAAAGTTGTTACGAATTTTCTTCCCGTTAATTTAGTTGCAATTAAACAAGACCAAGCTGGCGCTCTACTTCGGGCATGAACTATAGATATATTGTAAAATAAAATAATAAAAACTAAAATTATTGAGTTTAATAAAATTAAAAAAGGATTTTTGCTATGAACAGGTAATCTGATCAGTTTTACTTTTTTCCTATCTATAAATTTTGTTAACTCGCCACCACTTGTAACTATGAAAGATTTACAGTTATTTTCTGGAAGATAATGAGCAATATCATAACAACCGGTTTCAGCTCCCCCGTAGCCTAGTTTGGGGATAACTTGTAAAACTTTTAAATTAAATGACATTAGAATTAATTATATAATAATCGAAATAACTAATAAACTTTTATGACTAAGTTTAAATACTTAAAACTAACAAAAACTAAAAGAATAAGATATTTGACGAATTTTAAGAAGAAAAATACTTATCTTGTTTTTCTTCATGGTTTTAAATCAGACCTAGAGGGTCAAAAACCCAAAACTTTTTTAAGATTTGCAAAGAAAAATAATTTAGGTTTTTTAGCTTTAGAATATTCCGGCCATGGAAAATCATCAGGAAAATTTATTGATGGGAATATAACCAAATGGACAAATGAAACTTATCAACTAATTAGAAAAATTGTCAAAAAAAATAACATAATATTAATTGGGTCAAGCATGGGTTCTTGGATTTCATTAAATCAATTTAAATATTTTAAGAAACAAATCGTAGGTTTTTTAGGAATTGGGTCTGCACCCGAATTTCTAGAACGCTTAATGTGGAAGAAATTTACAAAAAAAATTAAATCGGAAATCATTAAAAATGGTATATATCCTCTTAAATATGGTGAATACACTTATCCAATTACTCACCAATTAATAAAAGATGGAAAAAAGAACAAAGTTTTAAACAAAAAAATAAATCAAAATGTAAATGTAACAATGGTTCATGGGAGCAAAGATGAGTCTGTTCCTGTAATTTACTCAAAAAAAATTTTGAAAATATTTAAATCGAAAAAAAAAAAATTAGTAATTGTAAAAAATGGTGATCATAGTTTGTCTTCACCATCATGGCTTAAAATATTGAAAAGAGAGTTAAAATTAATAATTAGCTAACTTTTTGTATTTTTGTTTTTTTAGAGATTGGATTTTTAAGCTTATCTATCATTTCTTTTGGACAAACCTGTACAAAATTCTTTAACTCATTTTCAAAATCATCGATTATTTTTTTTGACAAATTAGATCCAGTTTCATTGCTATGTTCGAGTACTAATTCTTTTAAAAATTTTGACCAATATTCAGTCTCTACATGTTGCCATACAACTGAGTCAGGGTTTACTTTTTTTTCAAATTCTTTTGATTTATCATAAACAAAAGCCATACCCCCTGTCATGCCAGCTGCAAAATTATCTCCAACATCTCCAAGAATTACTGCCGTTCCACCTGTCATATATTCGCAACCATTTGAGTCACAACCTTCAATAACAGTTATTGCACCAGAATTTCTTACTGCAAATCTGTCCCCAGCTTGACCGGCTGCAAAGAGTTTACCTGACGTTGCACCATAAAGAACTGTGTTACCAATAATAGTATTCTCGTTTGAAATCAAATTACTTTCATCAGGAAGTTTTATTGAAATGGTAGCTCCTGATAACCCTTTACCAACGTAATCATTTGCATCACCTTTTAAATTAAGTTTAAGTCCTTTTGCTGTAAATGCCCCAAAAGATTGTCCAGCTGAACCTTTAAAATCAAGAGTTAAAAAATTTTCCTTTAATTTTTCATAGCCATATTTTTCATACAAGTGATGTGAAATTCTTGTACCCACAGCTCTATTGGTATTTTTAATTAAAAACTCATTATTTATTTTCTCAGATTTATCTAAAGCCTTTTTTATTTGAGGCCAAATCTCTTGATCCAGCGTATCTGGAACTTCATTAATTTCTGATATCTCACAGTACCTCTTATTATTACCAGGGTCTGCTTGTACAAATAGTGGATTAAGATCTAAATCATCTAGATTAGGTGATGCTTTACTCACCTGCATCAATAAATCTGTTCGACCGATAACTTCATTTAAAGATTTAAAACCAAGAGAAGCTAAAATTTCTCTTACCTCTGTAGCGATAAAAGTAAATAAATTTACAACTTTATCAGGAGTTCCGGTAAATTTTTCTCTTAGTTTTTCATCTTGTGTACATACTCCTACAGGACAAGTATTGGAATGACATTGCCTTACCATAATACAACCCATTGCTACTAAAGCTGTAGTTGCTACACCATATTCCTCAGCACCCATCATGGCTGCAATAACCACATCTCTTCCAGTTTTAATACCTCCATCAGTTCTTAAAGTGACTTTGTGTCTTAGATTGTTTAATGTTAAAACTTGATTTGCTTCTGTAAGTCCCATCTCCCAAGGAATACCTACATATTTTACACTTGTTTGCGGTGTAGCTCCAGTTCCTCCATTATGTCCTGAAATTAAAATTATATCAGCTTTTGCTTTTGCCACACCAGCTGCAATAGTACCTACACCAGATGACGCAACTAATTTGACTCCAATTCTTGCCCTAGGGTTGATTTGTTTTAAATCATAAATAAGCTGAGCTAAGTCCTCAATTGAATAAATATCATGATGTGGAGGTGGAGAAATTAATGTAACGCCTGGTGTTGAGTGTCTTAGCTTAGCAATTTCATCTGTTACTTTAAATCCTGGTAATTGGCCACCTTCACCAGGTTTTGCACCTTGAGCAATTTTGATCTCAATTTCGTTACAGTTGTTTAAGTAATTAACTGTTACACCAAATCTAGCAGATGCGATTTGCTTTACCCTCGAATTTGCACTATCACCAGAGTCCATGATTTTGAATCTATTTGCATCTTCACCACCTTCTCCGCTACAGGATGCACCTTTAATCCTATTCATCCCAATAGCCAAAGTTTCATGTGCCTCCTTAGATAGCGCTCCATGAGACATGCTTCCACTACCAAATCTCTTTAATATTTTTTCTATCGGTTCAACCTCAGAAATTTGAATAGATGAACCTAATTTTTTTTTTCTAAAATCAATCAAATCCCTTAAATTAATTGGTGGCAAGTTATATATTCCCTCAACATATTTTTTATATGCTGAATAAGAATTTGACCCTACTGCACTCTGTAATAAGTGGATTAATCTACCTTGATATTGATGTGTTTCTCCATTCTTTCTGTATCTATAAATACCACCAATAGGCAAAACTGTATCAGTACTCTCAAATGCTTCTTTATGTATTGCACGTATTTTTTTTTCAATTCCTGACAATCCAATACCAGAAATTTTTGAGGTAACTCCTGGAAAATAATCATCAACTATTGATCTGCTTAGACCAACAGTTTCAAAATTACATCCACCCCTATAAGAACTTAAAACAGAGATACCCATTTTTGACATGATTTTTAATAATCCTGCATTCACTGATTTGATATACCTTTCGACACATTCATCAAAACTATATTGACCAAATAACTTTTTCTCATGCCTATGGTATAAACTATCAAAAGCTATATATGGATTAACTGTAGTTGCTCCAACTCCTATCA
>CACJYF010000017.1 GCA_902597575.1 uncultured Pelagibacteraceae bacterium | reverse complement strand
TATACCTCAAGAATTAAGAATAATATTAAAACGATTAAAAGATTGCCTAAAATAAAAGGAGTAAAAGAAATAATGTATCCTGGTCAAAATAAAGATAAAAGGTTTAGAATGAACGTAAAAAAAGAAATCAAATTGTCAAAAATTATCAAAAAAGATTTAGTAGATTTAAAAAAATAGTCATGCTGTCCAAAAAAGAAATTATTTGTCCTGATAACTTGCTCAACGTTGCTCATAAAAAGAAAGGTGTTAAAGCAGGGATTGTTAATGCAGGAAAACCTCTTCCTATGCAGTCGGTGCAAGATGCTGTTGAAGAAAATCTAATTGAGCCAATTTTTATAGGTGATGAAAAAGAAATAAATAAATGCGCACAAGATTTAAAATGGGATATCTCAAATTATGAGATAATTCATGAACCTACTGAAAACAATACAGCCGTCATTGCTGCAAAACTTGCGAGCGAACAAAAGATCAAAATTATTGTTAAAGGCCATATTCATACTGACGTTCTAATGAAAGAAGTTTTGAAAAGAGAATATGGTTTACTTGGAAAAACCAGATTAAGTCATATTTGGCATATGACTTTAGGAAAAGAGGATAAACCTTTAATAATTACTGATGGAGCATTGAATGTTTTACCTAATGTAAAAACAAAATTACATATTCTTAAAAATGTTATAAATTTTTCCAATAGAATTGGTATTGAAAAACCTAAGGTCGCAATATTATCTGCTACTGAAGAAGTTTTAGATAGTGTTCCAAGTTCGAAAGAAGCTGAAGAATTAACAAAATTAGCTAAAAAAGAAAATTTAAATGCCGATGTTTTTGGTCCGCTAGCATTTGATAACAGTATCTCAAAAAAATCTGCTGCTATTAAAGGAATACAAAATAGTGTAGCTGGTATGGCTGATGTATTACTGGTTCCAAGTGTTGAAACGGGAAATGGATTAGTAAAAATGCTAATATACTTTTGTGGAGCGTGTGCGGCAGGTGTAGTTGTTGGAGGTAAAGTTCCAGTAGTAATAACCAGTCGTTCTGATGATGCTCCCGCAAGATTAGCATCTATTGCTGCTGCCGTCGTTGCTTTAGATTAATTGTTTGATTGCAATAAAATTGAAATTGTCTTAAATAATTCAACTATAGTAAACAAATAATATGGCTATTACGTATCTAAAAAAATCTCCAAAAACTTCATCAACAGATGACAATAAGACAACAGGAATAGTTCAAAATTTATTAAAAGACATTGAAACTACAAAAGAACAAGGTTGCATTGATTTAACAAAAAAGTTTGACAAGTACGATGGGGAAATAATTGTTTCAAAAGAAAGAATTGAAGAAATTAAAAAAACTTTAGATCAAAAAACTATAGATGATATCCAATTTTCTTTTGATCGAGTAAGAAAATTTGCTGAAGCTCAACTTAAAAATTACGGTCAAGATTTTGAAGTTGAATTATCTGATGGTTTATATGCAGGTCAAAAATTAGTTCCTGTTAATACTGCTGGTTGTTACATACCAGGTGGAAGATATGCGCATATCGCTTCTGCCGTTATGAGTGTTACTACAGCTAAAGTTGCCGGTGTTAAAAATATAATCGCATGTAGCCCTCCAAAAGAAAATGTTGGTGCTCACCCTGCTATTGTCTACACTGCTGATCTCTGTGGAGCAGATGTAATATTGAACTTAGGTGGTGTTCCAGCGATTGCTGCGATGACTAATGGATTATTTAAAAACCCTCCAGCAGACATCATTGTTGGTCCAGGAAACCAGTTTGTAGCTGAAGCGAAAAGAATTTTATATGGCAAAGTGGGAATAGATTTATTTGCGGGTCCAACTGAAATTGGAATAATTGCTGATGCAAAAGCTGATCCAGAGATAGTTGCTGTAGACTTAGTAGGTCAGGCAGAACATGGCTATAATTCTCCATGTTGGTTATACACAACAAGTAAAGACTTAGCTGAGAAAGTGTTAAAAAGAGTTCCAGAATTAATTTCAGAATTACCCGAAGTTCCTAGAAAGAGTGCAGAAGCAGCTTGGAGAGATTATGGTGAAGTAATTCTTTGCGATACTGATGAAGAAATTGTTAAGATTAGCGATGAATACGCTCCAGAACATTTAGAAGTTCAAACAGAAAATTTAAAGTGGTTTTATGAACGATTAACAAATTATGGATCGTTATTTGTAGGGGAAGAAACTACAGTTGCCTATGGAGATAAATGTTCAGGTACAAATCATATTTTACCAACTAAAGGAGCTGGTAAATATACTGGTGGTTTATTTGTTGGTAAATTTATTAAAACTTTAAGTTTTCAAAGAATGACAAAAGAATCTACTGAATTAGTTGGAGCTGCTGCAGCAAGAATATCAAGATATGAGGGAATGGAAGCTCATGCAAGAACTGGTGATGTAAGATTAAAAAAATATGGATATTCTAATTAATAGTTTCCATTATAACAAAAATTGTAAGTAGACTCATAAAACTAATAATAAAAATATTTATTGTTTTCCACACTTTTAAACTCTGAGCATATTGAGATAAATATTTAGATAAATAACCAATAGTAAAAAAGAATAGCAAGGATGCTATTGAAGCTCCAGCTCCGAATAATATTTTTTGTTTTAAAATAAAACTTTTAGAAAAATTTCCTAAAAAGAATACAGTATCAGAGTAAACATGTGGATTTAAATAAGTAAAACCAAGTGTTTTTATAAAAACATTTAATTTTGAGATTTCAGGAACTCTATCATTAAAACTTACTATTGAATTTAAGGATTTTAGTTTTGAATATATAAAATGAATTAAAAAAATAATTAACAAAATGTTAAAGATTAACTCTACAGTTGCAGTAAAATATTGCGTAAAATAATGAAAAAGAAATATTCCTAAAAATATTAAAATAAAATCAGATATAGAACAAATAAAACAAACTAAAAAGACATGTTGTTTTTTTAGACCTTGTTCTATGACAAAAATATTTTGAGCACCAATAGCTAATATAAGACTTAACCCTGTTAAAAAACCCAATAAAGCAAATTCCATAATATAGATATTTGAATGTTCTGAACTTACTTTAAATTTTTAGAAAATAAAAATGATTATCAAGTTGCAGGGATAAATAGTAAACACAATCCATTATTACAAAATCTTTTACCAGTTGAGCTTGGGCCATCGTCAAAAACGTGTCCATGATGGACCCCACACTTTGCACAATGATACTCGATCCTTTTCATACCAAATGAATAATCTACTTTTGTTTTAAAAGCCCCTGGTAAAGCTTCACTAAATGACGGCCAACCAGTACCGCTATCGAATTTAGCCTCTGAGGAAAATAATTTGTTTCCACAATTCGCACAATGATAAAAGCCTTTTCTTTTCTCTTGTAGAAGTTCGCTGGTAAATGGTCTTTCAGTACCTTCATTAAACATAATTTCTTTTTGTTTACTGGTAAGGTTCTGATTAATTATTTTTTTTGTCTCTGAAAGTACCAACTTATATGGATACAGAATCAATGACACAAAAGATAAACCAATAATTTTTAATAAATTTCTTCTGTAAGTCATTTCACACCTTGGTGTAATTTGATTAAGATTATTCAGGATTTGCTGTTAATGTTTTTATTTCCAAAATATTTTCGTTTGGATCTTTAACAAAAAATGTTTCTTGCTCGTACTTTGTGCCTTTAAATCTAAGATAAGGCTCATCATAGTATTTTGTCCCTTTATCTTTTAATCTTTGTTTCAAAGCATCAAAATCTTTTCTTGATAAATGAACACCAAAGTGAGGAACTGAGACATTACCCATATCAACATCGTGTCTTTCATTGCTAAGTTTGTGATCACTAGCATGAAGGGTTAATTCATTTCCCCAAAAATCTACATCAGCCCATTCTTTTTCAGAATTACTTAAGCTACATCCAAGAGTCTCACTATAAAATTTTTTAGCAGTTTCTAAATCACCACATGGTATAGCTAAATGAAAACAATTAGTATTTTTGTACATAATAAATCCTTTAAATATCTTTTAAAATAACTATATAAACTAAACCTACTGACACAATAAATACAACATGAATGATTTTTTACAATCTATAATCGACCGTGACCCTGCGGCAAAATCTAAATTAAGTTTAATATTAACTTATCCAGGAGTAAAGGCGATATTTTTTCACAGAATTGCAAATTTTTTTGCAATTGCAAAGTTTGATTTAGTAGCAAGAATTATTTCACAATTATCAAGATTTTTTACTGGAATTGAAATTCATCCAAAGGCAAAAATTGGAAAAAATTTATTTATTGATCATGGTATGGGTGTAGTCATTGGCGAAACATCTGAAATAAGCGATAACGTAACAATCTATCATAATGTTACTCTTGGGGGGACATCTCCAAGCATTAATACAAATGAACAAAGAAATTCAAAAAGGCATCCTACCTTAGAAGAAAATGTAGTGGTAGGTTCAGGTGCTCAAATCCTAGGACCTGTTGTTATTGGAAAAAATTCTTTGATTGGTGCTAACGCAGTTGTAACCAAAGATGTTCCAGAAAAATCTATAATGGCTGGTAATCCTGCAAAAAAAATTGGGGATGCTACACGAGGATTTAAACCTTACGCTGTTACTGATAATAAAGAAGATTAATGGTTCATATTAGAAATACATTTATTGATTCAATTGGTAATACTCCATTAATCAAACTTAAAGCTGCCTCTGAATTAACAGGATGTAACATTTATGGTAAAGCAGAATTTATGAATCCTGGTGGGTCTGTCAAAGATAGAGCTGCGCTCTCATTACTTAAAGACGCACAAGAAAAAAAATTAATTTCTAAAGGTGGTATTGTTGTTGAAGGTACTGCGGGTAATACCGGAATTGGATTAGGTTTGATAGGGAATTCACTTGGTTATAAAACAATAATTGTAATGAATGATAATCAAACTCAAGAAAAAAAAGATACAATAAAAAATCTAGGGGCAGAATTAAGATTAGTCCCTGCAAAGCCGTATAAAGATGAAAATAATTTTGTTAAGATTGCTGGACGTCTAGCAGATGAGTTAAGACCAACTAATAACAATGGTGTTGTCTGGGCCAATCAATTCGATAATGTTGCTAATGCTAAAGGACATTATGAAGGAACAGGAAAAGAAATATGGGAACAAACTGAAGGTAAAGTTGATGGTTTTGTTTGTTCATCTGGAACAGGTGGTACAATTTCTGGTGTAAGTAATGCTTTAAAAGAAAAGAATAAAAATGTTAAAATTTATCTTTCCGATCCTAAAGGATCAGCACTTTATAATTATATTAAAAACGGTGAATTAAAATCTGAAGGTGGATCAATTACTGAAGGGATTGGCTCAAGTAGAATAACAAAAAATTTTGAAAACGCCAAAATTGATGATGCATATTCCATTGACGATCACGAAGCATTGCCCATACTTTATGACCTAATTCAAAATGAAGGGCTAAGTTTAGGAACAAGTTGTGGAATAAATATCGCTGGTGCAATTAGACTTGGAAAAGAACTTGGGCCAGGAAAAACAATCGTAACTATTCTTTGTGATAAATCAGATAAATACAACTCTAAGATGTTTAATAAATCATTTTTAAAGGAAAAAAACTTACCTGTACCTAGCTGGTTATAATATCGCATATCAGGCATGTAACAAAACAGTTACATTTTTAAGTTAAAATAATTAACTTTGAGATTCTATGAAGAAAATAATTTTAATCTTGTCTTTTTTTGCTTTTACTTCTGCTTACGCAGATATGAGTAATGAAGATAAATCTAAAGCTTGGGATTGTGTTGGAATTTATATGGCAAATTACTTTTTACCATCCGGTGAAAAATTTGAATATGGCATGAAAGAAAAATCTATTTCAACAGTAAAAGTTTTAAAAACGTATGCTCTTGAAATTGGTATTCCAGAAAAAGAATGGGATGAAGGAGTAAATAAAGCTGTAGATGAACATTACGGTTCAAAATACGACAAAGCTAAAACTGAAAAATGTCATACATTTGTTGAAGCTTTAGTTCCGAATGGAGCTGAAAGAGTTAAAAAAGTAGTTCAGACTTTGTATTAATTTAAAAGGAGAAAAAATGGAAAAAGAAATGTTAGTATTCCTTAAACTTAAAGAGGGTAAATTAGAAACTTTCATGGGATGGATGCAATCAGATGAAGGGATGGGTGTTAGAAAAAGTGTTGCCTATCCAGAAAAAACTGTTGGAGCCATGATTCCAGATAAAAGTGGGATGTTATTTAAAGTGAATGTTCATAATGAAGCTGGAATGAAAGAATTTGTAACTGGGAATAATCCTACCGCGAAGGCTATTTACGCAGAATGTGTAGAGAGCGCTAAATTATATGAACTATCTGAAGTAAATTTATAAGGAGAAAAAATGAAAAAAATAATGTTAACGCTTTGTTTGGTCTTATTTGTTAGCTCAGCATATGCAGGTTCATGTCCGATGTTAGCTAAAAATATTGATGAAAAGATTAAAAAAGCTCAAGAACTTAAAGATCAAGGTATGGATGCCCATAATAATGGTGATCATGCTAAGTCTGAAAAACTTTTGAATGAAGCTCTTGCTTTATTTAAAAGCTAAACACAAAGGAGAAAAATGAAAAACTATATGGTAACTCACACTTTCAAATCTAAAGAAATGAAAGATAAATTTAGCGAAACAGTAGCCTCAATGAAAATGGAGGATATTATTAAATCAATGACCAGTGATAAAGCTGCATGTCAAATGACCTGGAATACACCTGGTGATACAATGCAAATGTTTTGCTGGTGGAAAGCAAACAGTGAAGCAGATATTAATAATCAATTAGGTCAAATGAATGATTTCTTTGAGCCTCATAAATTTACTGAGTGTACTGATCAAGTGATGGACTATAACGCTTAAGAGGAAGATTTATTAAGCAATCTTTATATTAATTTAATAAAGGAGAAAATTATGAGCAAAGGATATTTGATAGCACATCTTAAAGAACACGATAAAGAAGGTATGGAAAAGTTTAAACAAATGTCCGGACCAACTATTGGAGAGCACGGTGGCAAAGTTCTTGTTCGTGAACCCAGTCCTGATGTAAGAGAAGGTGAAAATTTAGGTACTGTTGTATTAATTGAATTTGAAAGCATTGATGCTGCTTGTAAATTCTATGAGTCAGAAAAATATCAAGCTGCTAAAGCGGTTAGAGAATTAGCGGCCAAAGCTCATCTAGTTTTAGTTGAGGGGAATTAAAACTCAGCTAATTAAAAAAGGAGTAAAAATGAAAGCAATCTACACAAGAACTATCGGTGTTTATGACGATAAACTTGGTGAGGCCATGGAAATTTCTAAAGGTTTAGCTGAAGTAAGAAAAAAACATTATCCTGATCATGAAGTTTATTTTTCTTTTCAAATTGGTGGAAATCCTAGAACAGTTAGAGAAACTTTAGTTGGAGAACAGTTTACAGACAAAGCTTTTGAAAATGATCAGAATATGTCTGCTGATCCTAAATTTATTGAACTTCAAAAAAAAATGAAGGGTGTTTTTAAAGAAGGTACAATACAAGACGAAATGAGAATGGTATTCAACGATTAAGGAGACAAAATGATAGAAAAATTTAATGGGATATTTTATTTAATAATTTATTTAGTTCATTTTATTGGCGTTGGTGTTTACGCTTTTCAAACCATTTTTGGTACTAAAAACTTTATGGAAAAATTTGGCATAGATCCCAGTGGAGCAATAATGATTAGAATGGCTGGTGCATTCATGCTTGCTGTCTTTTTGATGTCTATATATGTGGGTTTTATAAGACCTGGTGGTTTAGAAAATACATGGGGATTCTTAAATTTAGTTTTCATAAATAATTTATGTATTTTTTTATGTAATTTTTATTCAATTAAAATAAATAAAACTGGAGTAAATGAGAAAACTACAAACGAAGGTATTATTGCACCATTTGTATTCACATTGATGAGTGCAATTTTAATTTACGGTTTATCTGATAAGATATATATTTAATGTCTGGGTTCGCGATATTCAATATAGAAATAAAAAAACCCGAGCAGTACAAAGAATACATAGAAAAAGTAAAACCGATCGTTAAGATGTATGGTGGAGAATATGTTGTCAAAGCTGGTGAAACTACGATAATTGAAGGCACTTGGACTTATCCTAGAACAGTTGTTATTAAATTTCCAAGTTACGAAAAAGCTTTAGAATGGTATAACTCTGAGAAATATAAACCAATAAAACAAATCCGTTTAGAGAACTCAATAGGCAACGGAATAATTATTAAAGGAGTATAAGATGTCGATATTAAAAAAATATACTGATGCAATAGATAAAAAAGACGAAACTACTATGAATGAACTTTTACATGATGATTTCAAATTTACAATGCATAAATCAGGAAGCACCATAGGTAAAGCTGATGTTATAAAATGGGCAATGAGCGGTGATATAAACCAAGATAAAGCTAGAGTGGTCTATGAAAATGATGAAATTGGAGTTCACCATTCAATAGTTAGATTCAATGACGGAAATGTTGAGGCAGTAATGGCAGTTTATAAATACAAAGGTGGAAAAATTATAAGTTTAGAGACTGGCGCCACTCCAATGCCAAAATAGGTGAGTCAATTACTTTTTATTTGTATAGCTATAACTGCACTTGATGTTTTTTTAATCATCTACGCATTGACTATCCCACTTTATCCAAAAAAATGGCGAAAAGAGGTAAATAAAAAATACAAAAATGAGACAGCTACTGGAGTAACAATAATTTTTGTAACGATGGCAGCTTGTTTTTTATGGGTAATTTATTTTTATTTCTTAATTTTTGATTTATAATTTTCTATGTTTCCAAAAAAATATTCAAAATTAATATTTATATTTTTTATGGGTCTTGGCATGAGTTTGATCATGACACTTATAATTACATATATTAACACAGGTTATGATGAACTCTATTATAAGAGATTTTTTAAAGCTTGGTCAGTAAGTTTACCAGTTGCATTAGTTGCCACAACAATTGTAGCTCCTATAGTTGAAAAATTTGTGGATAAAATAACTAAATAGACATAACTTAAGTTATGAGTAATTTATCTGGATATATATTTCTTCTATTGGCAATTATCTTAGGCATAACTTCAAATGGTTTTTTAAAATCAACTAATGGATTTACGAATATTAGCCCAACAATTTTTTGTGTAATATCAATAGTTGCTTGTATTTTTTGTTTATCTAAAGCAATGAATATTATTCCAGTTGGTTTCACTTATGCAACTTATGGCGGATTAACTATTACTGCTGTAACTTTATTTGGCGTGTTTAAATACAATCAAATCCCAAATCTCTATGGAATTATAGGAATAATATTAATTATTATTGGTGTAATTTTACTCAACACACTTGGCAAGGCTACTTAGCCACAGGTTTTAATATTTTCAAGTTTTTTGTTCGGCGCACAAATAATGTTTCCTGCTTTTTTTGGATCCTCATTTTTCCACGTGGTAACTATTCCTTCGGCTGCTCTTATTATGGGAATTAAAGCATGGATATCCCAAATTTTATTTCCACATTGAATTACAATATCTATTTTTCCCTCTGCAAAATGTGAATAACTTAGAGCATCAGCACACGGAA
>CACJYF010000016.1 GCA_902597575.1 uncultured Pelagibacteraceae bacterium | reverse complement strand
TGAGACTATCTTATCCTTTTTTTTGATTTATCAAAAAATAATACTTTATCTTTTGAAAAAGAAATTTTTGATGACTGTCCAGTCACATTTTCTGAAGATTTGATTATGATTTCATTTCCAGAAATTTTTGTATAAATAATTTTTTCAAAACCTAAATTTTCAATTAAATCTACTTTTACATCTAACTTGATTTCATGATCATCGTTTATGCTTATATTTTCAGGTCTAACTCCTAAATAAATTTCATCTTTAAACTCAAAATTTTCAAAAGTTATCTTATTTTTAAAGAGTTCTATTGTGTTTGAATTGATAATCTGATCTTTGTTAATTTTGATAATATTCATCTTTGGAGAACCAATAAATTCGGCTACAAAAATATTATTTGGATCTGAATATATATCATTAGGTGTTCCAAACTGTTCGATTATTCCATTATTAAGAACCACAATTCGGTCAGCTAATGTCATTGCCTCTATTTGATCATGAGTTACATAAATGATATTTGACTTTAATTTCTTGTGTAATTTAGATATCTCAACTCTCATTTCAGATCTTAAAGCTGCATCCAAGTTTGATAAGGGCTCATCAAATAAGAATACTTTTGGATTTCTTGTAATTGCTCTTCCAATTGCAACTCTTTGTCTTTGTCCGCCGGAAAGTTGCTTAGGTTTTCTTTCTAACAAATCTTCTATTTGAAGTGTAGCAGCTGCACTATTGACCTTATCATGAATTTCATTTTTTGGAATTTTTTCCATTTTTAGTCCAAAAGACATATTTTCAAAAACATTCATATGAGGATACAAAGCATATGATTGAAAGACCATTGCAATTTCACGTTTAGAAGGAATTAGATTATTAATTAATTTTGTATCTAGGTAAATTTCTCCTTGATCAATACTTTCTAATCCTGAAATCATTCTTAATAAAGTTGATTTTCCACAACCTGAAGGACCTACTAAAACAATAAACTCTCCATCACTAATATTTATATTAAAATTTTTTATAACTTTATTGTTGTTAAAAGATTTTTCGAGATTTTTAATTGTAATTTTAGACATTTATTAGATTTAAGAGGATTTTAACTAACCATTAAATGTTGTTAAAAATTTATTACACTGCTAGATTTATCGCAATGAAAAAATCTCAAGTGTTTGGGAAAATAATATAAGAGGGGGAACGAATGATTAAAAAAATCATAATTAATATATCTGTTCTAGTATTTCTAATTTCTAATACTAGTTTTGCAGATATCAAATTTTGGACCACAGAGGTTCAACCAGCGAGAATGGCAAAACAAGAGGAAATGGCTAAAGCATTTGAGGCAAAAACTGGAATTAAAGTTGAAGTCATACCTATTGAGGAGAAAGATCTTGGTACTAGAGCTACTGCAGCAGCAGCAGCCGGAGATCTTCCAGATGTGATTTATCACACATTACAATATGTTTTACCATGGGCTGAAGCAGGCATATTAGATGTTGATGCAAATAACGCTGTCGTAAAATCGTTAGGTAAGAAAACATTTGCACCGGGTGCATTAAATATGGCCAAGAAAGGTGGAAAAATTGCTGCTGTTCCAGTTGATGGCTGGACACAAATGGTTGTCTACAGAAAAGACCTATTTGAAAAAGCTGGTTTAGAAGCACCAACTTCTTATGCTAACATAGTTAAAGCTGTTAACACATTATCAAGTAATGACATGTTTGGTTTTGTAGCTGCTACGAAAACAGACGAAAATTTTATGAGCCAGGTACTTGAACATGTGCTTTTAGCGAATGGAGTAAATTTCGTTAAAAAAGGTGGAACTAAAAAGCAAGGTAAAGCTTTAAAGAATTCTTTAGAATTTTACAAAGTAATTGCAAAAGCTAGCCCTCCAGGGGAATTATTCTGGAAACAATCTAGAGCTTTATATTTTGCTGGTAAAACACCAATGATTATTTGG
Organism: uncultured Pelagibacteraceae bacterium; assembly: GCA_902597575.1. Taxonomy (GTDB): domain Bacteria; phylum Pseudomonadota; class Alphaproteobacteria; order Pelagibacterales; family Pelagibacteraceae; genus Pelagibacter. The sequence goes on along the minus strand of CACJYF010000016.1, from coordinate 8,338 downwards.
TCACCATTTATTATGGATGAATTAGCAGGTTTAAGAGACTCTGCTCCACCTACAATAAACAGTGATCCAACATCATCAGAGTTAGCTTCTAAAACAGGTTTCATTACTAATTTTAGTGGACCTAATAATAGAAAAGGAGCTGCTTGGGCGGATGTAAGATACTTTGGAATAACTGCGGATGCAGATACTGATGAAGCTAAAAAATTCATAGAGTACTCTATGAGTGAAGGTTATACGGCTACATTAGGAATCGCTCCGGAAGGAAAATTTCCAGTAAGAAGAGGAAATAAAAGTGATCCTAGTGCTTACACTAAAGCTTGGAGTAAATTACCTGTAGGTGTTGATAGAAAAGCTCCTTTAACAGATCTTTATTCTGCAGATGTTATTGATAACATTGTTGCAGGTCTAGATACTGCCAACAGATGGGGTGTTAAAGAAGGTGAACTATCTCGAGCATCAAAAATCATTAATTCTCAATTCTTAAACAGAATCACTAGAGAATATATTGATGATCAAATCTCAGTTGATGAAGCGGTTAAGAAAATTAACGCTGAATTAGCTAAGTTTTAAATAATAAATTTATAAAGAGCGGATAATATTTTATTATCCGCTTTTTATTATGAGTGATTCATTATCAAAATTAGAAAAAAGAACTGCTTACACTTTAGTTTTACCTGCAGTCTTATTAGTTTTTGCCATTGTATTATTTCCTATATTTGCAAATGTTTGGATTAGTTTTAAAGATATTGAATTAAAAGATATTAGAATTCCAGAACCTAGAGCAAAGAAAATTGTTAAATCAATTTCAGAAAATCAATCAGAATTGAAAATTATCTATAAATTAAGAAATAGTTCATTAATTCAAGAAATAAGAAATGTTCACTTTCAAGATAAACTTCCTACAAATGTTTCACCAATTAATCTTGATTCAAGATGTAATTTTCAATCTAAAAAGATTGTTTGTAACTTTGGAAATTGGCAGGCGAAATATAGGGAGAATTTTGAAATAACCGTAGTAAATAACAAAGGTGAAATAATTGACAAAAAAATAATTAAATCTCAAAAACCAATTTTAAGTGGGAAAGCAGATAATCCACTACTGACTACAAATTTTACTTTAGAAAATTTTAAAAAAGTTTTTTATGAAAATAATTTTGTTGAATTACTTTTAACAACATTTTACTTCACTTTTTTTGGCACTGTAGGTGCAATTATCTTTGGAATTTTGGCAGCACAATTAGTTAATCAAAACATTCAAGGTCGAACCTATATGCGAGGTATTTTACTTTTTCCTTATGTAGGCCCCGTAGTTGCTTTAGCTTATACTTGGACTTTATTATTGGATCCTAATAGTGGAACTTTAAATGCATTATTAGTTAATTTTAATATTATTGAACAACCAATAAATTTATTAGGCCAAAAATACATAACCATGAATGTTTTGGGATTTGAATTTAAATTAAGGTTAGCTTTAACAACAGTTATCTTTTTTGAAATTTGGCGCTACTTTCCACTCGCTTTTCTTTTTATTTTAGCAAGATTACAGGCAATACCACAAAGTTTGTATGAAGCAGCGGAGGTGGATGGAGCAAGTCCAATTCAAAAATTTATCCATATTACACTGCCTCAAATTACAGCGATCATCTCAATTTTATTTATGATTAGGTTTATTTGGAACTTTAATAAATTTGAAGATATCTTTTTATTAACGGGTGGTGCGTCAGGTACAAGAACTTTACCTATCAATGTTTATCAACAAGGCTTTGCAGTATCAGATATTGGGATGGGGTCTGCTGTTTCAATAGTTATTGTCATGTTACTTCTAAGTTTTATGGTTATTTATTTCAGATTAATTGGAAAGAGGGCTAATGAGGTTTAAATCTCTTGCAATTTTTTTGATCATTTCATCTTTTTTTCTGACATGTATTTTGTCAATTTGGAAAATCATGGCTACACTGCAAGGTTTAAGTTTTACCAATCTAAACGTCACTCCTATTTTTTTGATTGGTATTCTATTATCTTTAGCATTTGTCTTAATTGGTAATAAAATTAATCACTTAATAAAAATTTTTTCATTATCATTTATATTTTCAATTTTATATTTTTACTTAAATGAAGCATCTCCATACTGGTATATTCTTGGAGTTTTTTTAATTACTTTATTTTTTACAAACAAACTCAAAAAATATAGTACGCAATCTTTAAAGGAAGATTTTATATCTGAAAAAATTATTTTCGATTTTATTACCTTATTTGGCATCGTTTTCTTTGCATTTGTAATCTTATTCCCATTTTACATTATGCTGGTTACCAGTTTTAAAACTCAGATCGCTTTATTAGTTAATCCTTTAGACTTTAGTTTAGATTTTACCAAAAGCTTAACTGAGTTATTCAAATCTTATTTTGTAATCTTTGAAACTTATAATTTTGGTAGATATATTTTAATAAGCTCAGCAGTTTCTATCGGAACTGTTATTGTCACTCTATTATTTGCAATCCCTGCAGCTTATGCAGTTGCTAGATTAAATTTTTTTGGCAAAAACTTTTTGTCAACTTCGATTTTAATTATTTATATGTTTCCAGCTATTGTTTTAGTGATCCCTCTATATACAGTTTTTAGTCAATTGGGATTAAGAAACTCAATCTTTGGTTTATTGATAGTTTATACAGCCACGACTTTGCCAGTCGCTATTTATATGTTGCAAGGGTATTTTAAAAGTATTCCAAAGGAAATTGAGGATGCGGGAATTATGGATGGTCAAAATTGGTTTGGCATAATTTTAAAGATTATTATTCCTTTAAGTTTGCCAGCTATTGCATCTGTTGCACTTTATGTATTTATGATTGCTTGGAATGAATTTCTTTTTTCATTGATGTTTTTAGATAGTCCTAAGACCTTTACTTTATCAAGAGCTATCCAATATCTAAGTGGAGATGCAGAAACACCGCGCCAATACTTAATGGCAGGCTCTGTAATAGTTACTTTACCTGTGCTTTTTATTTTTATATATTTTGAAAAATATTTGGTTAGTGGTCTAACTGCTGGAAGTGTGAAAGAATAATTTTTAGAGGTTTTAATAAAAATATGAAAAAGATATTAACAATTTTATTCATTTCATTATTCATACCAAATCTTCTATTAGCTAAAGATCCTAAAAGTTCTTATCCTACTTTTACTAAATGGTTATTAGATAATGGATATAATCAATATGTAGATATTGATGCAAAAGGAGTTCCAAGACATAATTTGAAACTTAAAGTAAGTGAAAAGTTATGGAAGATTCCTTATAAAAAGAATCCTAATCGAGATACATTAATATATTATTTTTATAGATATAATTTTAGTCATTTAACTGGTGATCCTAACACATACTCATGGAAACCAATCGAAATTAAACCTGCTATTGAACCTTATAAATTCGAATTTGATCTCCAAGAAGATAAATTTATAAAAAAACAAGTAAAAGCAAAAGGTATTTTAAGCTATTTATACTTCCAAGATGGAAAGATTTTGGTAGATGAAATTTCTCCAAAAGAAAAACTAGGAGAATTTGTAAATGACGAAACAAGGTTAATTTCAATGTCGATGGGTAAATCTGTGATGTCCTACATTTTAGGTCATGCAAAATGCGAAGGTTATATAAATAGTATTGATAGCAAAATTGATGATTGGCCTGTTTTAGAAACTTCACTTTATAATAACCAAAAATTAATTGATATGTTAAATATGGCTCCTGGTGACCAAAAAGTTATTTATGAATGGGGAGATGGTGCTGGCATAAAAGTAGACAATGATTACGATTATCAAGTAAATAATATTTACACTACAATAGGTTTCTATTTTCAAAATACTGAAAAATCAAAAAGCGTTTATAACTACAATGGTTTAATTACTATGATACTTCATAATTATATAAGACATAAAACTGGTGATAATTATAAAGCACTATTGAACAGAATCTTTCAAAATAAAGTTAAAAACAAACACAACGTTCAATTTGTTGAAATGAATAGTGGTTCTGAGGAATGGGGAATTGGTCATTCTATGGTCCGGTTAACTAGACATGATTGGCTTAGACTTGCGAAAGCTATGATGGATGATTACCAAAATAATACATGTGTTGGTAAATATTTAAAAGAAATTCATGAAAGAAGAATACCGAAAAATATGGATGGTAAAATGCAAGCAGGTGGTAATAAAAAATATGATGAACCAGAATTTAACCGCACAAAATCATATGGCGGTCAATTCCATTTTGATTACCCTGGATTAAAAAATAGAATAGTATTTGGCTTAGGTGGTAGGGGAGGAAATGCAATTTTAATAGATGTGGAAAATTCCAGAATAGTCGTAATTAATTCAATTCATTATAACGATGGTAAATACAAATATAATGTTAAAAAACTTTTATTAGATCCAATAAAAAACGGTAGATAAAATTCAATTGAAAATTAACTTATGATTGAACAAGTTAGTATTTATTTAACAGCGATGATTCTTGGGATAATGTTATTTTTCTCGTTTGTGATTGCTCCAGTAGTATTTACTACTTTAGATGAAGATAATGCTCGAAAGTTTATTAGAAGAATATTTCCTTTTTATTATAATGTTAATTTAGCGATTAGCTTTGTTGTCCTACTAACATTTTTATTTTTAAGTAAATTAGGCGTTGATTTTTATCTAATTTTATTGATCACAATCTTATTCGCCACATCAAACTATTTATTAATGCCATTAATTAATAAATATAGAGACGAAAAACAAGATAAGAAATTTAAATATTCACACTTTATATCTGTAGTAATTAATTTTGTTCAAATGATTTGTTTGGTATTTCTTTTAATTTAAAAGTTTTTTTTCTTTTTTACTTTTAACTTCATTTTTTTGATCACAGTATTTTTTGAAAACATAAGCCGTTGATACCCCACCAATTAGTATTAATTTTAATATCTTTAATTTAATAAGTGTTTTTATCATGATTTAATATCAAACCTTTCTAATAAAAATTGGATTATTAAATTATAAAAAAATACAAAACAAAAAATATAAAATAGAAAAATTACTTCTTTAGAATTAAAGAGGTATCCAGTTGCGGTTAAAAGCACGAAAAATAGGCTAATTGATAAAGCAAGCTTTGCCTGTGATTTCTTTTTTAAGTGAGATTTAACAATATTGCTTTTCATTAAATAATAATAACTATTAAAGATATATATTCATCATGAATTTTGTCCTACCTAGACATTTAAATTATAATGTTTTAACATTTTTAACACTCATTTTTCTAATTTTTATGAGGTATTGATGATTAATTGTTGTGAAAAATATTTATAAAATTCATTACATCATATTTTTTTTAGCTTTATTTTTTTCTAAAGCTATGGCGGAGCCAACTTTTGTGCAAAGCAAATCAATCGAGGCATCCACTTATTTTGGATTAACGTTCAATAATGATGGAACAAAAATGTATACTTTAAGAAGTGAATTAAAAGTCGATGCAGTTATCGAACATACATTAACTACCGCATATGATATTTCAACGGCAACCGTAAACAATACTAAAGTAGTACATGTAAGTGGAGGTAACGACTCTCATGTACCAACACAAGTAGTGTTCAATAACGATGGAACAAAAATGTTTATTGTTAACCATGCTGGTAGAAAGACAGTAGATTACTGGTCACTAACCACTGCATTTGATGTTTCAACTGCTACATTTGATGGCGAATATAGTCTCATTGGTAAAGAACAAAGAGCTAATTCAATTGCATTTAATAATGATGGTACCAGAATGTTTATTGCTGGTGTAGGAAATAATTCACAAGTGCGTGTTCATGAATTTTCACTAGATACAGCATTTGATCTTAGCTCAGGAGTTACTCAACTTAATACTGAAGACCTAATTTCTTTTCAAAATCACATAGATGGAGTTACTTTTAATTACGATGGTACTAAAATGTATACCATTACATTAATGAATTCCGATGTTCCATCTTTAGCACTAGATTTGATGTATCAGTTTAAATTAACTACACCTTATGATGTTTCTACTTTATCACTTGAAGGCACTTATACTGTAAGTTCTGTTAGTGGAGATTCAAGAGAAGTTGTGTTTAGTAATGATGGAAGTAAAATGTTTATCATTGATGATGATAATGATAAAGTTCATGAATTTAACCTAAGTTGTAATTGGAGCGTAATTGATGGTGCTTGTGATGATCCAATAACTACCTCTAATGAAGGTAAAGATATTTTAAGCTCAATCGAGTCTCAAACTGCAACAGCAAAACAAATTGCTATTCAAGCAAGTACTCCAGTTCTTAACCGTATGTATTGGTTAAGAAGACATAGAAATAATGATCAATTAAGTAACCAAAATATTAGATTAAACTTTTCTAATTCAATGGTGGCATCGCTTTCTAACATTATTCCTATATCAAATAAAACAAATGAAGTTCTAGATAGATTATCAGATGATTGGTCATTTTGGAGTGAGGGTAGCGTAAGTATTGGTAGAACTGGAGATACATCAACTTCATCATCTAAAAAAATTAATACCAAAGGTATTACACTTGGCATGGATAAAAAGATAAGCAAAAATAGATTATATGGTTATGCTCTTAGATTTGGTAATGATGATGTTGATGTCGGCACATCTGGGACTAATTTAGATACTGAGTCTTTTAGTTTATCTGTTTATGGAACTTTTCCTCATGATGATGAAAAATTTACTGAAGGTATCATTGGAGTGAGCACTTTAAAGACTGATCATATTAGAAAAGGAGGAGGTAGTACTAGAACAGGAGAAAGAGATGGTGCACAAATATTTGGTTCACTTAACTACTTAACAACATATAAAAAAGAAGATTTTAATATTACTCCTAATTTAAGAATTGATTTAAGCTATACAGAATTATCCAAATATAGAGAAAAAGGTACTGCAGCCTTAGTTTACAAAGCTCAAACAATTGAAACTGGAATGATATCTGCTGGTTTTACCATAAGTGATATTTTAGATTATAATTCTTTCACTTTTAAACCAAATGGTGGATTAGAACTTGGAGTAGATTTTAGTCCTTCCTCAGATGCTACTTATCGTTATCTATCGGAAACTACAGAATATACAAAATCAATTGATCAAGATTCTAAAAATTTAAGAGCAAATATTGGATTTGATTTAGTAACTGATAATGGTTTTTCCATAATGACTATTTATGAGAGAAATCAAAGTGACAATGCTCATAGCGATACTTTATATTTAGGATTTAGTTTTATACCAACAGACGATATTGAATATGCTATGACTTTAGATAATGACAAAGCATCTTTAAGTTATAAGAGAGATTTAAATGGTTTTGATATCAGAATGAGTTCGAATTATAGCTTGATGAATCAAATACCTGAATATGGTGCAACCCTAGAAATTGTAAATACATTTTAGTAAATTTAACTAAAACTCTATAGGATAATATGGGATAACTAGAACTAGACTAGAACCTAGGGAGATAAAATAAAAAAAATTTACTTATTCATCTTGTTCAATTATAAATATTGGCATAAACACTCATGAAATTCATTAATGCCCTCGTGGTGAAATTGGTAGACACAAAGGACTTAAAATCCTTGCCGCTTGCGGAGTGCCAGTTCGAGTCTGGCCGAGGGCACCATTAAAATGAAAAAAATAAAAATTATCTCTGATAAAAATCTTAAGTCATTAAGAATTAAAAAATCACTCCAAAAAATATTTCAATCTAATAACTTAAGAAAATCTAATATTTCAATAGTAGTTGGTGGAGATGGATTTATGCTCCAGACATTGAAAAAAAATCAGAATTCTAAAAACTATTTCTATGGCATAAATTCTGGAAATTACGGTTTCTTAATGAATAAATTTTCTTCAAAAAATATCATTAAAAATTTATCTAAATCCAAATTGATCTCGATTTCACCCTTAGAGATGACAGTCACGAATAATAAAAATTTAAAAAAAAAACATATCGCCATTAATGAGGTTTCAATTTTAAGACAAAGTAGACAAGCAGCATCATTGTCAATAAATCATGGCTCTAGATTAATCATAAAGAGATTGGTTTCAGATGGAGTGCTAGTATCTACACCAGCTGGGAGCACAGCTTATAATCTCTCAGTTCATGGACCAATTTTAAATTTAAATTCAAAAAAATTATCTATTTCACCTATTAGCCCTTTTAGACCTAGAAGATGGAAAGGTAAAGTAGTTAAAGATAATTCAAAAATTGTAATTAAAAATCTCAACTCAAAAAAAAGACCAATAAGTGCTGTTGCAGATAATATAGAGGTACGAAATGCTAAAAATATAAT
>CACJYF010000015.1 GCA_902597575.1 uncultured Pelagibacteraceae bacterium | reverse complement strand
AATTTTTTCGACATTATCAAATACTTTCACAATCCTTTTATTTTGGTAACTATCTTTTGGATGATTAATTTCTTTACCGTGTATCAGACAATATTTCTTTTTATTAGATTTAATTAATTCTAAACTTTTCCAATGGTCAGCTATAATTCCTTGAACTTTATTATCTTTGAGAAACTCATTAACTAATTGGGCTTTTCTAATTTTTCTCAAAAATTTAAGACCACCAACTCTTTCAATAGAAAAATTTACTTCTTCATCAAATTCTTTGTGATTTTCATGATAATCAGCAAAGACTTTAATCATAAAGTTTTTTGACATCTCTCGTGCAAGACCCCACATTAAACTTTGCATCCCACCAATTTCTGGTGGAAAAGATCTTGTAGCAATTAAATACATTAATTAGTTTTCCACTTAATACCACAGCCAGCACTTGGGACCTGACTCTCTGGCCCTTTGCCAGTTTCGGCTATTTGTCTCATAGCTTTTAATAAGTCACTATCCCCATCTCTTACAGGAATTAAGTTTTTTAATTCTCTTAGTCTGCCTCTATATTGAAGCTCCAAGTTTTTATTATAGCCAAAAAAGTCAGGCGTGCATACTGCATCATAAGTTTTAGCGATATCTTGTGACTCGTCACTTAAATAAGGAAAACTAAATTGATTTTTTTTGGCGAATTCGATCATATTGTCAAAAGAATCTTCTGGATAGTTTTCCGCATCATTTGCACATATAGCTACTGAATTAATACCTAAATCTTTTAATTTATTACAGTCTTCGACGATATCTTTAGTCACTGCTTTCACGTATGGGCAGTGGTTACAAATGAACATTATTAAAGTTCCGTTTTCTCCTTTAATGTCATTTAGAGTAATAATTTTATTTTCTGTAGATTTTAACCTAAAGTCATAAGCCTTTTGGCCGAAATCACATATTGGAGTTTGTATTGGCATAATGTAATAATATATAAATTATGTTTTATGATTTAAAAGATAAAAAACCAAAAAACTCTGGCGAAAATTGGGTAGCTCCAAATGCTGTAGTCATTGGTGATGTTACTTTAGAAAAAAATACCAGCGTTTGGTTTAATGCAACTTTAAGAGGCGATATTGAAAATATTCACATAGGTGAGGGATCAAACGTTCAAGATGGATGTGTTCTGCATACAGACCCAGGCTGTCCTTTAAAAGTTGGAAAAGATGTAACCGTTGGACACCTTGTTATGCTTCATGGATGTACAGTAGGAGATAATAGTTTAATAGGCATCGGTGCAGTGATTCTAAATAATGCTAAGATCGGTAAAAATTGTATTATAGGTGCAAAAGCTTTAATCACAGAAAACAAAGTAATTCCTGATAATTCACTAGTCGTTGGTTCGCCAGGTAAAGTTGTGAGAGAAGTGACCGAAGAAGAAAAAAAAGCTGTATGGGAAAACACTAAGCACTACCAAGACAACTGGAAAAAATATTCAAAGTCTATATTTTAATTTTTATGCCAACTTATACAATTACAAATTCAAATTTTAATATTTCCTCTAAACAACAAAAAAAATTAGCTGAAGGAATTACAAAAGTTCATAATGTAGTAACTGGTGCGAATACATATTTTGCTCAAGTGATATTTAACAAAACAAAAAAAAATAATCATTTTATGGGTGGAAAAAAAGTCAAGGAGCCATCTTTATTTTTACTTGGGCAAATAAGAGCAGGTCGATCAAAAGAGGTGAAAGACAAATTAATTTCAGATTTAAAACATGTATTAGTAAAAAATTCTAAATTAGATGAAACCCAAGTATGGGTTTACATTAATGATCTTCCTCCTTCTCAAATGATTGAGTATGGTGCAGTTTTACCAGAGTCGGGGAAAGAGAAAGAGTGGTTTGCAAATTTGCCCATTAAATTAAAGAAAAAATTAGCAGCTATTGAAAAATAATTTAAGGAACTAACCAGCTTTCTTTTTTATTTTCCAAATCAAACTTAGCTCTTCGATGTCCTTTTGCTGCAAGATATAGCCATTCAACAGATTGAATTTTACATTTAATTACAGTGAAATTTTTATAACCTTCCTCACTTTGTTCCATTGTGTAATCAAAATCTTCTAATTTAGATATCATTCCAGAAGTTGGATTTTCTGAAGTAGTTCCAGGAGGGCTATCGGTCAAATAACATCTTCTACTTATATGCTGAGTTTTCTTCCATGACTCTTCAGTTGTAGAATTTTGATTATTAACTTCACATTCTACTTTTACTCTTAATTGTATCTTTTCTTCTTTATCATAAAATACTAGTGAAGCTTTATTATTTTTTTTTAGAATATCGACTTTAGGAGATCTTAAGTCTGTATGAAATTGCAATAGATTGCTTGCTCTATCTGATTTACGTAAAACAACAATTCTACCATCTACTTCATCTTGGTGAGCACAAATAAAGACAGGAATTCTAAATGGCGAAGCTCTATTAGTCACTGCATCATCTAACATTGACCAGTACTTATTTTGAATTTCAGCTAAATCTTCATAGTATGCTGGTTGCATACATTACTTTCTAAATCTTTTAATTAAACTTGATGTATCCCAACGATTACCCCCCATGCCTTGAACTTCTCCATAGTACTTATCAACAAGTTCAGTAACAGGTAATAATGATCCATTGTTTTTTGCTTCATCCATTGCAATCTTTAAATCTTTCCTCATCCAATCGACTGCAAAACCAAAATCAAACTTATCATCAATCATTGTCTTGTATCTATTTTCCATTTGCCATGATTGAGCTGCACCTTTTGAAATAACTTCAATTACATCTTCCATATTCAGTCCAGCTTTCATACCAAAGTTAATTGCTTCAGATAAACCCTGAACTAAACCAGCAATACAAATTTGATTAACCATTTTGGCAAGTTGGCCATTGCCAGCACTACCTAGTAGCTTCATCTTTTTACTGTAACAATCTATTTTATCTTTTGCTTTATCAAAATCAGCTTGATCACCACCAATCATTACGGTTAGTGCGCCATTCTCTGCACCGGCTTGTCCTCCAGATACAGGTGCATCTAATGCGCCAAAATTATTTTTTTTTGCGTAATCATAAATCTCTCTTGCAATAGTTGCAGATGCAGTAGTATTATCAATGTAAACTGCTCCTTTTTTAATTGTTTTGAAAGCACCGTAGTCACCAAAAGTTACTTCTCTTAAATCATTATCATTTCCAACGCAGGTAAAAATATATTCTGCATCTTTAGCTGCTTCAGCTGGAGTTTCTGCTATTTTACCTTTGTATTCACTAATCCATTTTTCTGCTTTTGATTTTGTTCGATTAAAAACAGTTACATTGTGTCCACCTTTTGATATATAACCAGCCATTGGATACCCCATGACACCAAGACCTATGAAAGCAACATTACAACTCATAATTTTTTATGTTTAATAGTTTAAGTTTAAAAGTAATTATATTTGGTTTTATTTTTACATTTTTTTCTAGTTTTGGACAGAGTTTTTTTTTAGGCTTGTTTAATTCCAGTATTAGAGAAACACTTTCTATCACTCACGGACAATTTGGCTCAATATATGCATCAGCCACTTTATTAAGTAGTTTTCTTTTAATTTGGGTTGGAAAAAAAATTGATGATATCAATATTTTTCAATTTGCATTTTATGTTACTTTACTCTTAGCATTTTCATGTTTCTTTTTTTCAAAAATATCTTCAATAATTTTTTTATTCATAGCTGTTTTTTTGATGAGATTTTCTGGACAAGGATTAATGTCTCACACTGCAACTACAACAATTACAAGATATTTTACAAAATCTAGAGGGAAAGCCTTAAGTGTAGGTTGGTTTGGTCTTTCAACAGCCGAATTTATTTTACCTGTATTAATTGTTTATTTACTTTCAATTACAGCTTGGCAGAATATTTGGATATCTATTTCAATTTTAGTTTTGATTTTTTTACCTTTGACATCATTTTTTTTAATTAAAAAATTGGATTTTGATACGAGAGAACAAGTAGACCCAACTGACTTTGAAATAAAAGAAATTAAACAATGGAAAAGAATTGAGGTTATAAAAGATTATAGATTTTATATTGTATGTTTAAATATGTTAGCAATGCCGTGGATTGCAACTGGTGTATTTGTTTATCAGTCTTTCATTACTGAAGCTAAGGAATGGGGTTCTTTTGTTATTGCTCAATCATTCATGGTTTATTCAATATTGTCTGTGCTCACTTTGCTAGGATCTGGATTTCTAATCGATAAGTTTACTAGCAGAAAACTTTTAATCTTTATGAATATACCTTTGTTAATTTCTACTTTAGTTTTATTTTATTTTAATAATCCAATAACATCTTTTATTTTTCTTGGATTAATAGGTATTTCTAATGGTTTAGCCAATGTTCTAGGTTCATCAACATGGGCTGAAATTTATGGTGTAAAATTTATTGGCTCAATTAAAGCTCTAACTACAGCTTTAATGGTTTTTTCCACTGCTTTTGGAACAGCTTTATTCGGTTTTTTGATAGATAGAGGCTTTTCTATTGAGCAAATTGCTATGGTTTCATTTGTTTATATTTTAATCTCCTTGATCTTATTATTTTTTGTAAGAAATAAGCTAAATCCACAATATATATAAAAAATCTCCTTGATTTTTTTTTAGTCACTGTATAGATACTGCGCATGGCTAGAGTTACCGTTGAAGATTGTATCGACAAAGTTGAAAGTCCCTATGAGCTTGTTTTAGTTGCAAAGGAAAGAGCAACTCAATTGAACTCTGGTATTGAGCCAACTTTAGATAGGGATAATGACAAAAATACAGTTATTTCACTCAGAGAAATAGCTGAAGAAAATATTAAAGTTTCAGATTTAAGTGAAAGTGCAATCTATAAATTGAGAAAACATGTAGAGCAAGTTGATGATGGAACGGAAGATGATGAAGAAGTAGGTGATGATTTTGAGAGCTTATACAAAGGTGAAATTTCAAAAAGTGGTGCTCCTATATTGCCATCAAAGAGAGCTAGAAAAGCTCCAGAAAAAATTCAAGTTTCAAAAGATGATTTAGCCGAACTTTCTCAAACAGCCAGTCCCGATGTAGACTCTCAACCATCAGAGGAAATGGAGAGCGATTCTGATGATGTTTCTCTTGATGAAGTTTCAGAAGCCGAAGAACAGGTAAGTCAACAAGATACTGAGTCTTCTGAAGAAAATAATTAATTATCAAATTCTTCTAAAATTTTTTGTCGATGCTCATCCAAATCAGGAATATCACCTCTAGTCTTTTCATCATTATATGATGACATTTTAATTGGGTTTCCAGCTAATTTGAAATCTCCAACAACTTTATGAAAAGCTTCTACAATCATGTTTCTTGATTCTATTTGAGGATTTTCGACAGCCTCTTTTATGTTGAAGATTGGTCCACATGGAATTTTATCTTTTTCCATTTCTTTAACCCACTCGTCAGTTTTTTTGGCAGATAATTTATCTTCTAAAATTTTTTTAAGCTCATCCATATTTTTAGCTCTGGATGAATTATTTGAAAATTTTGGATTTTGATTTACTTCACTTATTTTTAAAACATTACATAGTTTTTCAAATAATTTATCATTACCTGCTGCAATTATTATATAACTATCTTTTGTCTTGAAGGCTTCAAATGGAGCAATTGATGGATGACGTGATCCCATTGGTTTTGGAATTTCATTTTTTGAAAGATATCGTGCGATAGCATTTTCTAGAATAGCTATTTGACAATCAAGCATAGATACATCTATGTACATTCCTTTGCCAGTTTTTTGTCTATCATAAAGAGCAGCGTTAATTCCAATCGTAGTAAAAAGTCCTGCAGTTATATCTCCTATAGAGGTTCCAACTCTTGTAGGTTCAGAATTTGGTTGACCAGTAACACTCATCAATCCTCCCATACCTTGGACTACCATGTCGTAAGCTGGTAACTCTTTAAGGGGACCTGTTTGACCAAAACCTGAAGCTGAAGCATAAATTAGTTTGGGATATTTTTTGGACACATCCTTCCAACCATAACCCCATTTTTCTAAAGTTCCTGGTTTAAAATTTTCGACTAAAATATCTGCTTTAGATAAAATTTTATTAAAAATTTTTTTATCCTCAGCATTTTTTAAATTGAGAGCAATACTTTCTTTACCTCTATTTAAAGACATAAAATATGCAGAGTAATCTTTTATAAATGGTCCGAAATTTCTTGAGTCATCACCGATTTCTGGGGCTTCAACTTTTATCACCCTTGCCCCTAAATCTGACAATATCATTGTACAATAGGGCCCAACTAATACTCTTGTTAAATCAACAACTAAAAGGTTTTTTAAAGGTCCATCCATAAGTATAGTTTTATATTAAGTGCTTTTACCGACTTGACTCTTATTAATAAGTTCACTTTAATTGAATTATTAAAAATAACAATAGAGGGAAAAATAATGTTTAAAAAAATATCTTTATACTTAACTTCATTAGTTTTCGTTTTCACAACTATTGGTTCTGCTTTTGCTGTAACTTTAAAAGCAAGTCACCAATGGCCAGGAACACCGAGAGCTGATGGATCTTTTGACCCGCGTCATGAAATGGTGCAAATCATTGCTGACGAAGTCAAAAAAGCAAATGTTGGAATAGATATAAGAATTTATCCAGCTAAATCATTATACAAACCAAAAGAACAGTGGAAACCAATGACAACAGGTCAGTTGGACATTTCTGCTTTTCCATTAGCGTATGCATCTAAATTCCACCCAGAGTTTGATGCAACTCTAATGCCAGGAACAGTTAAAAATCATGACCATGCATTGAGATTTAATAAAGGTCCAATGATGACTGAGATTAAAAAAATCATTAATGATGCTGGTGTTGTAGTTTTATCTGATGCTTGGTTGGGGGGTGGTTTTGCTTCAAAAACAAAATGTATCAAAAATCCTAGCGATGCAAAAGGTCAAGTTATGAGAGCTGCAGGTAAAGCATTTAACCAAATGTTAGAAGCAGCAGGAGCGGGTATACAAAGTATGCCATCATCTGAAATTTACACAGGTCTACAAACTGGTGTATTAACAGGTGCTAACACTAGTTCAGGAAGTTTTGTAAGTTACAAAATTTATGAACAAGTTTCATGTGCAACTCCTCCAGGAAAATTTGGTCTATGGTTTATGTATGAACCAATCTTAATGTCTAAAAAGTCTTATGATGCATTAAGTTCTAAGCAACAAAAAGCTTTAATGAAAGCTGGTAAAGTTGCTGAGAAATACATGACAGCTCAAGTAGAAAACTTAGATAAAAAGTTTGAAGATGCTTATAAAGCTGCTGGTGTAAAATTGGTATACATGGATGCAAAAGACCATGCTGCATGGGTAGAGATTGCGAAAAAATCTTCTCATAAAGCATTTGCTGATAAAGTTCCAGGTGGCGATAAGCTGATGGAAATGGCTTTAGCAGTTAAATAAAATAATATATAAAGAACCCCTATTTATTCTTATTAAATAGGGGTTTTTTTATGAAAAAAAAATATCTACAACTTTGTGACCATATAGCTAAGGCATGCGGTGCTTTTGCTGTATTGGCATTGCTTTTATCAATTTTGGTAATCGTTGAGCTTGTTTTTGAAAGATATTTTTTTCAAAGAGCAATTACATGGCAGACAGAACTTGTCACCATGTTATTGGTAGCTTCAACTTTCATAGGAAGTGTATACGTTTTAAGTGAAAAAGCTCATGTTAGTATGGAATGGATTTATGACTTTCTATCAAAAAAAAATATAATTAGATTAAAAATTTTTACATCATCAATAAGTTTACTTTTTTTCTTAATTTTATTTTATTTTGGATTTTTAATGTTTGAGGAAGCATTTACTAAAAATTATTCAACAGGAACAGTTTGGGATCCACCACTGTGGATACCATATTCATCAATGATGTTGGGAGCTTTGTTAATGATATTACAGTATATCGCAGAAATTATAAAATTAACTGATGACAAGGATTTTAAATAAATGGATCCACTGATAATAGCATTAATTGTTGCAGTATTTACTTTATTGGTACTATTTTCTGGAATTCCAATTGCTTTTGGTTTGAGTTTTGTTTCGATTGCTTTGTTAGTAACATTTGAGGGAGTTCAAATGCTTGACGTATTTGCTGAAACATTTTTTGCAGGATTAAATTCTTTTGTTTTACTTTCCATACCAATGTTTATTTTAATGGGAATGGCTGTTGCCAATTCTCCTGCAGGAAAAGACTTATATACAGGTTTGGATAGATGGCTTTGGAGAGTACCAGGTGGATTAGTAATTTCTAATATTGGTGCTTGTTCAATTTTTGCAGCTTTAAGTGGATCTAGCCCTGCAACTTGTGCAGCAATTGGAACAATGGGAATACCTGAAATGAGGAAAAGAGGATACTCTGACCAAATCGCAACTGGAACTATTGCAGCTGGAGGAACCCTAGGAGTTTTAATTCCTCCTAGTATTGTTTTAATTGTTTATGGAATTGCAACAGGTACATCAATAGGTAGATTATTTTTATGCGGTCTTGTACCAGGTTTCATGTTGGCAGGTATGTTTGCGATTTGGGCTCTTATTCATAGTTATTTCATTGATAAAGATGCTGCAAAAGCTCTGAGAAATAGAGTGAGACCAACTTTAAAGGAAAAACTTGAAGTATTACCAAGAATTCTTCCTTTCTTAGCTATCATTGCCGGTGTTTTGTATGTTCTTTATGGAGGGGTTGCAACACCATCTGAGGCATCTGGAGTAGGAGCATTTTTAGTTTTTGTATTGATTGCAGTAGTTTACAAAATTTATCAACCTAGCAAAATATGGAACATTGTTAAAGTTTCAATGAAAGAAAGTGTGATGATAATGTTTATCATTGCTGCATCATATCTTTTTGCTTTTACTCTCTCACAACTCTATGTAACTCAATCTTTAGCACAGAGTATGGTTGAATTAAGTTCAAACAAATGGGTTGTGTTCATTTTAATAAATATATTTCTTTTAATTGCTGGTTTCTTTTTACCACCAGTCGCAGTTATCGTAATGACTTCAGCTATATTATTACCAGTAATTACTACTTTAGGGTTTGATCCATATTGGTTTGCAATAGTGTTTACAATCAATATGGAGATTGGCTTAATTACACCGCCAGTTGGATTAAATCTTTATATTATAAAAGGAATTACCCCAGACGTTAGTTTGTCAGAAATTTTAAAAGGGTCTATACCATTCATGATAATTATGGCTTTAGCTATAGTAATTTTATGTATTTTTCCTGAGATTGTTACATGGTTACCTGATAAAATAATGGGTAAAGACCTTGGATTCTAAAAAAGAAATAAATAGAAAAATATCAGTTGCTCCAATGATGGATTGCACTGATAGACACGATCGTTTCTTCTTAAGACTGATGAGTAAAAATGTAATGCTCTATACTGAAATGGTAGCTACAAAATCAGCAATTCATGGTGATAGAAAAAAAATCTTATCCTTCAGTCCTGAGGAAAAACCTCTGGCTTTACAAGTTGGTGGTTCCAATAAGGATGAACTAGCAGAAGTTGCTAAAATCGGAGAAGACATGGGGTATGATGAAATAAATATTAACCTTGGATGTCCTAGCAAAAAAGTTCAAAAAAATAAATTTGGCGCATGTTTAATGAAAGAACCAGAATTAGTGGCTGAGTGTATACACGCAATGGTAAGTGCTTGTAAAATTCCAGTAACTGCCAAAACTCGTATTGGTTTTGATGATGTAGAAGATTTTGATTATCTGAATAATTTTATCAGACAGATGAGAGATGCAGGAGCAAAAACATTTATTTTGCATGCGAGAAAAGCAATGCTAAGTGGATTATCTCCAAAACAAAATTTGAATATTCCAAAGTTAAACTACGATATGGTTTACAAAATTAAAAAAGAAAATCCAAATTTAGAAATTATAATTAATGGAGGCATAACCAAAGTAAGTGAAATAAAAGATCATTTAAATTATTGCGATGGTGTCATGATTGGCAGATCTATTTATCAAAACCCATATTCTCTCGTTGAAATAGAAAAAGAAATTTTTAATGTCGACAATAGCCCTACAAGAGAAGAAGTTGTTCAAAAACTTTTGGAGTATTTAGATAAAGAAGTTAAAGAGGGTACCAAAGTTAATCACATAATGAGACACACAGTTGGACTATATCATGGTCAAGTTGGATCTAAAGAATGGAAAAGGTATTTAAGTGATAATATGATGGCAAGAGACGCTGATTTTCAAAAAGCAAAACATATTATGACTATTGTTCAAAATAATGAAAAAGCAAATCAAACAAGTCGGTAATGGAAATAATAGATTTAGGTGAATTAATAAACTTATTATTTGTCTTAGGTGTTGCAGCAGCAGTCGCAGGTTTTTTAGCTGGCTTACTAGGTGTTGGTGGAGGAATAATTATGGTTCCTGCTTTATACTATGCTTTCACAGTTTTAGATTTTGATATTGTAACAAGAATGCATTTATCAGTCGGTACTTCTTTAGCAATAATAATTCCAACTTCTATTATTTCTACAAAAACACACATGGAATATGATGCAGTGGATTTTAAAATGGTAAAATCATTTGGTATTTTTATTTTATTTGGAGTAATTGCTGGAACTTTTTTAGCTGTGAACTTGAAAACTGCAGCGTTAGTTTTATTCTTTTCTATATTTTCCTTTATTGTAGGTTTATTTTTTATTTTTTTGAGAGAAAAACTTCTTGAAAATCCAAAAGAGATTTCTGATTTAGTAAAAAATATTTCTGGGATTGTAATAGGCTTCATTTCAGTGCCTCTTGGAATTGGTGGTGGTTCATTAATGGTGCCTTTTATGAGAACATTTGGTTATGATATTAGAAAATCCATTGGAACAGCCGCTGCAGTAGGTTTTTTGATTGCTGTGAGTGGAAGCATAACAATGATTTTAGGGGGTAAAATAATTGATAATGTAAGCACTCCTTTTAGTGTTGGTTACATTAATTTATTGGGTTTTCTGGTTTTTGTACCAGTAACAACAGTTATGGCTCGAATAGGCGCAAAAGCAGTTTATCGAATTGACAAAAAATTATTAAGTAAAATTTTTGGAACCTTTTTAATTATAGTGTCTATTAGATCATTTATTGAGTATCTAAATATTAGTTAAAATTTATCTTGATCGGTGCCCCATTTAATTTTGTTCCAAATTCTTTCGTGAAAATAGTAAAAAAAAAGAGGTATTATTGATCCAATTCCTAATATCCCTGCGACTTTAAAAGAACCTGTAAAAATATATCCAAACAGCATCCAGTATACAAATATAAGAAATCTCCAAGAAAAAGTTTTTGCAACTGACCTTATTTTTTTGTCTGCCATTTAACAGTATTTAATTCTGCTTAAAAGATGGGGCAAGGGTGGTTTCAGTCTCCCTCTACCACCCTTAATAAAACTTTATTTGATTCTTAAAAAAACATAAAACTCGTAATAATTGAATTTATTAGTTGTTGATAAATAGATTGTAGAAAGATTATATTTTTTGGTCGTATTCACCAATTTTACCAGTTTTTTGTAATAATTGATCAATAAATTCAAATATTTTTTTCTTTCTTTCATCAGAAGTTGGGCTCTCAGTAACAACCACTAACGAAGGTTTATTTGATGAGGCTCTAATTAAACCCCAGGATCCATCATTAAATGAAAATCTTATTCCATTCACAGTAATAATTTCTGTTATTTCTTGTTTGTCGATTTTATTTTTATTATTTTTTATGTTTTCGATTTCCTTCACAAGTTGATTTACTACCTCATATTTTTCATTATCTTTACAAAAAGGAGCCATTGTAGGTGATTGAAATGTTTTGGGTAACTCATCCATCATTTCACTAATTTTTCTATTATCGTTATCAAGTAAGTGACACACTTGAATGGCTGAATTGATACCATCATCATATCCATACCCTAGAGGTTGATTAAAAAAGAAATGCCCACTTTTCTCGAAACCGGCTAGCGCTTTCTCATTATGAACTTTTCTTTTAATATGGGAATGACCTGTCTTCCAATAAATCGTTTGGCATTGATTATCTTTTAATATTTTGTCGTTAGAATATAGGCCTGTTGATTTGACATCTACAATGAATTTAGAATTTTTATGAGTGTTAGAAAGATTTCTTGCAATTAAAAGACCAATTTTATCTGAAAATATTTCATTTCCTTTATCATCTATCACTCCTAATCTATCACCATCCCCATCAAAACCAAAACCAATATCAGCATTATTTTCTTTTACAAATTTTGATATTTCATGAAGCATTTCTAGATCTTCTGGATTTGGATTATATTTTGGAAATGTCCAATCTAATTTACAGTCTAATTCAATTACATCACAACCTATTCCACTTAAAATATCAGGTGCGAAAATACCTGCGGTACCGTTTCCACATGCAACAACAGCCTTTATCTTTTTTTTAATTTTATTTTTTTTTATTAAATCGTTTTTATATGTTTGTTGAAAATTGCTTATTTGCTTTTCACTTCCACTACCTGTCGAAAAGCTTTGATTCAATGTAATCTCTTTTAATTCTTTCATCTCATCTGGTGCGTGAGTTAATCCTTTTTTGATACCCATTTTTACACCAGTCCAACCATTTTCGTTATGGCTGGCAGTTATCATTGCAACTGCATCTGAGTTTAAATTAAATTGAGCGAAATAGACCATTGGAGATAATGATAATCCTACATCTTCGACATTACATCCTGTTGAAATAAGACCCTTCTTAAACGCTTTCTTAATTCCTTCACTGTAAGATCTATAATCATGACCCACTATTACTCTTGGATTATTTTTTTTTGTATGTTTTATAATTTGAGAGCCGAATCCTTTTCCAAGATTCGTCATTCCTTCCAAATTTATATCTTTTTCATACAACCATCGGGCATCATATTCTCTAAACCCATAAGGACTTATTTTTAAATTTTCAGACATTATTGTTAATTACTTACATTTTTTTGGATTTTTTTATTGATATTTTTTTTGCTACGTTCTATAAATGTTCTATTGATTTGTTGTTTATATAGTATATTAACACCAAGCGCACACAACATATAGTTGTTTTCGTTAAAATAACAAATATAATACATTATTTATGAATAAAATAGTATCGCTAGCAATTAAGAAAGCTGTCTCTGAATATAACCCTAAGGTTGAAAAAGTCGAAAATGTAAACAGGCCCGATTTATTTTCACTTAACAACGAGACCGAACTTTTTCAAAATGATAGAGGTATCATAATCAAAATTGACCGATCCAGAGATGCAAATTTAACTGATTTTGGAAAAGCAACTTTAAAAGATAGATATCTCGGTCACAACGAGTCTTTTCAAGATTTATTTGCAAGAGTTGCTAGTACTTACGCAGATGATAATTTGCATGCTCAAAGAATTTATAACTACATAAGTAAATTATGGTTTATGCCAGCAACACCTGTTTTATCAAATGGTGGAACAAAAAGAGGTTTACCTATTTCATGTTTTCTTAATGAGGCTTCTGATAGTTTAGGAGGTATACTTGACCTTTGGAGCGAAAATGTTTGGTTAGCTGCAAAAGGTGGTGGTATTGGTAGTTATTGGGGAAATTTAAGATCTATCGGAGAAAAAATTGGTAAAGTAGGAAAAACTTCCGGAATTATTCCTTTCATAAAAGTTATGGACTCTTTAACTATGGCAATAAGTCAAGGTTCATTGAGAAGAGGGTCCGCAGCTTGTTATCTTCCAATTGATCATCCTGAGATTGAAGAATTTATGGAAATGAGAAGACCAACTGGTGGTGATCCAAATAGAAAAGCTCTAAATTTACATCATGGTGTTTTGGTTACAGACGCATTTATGAGAGCAGTTGAAAATGATGAAGAATGGGCATTGAAAAGTCCTGCCGATGGATCCATTCAACAAACAATTTCCGCAAGAAATTTATGGATAAGATTATTAACAGCTCGAATTGAAACTGGAGAACCTTATATTATCTACATTGATACTGTTAATAGACAAATCCCACAACATCATAAA
>CACJYF010000014.1 GCA_902597575.1 uncultured Pelagibacteraceae bacterium | reverse complement strand
TAACTACACTCTTAGCATTGGTCTCAATTTTTGTTTTTGGTGGAGAAATCTTAAAAGGTTTCTCACTAGCAATGATTTTTGGTGTTATTTTTGGAACTTATTCTTCAATATATATAGCCAACACTATTCTTGTGAGACTAAATGTTTCTCAAAAAACTATTTTAAAGGATGAGGAAAAAAATTAATATAAATTTTGCGCTATAACCATTGTTAGCAACATTGGTATAGACAATAAAGTGTTTGTTCTTGAAAACAACATTGCAGTTTTAGCTGATTTAGCTTTTAACTCTGGATCAGCTTCAACAATACCCAGAGCTCTTTTTTGATTAGGCCAGATAACAAACCAAACATTAAATGCCATTATTAAACCAAGCCACATACCAATACCTATAGCTGTATGTTTTGGAACACCTGATCCGATACTTAAAGTCATAGCATCATGTAAGTACCCATTAAGTCCTGCTAGGATTAATCCAGAAATTACAGTAAACGCAGCAGCCCATCTGAAGTAAAATAATGCTGCGGGAGCAATAACTTTTCCAATAGCTGGCTTCTGTTCATCAGGTATTTTTCCCATGTTAGGAATTTGAACAAAGTTAAAGTACCACAATAAACCAATCCACATAATTCCAACTAAAACGTGTGTATATCGAGCAATCCAACTCCAAAAAAGAGTATCAAAGCTAAATCCACCATTTAGGTAAAATAAACCAAGAAACAAAATTATAGCTATGGCGATTGATGTATGAACCGTTTTAGATAATGATGATAGTATATTAATCACAATAAATAAATTATATCAAATTCAACTCAAATATACTAATATTTTTTCTTAGTTTAAAAGTGGCTTTAAAAATTTTCCTGTATAACTGCTGTCTACCTTACAAATTTCTTCAGGTTTGCCTTCTGCGATGATTTTACCTCCTTTTACTCCACCCTCTGGACCCATATCAACAATATAATCTGCAGTTTTTATTACATCAAGATTATGCTCGATTACTACGACGGTATTTCCAAGAGCAACAAATGTATGAAGAATTTCTAACAATTTTTTTATATCATGTTGATGTAAACCGGTAGTAGGTTCATCGAGTATATACATTGTTCGACCTGTAGATCTTTTCGATAATTCTTTTGCAAGCTTAATTCTCTGTGCTTCTCCACCAGAGAGTGTGGTAGCTTGTTGTCCAATTTTTATATAACCTAATCCAACTTTTTTTAGAGTAAGTAATTTGGTCTTTATATTTGTTATATTTTCAAAATATTCACATCCTTCATCAACTGTCATATTTAAAACATCCGCAATACTTTTATCTTTAAATTTTATTTCTAAAGTCTCACGGTTATATCTTGTACCTTTACATTCATCACATTGAATATATACATCAGGGAGAAAGTGCATTTCATATGTAATAACTCCATCACCTTCACAAGCTTCACATCTTCCGCCCTTAACATTGAAAGAAAATCTACCAGGTTTATAACCTCGTGATTTAGACTCAGGTAAAGATGTAAACCAGTCTCTTATTGGTCCAAAAGCACCAGTGTATGTTGCTGGATTTGATCTTGGAGTTCGACCAATAGGTGATTGATCAATATCAATAACTTTATCTATTAATTCAGTTCCTTTAAAATTTTTAAATGGTTTGGGAATTTTTCTAGATTTATTATTATTTAAAGTTAGGTTCAGGGCATTATAAAGCGTTTGTAAGACTAATGTAGACTTTCCACTTCCAGATACTCCAGTTACACATGTTAAACTACCTAAAGGTATCTTTAAATTTACGTTATCTAAATTATTTCCTGTAGCACCAGTAATTTCTAAAAATCTTCCATCCTTAGCCAATCTTCTTTTCGGTGGAACTATGATTTTAAATTTATTTGATAAATATTTTCCGGTGATACTATCTTTGTTCTGACCTATTTCTTTAAAAGTTCCTTGCGCTACAACTTGTCCACCATTATTACCGGCTTCGGGACCAAGATCAATGATGTGATCGGCGTTCTCCATTGTCTCTGTATCATGCTCAACAACAATAACAGTATTTCCTAAATCTCTTAATCGTTTTAAAGCATTAATTAATTTTACATTATCTTTTTGATGGAGACCTATAGAAGGTTCATCTAAGACGTAGAGAACACCTGTTAAACCCGATCCTATTTGTGATGCAAGCCTTATCCTCTGTGACTCACCACCCGACAATGTTCCTGACTCTCTTGATAGAGTTAAGTAATCAAGTCCAACATTTAATAAAAAATCTAATCTTTCATTTATTTCTTTTAAAATATGTTCAGCAATTTTAAATTGTTTTTTATTCAAGTTTGTCTGAAGTTCTTTAAACCATTTTGAGGCCTCTAAAATTGATTTTTCAGTTACTTCACTGATATGTAAACCATCTATTTTTACACATAGAGCCTCATCTTTGAGTCTATGACCATTACATCTTTCACATTTAGTATCTGATTGATACTGAGATATCTCCTCTCTTTTCCAATCACTATCAGTTTCTAAATAACGACGCTCAAGATTATTTATAACACCCTCAAACGATTTCTTATGTGAATATTTTTCATATCCATCATCGTAAGTAAATTTTATTTCCTCGTCATCAGAACCATAAAGAATTATGTCTCTTATTTTTTTCGGTAATTTATTCCATCTTTCATTGAGAGAAAAATTGTAGTGTTTTGCAAGTGAAGAGAGAGTTTGGGCATAATATAAAGTAGTAGTTTTAGCCCAGGGTTCGATTGCGCCATCAATAATTGATTTTTTTTCATTTGGTATAACTAAGTTAGGGTCGACATTAAGTTTTATTCCTATACCCTCACATTCCTCACAGGCACCAAATGGACTATTAAAAGAAAATAATCTTGGTTCAATTTCCTCAATAGTAAATCCACTTTCTGGACAAGCAAATTTAGTTGAGAAGATTAATCTCTCTAATTTTCTAAACTTTTTAGGTAAAGTTTCATTTTCATATTCAACAAAAACCAGACCATTTGCTAAATTTATTGATGTTTCAATTCCCTCTGCTAACCGATTACCTAAAGATGAATTTAGAATAATCCTATCAACTAAGACATATATATCGTGCTTTATTTTTTTATTAAGTTCAGGAACATTATCTATATCATAAAGTTTATCATCTATTTTAATTTTTCTAAATCCACGTTTTTTATAGCCCAATATTTCTTTTTTGTATTCGCCTTTACGTCCTCTTACCACCGGAGCAAATAAATAAATTGTTGATTTTTTTGGTAATTCTTTAATCTTATCTACAATTTGAGTAATTGTTTGAGATACTATTGGTTTACCGGTGAAAGGTGAATATGGAATTCCTGCTCTTGCATAGAGAACTCTCATATAATCATAAATTTCAGTAACTGTTGCGACAGTAGATCTGGGATTTTTTGAAGTGTTCTTTTGCTCGATCGAAATAGCAGGGCTCAAACCTTCAATTAAATCAACATTAGGTTTTTTCATTTTGTCTAAGAACTGACGCGCATAAGCTGATAAACTTTCAACGTACCTTCTTTGACCTTCTGCATAAACGGTATCGAACGCTAGCGAAGATTTTCCGGAGCCAGATAGACCTGTTATAACTACAAACTTATCTTTAGGTATTTCTAATGAAATATTTTTTAAATTGTGCTCTTTAGCCCCCTTAATAAGTATCTTTTTCATCATAATTCTTATTGCTTTGACTTAATAAAATTAATATTCAGAGTAAATTGTGATATAAATCTAATTAATTAATAATACAAATATTAAAATATTATGGCTGGAAGTTTAAATAAAGTACTTTTAATTGGTCGTTTGGGCGCAGATCCTGAAATTAAGCAAATGGTAAACGGAAAAAATGTAGCAAGACTTAGTCTTGCTACAAGTCAATCCTGGAAAGATAAAAATTCTGGAGAAAAAAAAGAAAAAACTGAGTGGCACCGTGTAGTTGTATTTAATGAGGGTCTTGTAAATGTTGTTCAACAATATCTTAAAAAAGGAGCTCAAATTTATGTTGAGGGACAACTATCTACAAGAAAATGGAAAGACGAACAATCAGGCCAAGATAAATTTTCTACTGAGATAATTATTCAAGGATATAATTCCTCACTTACAATGCTGGGCGGAGGTAATTCGGGTGGTGGTATTGCAAATGATAATAATAAATCATTAAATAATAATGATGATATGTCTCAGATTTCTAACGAAATGGATGACGAAATTCCATTTTAGCAATTATGCAAAATTCTGAAAATCAAAACGATAAGAATATTAACTTGATATCTATGCATGACGAGATGAGCTCGTCATATCTATCTTATGCAATGAGCGTTATCGTCAGCCGTGCTCTACCTGATATTAGAGATGGATTAAAACCTGTTCATAGAAGAATTTTATATGCAATGTACAAAGGAGGTTATGACTGGTCAAAACAATTTAGAAAATCAGCTAGAATAGTCGGTGATGTAATTGGTAAATATCACCCACATGGAGATCAATCTGTATATGACGCATTAGTTCGGATGGTTCAAGATTTTTCAATGAGTTTACCTTTGGTTGAAGGGCAAGGAAATTTTGGTTCTATAGACGGAGATCCAGCAGCGGCAATGAGATATACTGAGACAAGACTCTCAAAAGTATCTCAGTTTCTTATAGATGATATTGAAAAGAGCACTATTGATTTTAAAAGTAATTATGATGAAACGGAAAAAGAGCCAAGCGTTCTTCCTGCTCAATATCCAAATCTTTTAGTTAATGGTGCCGGCGGTATAGCAGTTGGAATGGCAACAAGTATTCCACCTCATAATTTGGGAGAAATAATAGATGGAACTTTAGCATTAATTGAAAATAAGGATATAACTGTTAAGCAATTAATGAAATTTATACCTGGTCCTGATTTTCCAACGGGCGGAGTAATCATAGGAAAAGATATGATTAAAGAGGGTTACACTAAAGGAAGAGGATCTTTTAAAGTCCGTGGTCAAATTTCTATTGAACAAGCGAAGAATGGTAGGGAGAGATTAGTAATTACTTCTATTCCGTATCAAGTTAATAAGTCACTTCTAAATGAGAGAATAGCTCAATTGGTAAGAGAAAAAAAAATAGAAGGCATAAGAGATATAAGAGATGAGTCCAATAGGGAAGGGATAAGGGTATCAATAGATTTAAGAACTGGAGTTGAACCAGAGACAGTCAAAAGACAATTATACAAAAATACTCAAATAGAAAGTTCTTTTGGTTTTAATACTTTAGCAATAGTTGAGGGGAAACCTATTAAATGTAATTTAAAAGATTTTTTATCTCATTTTTTGAATTTTAGAGAAAGTGTAGTAATCAAAAAAACAAAATTTGATTTAAATAAAGCTGAAGAGAGAGCACATATATTGATTGGTTTGTC
The DNA here is from genome assembly GCA_902597575.1 of uncultured Pelagibacteraceae bacterium. Classification (GTDB taxonomy): domain Bacteria; phylum Pseudomonadota; class Alphaproteobacteria; order Pelagibacterales; family Pelagibacteraceae; genus Pelagibacter. The sequence goes on along the minus strand of CACJYF010000014.1, from coordinate 9,589 downwards.
TGTGTCAGTTGAAAATTTAGATAAAGTTATTAAAATTATAAGATCATCTAAAAATCCAGAAGAAGCAAAAAACTCACTTCTTAAAATTAAATGGAAAATAAATAAATCATTAAAGATGATAAACTTAATTGAAAATAAAACTTCTAAAGGAATGTATTCTTTATCAGAGAATCAAGTTAATTCAATTTTAGAACTAAGATTACAAAAACTAACTGCATTAGGTATTAATGAAATAGAAATTGAAATTAAAAAACTTTCAGAATTAATAAAAAAATATAAAAAAATTATTTCTTCAAAAAAAGAATTATTAAATGTAATTAGTAATGAATTAATTGATATAAAAGAAAAATTTTCAGTTAAAAGAAGAACAGATATTATTGATGCTGTTCTAAATTATGATATTGAGGAAACTATTCAAAAAGAGTCTGTAATTATTACTGTTACTCTTCAAGGCTATATTAAACGAGGATCTTTAGATAATATAAAACAACAAAAAAGGGGTGGAAAAGGAAAAACTGGTATTACAACAAGAAATGAAGACTCCGTTGTCCAAACACTATCCGTTAATACTCATACGTCTGTTTTATTTTTTTCAACAGAAGGTCTTGTCTACAGAATTAAAGCATGGAAAATACCAGTTGGATCTTCATCCTCTAAAGGAAAATCCTTATTCAACATTTTACCTCTCAAAAGTCATCAATCTATAAGTTCTATCATGCCATTTCCTGAGGATTCTGAGTTAAAGAATTACCAGATAGTATTTGCCACGGCTAATGGAAAGATAAGAAAAAATAGTTTAGAGGATTTTTCCTCAATAAATACGGCAGGTAAAATTGCGATGAAATTAGACAATAATGATAAAATTGTTGGAGTAAAGATTTGTAAAGAAGATCAAGACATAATACTAAGCACCAAATTTGGAAAGTGTATTAGATTTGAGTCAAAAAAATTGAGAGTTTTTAAAGGTAGATCTTCAAAAGGGATTAAAGGTATTGTTTTATCACCAAATGATCAAATTGTATCATTATCTATCATTGATAACGATAAATATGGTAAAAATGGAAAAAAGAGTAAAGATGAAAAATCTGAAATTAAAGCTAAAGAAAAATTTATTTTATCGATTACTGAAAATGGGTTTGGAAAAAAGACATTGCATACTGATTATAGAGTTACGAATAGAGGTGGCAAGGGTATTATAGGAATTGTTAATTCACCAAGAAATGGTGATATTTCCTCATCTTTTCCTGTATTTGAAGGAGATGAAATTCTTATATCAACAAACAAAGGTAGAGTTATAAGACTAGCTGTGAAAGAAATAAGAACGGCTGGAAGAAATACACAAGGTGTAAGAATAATTAAATTATCAGGTGAGGAAAAAGTAGTTTCAGCAAATAAAATTGATGATAATTTAATTTAATGACTAAAATTGCAATTTATCCGGGGACATTTGACCCTATTACTTATGGTCATATAGACGTTATTAAGAAAGGATTAAAACTATTTAATAAAATAATAGTTGCTGTTTCTGATGTTGATAATAAGAATTATCTATTTGATATTGATGAAAGAATAGAAATTGTTAAAAAAGCACTTTTTTCTGATTTAAAGCTTAATAAGAATAAAATTAATGTAATCGCTTTTGATACTCTAACAACTGATTTATGTAAAAAAAATAAAGCCAACATTATACTAAGAGGGCTTAGAGCAGCTTCAGATTTTGAATATGAGTTCCAACTTGCTGGAATGAATAGAAAGCTTAATAATACTATAGAAACTGTTTTTTTAATGTCCGATGTTGAAAATCAAATTATCTCGTCAAAATTTGTTAAAGAAATTGTAAAATTAAAAGGTAATATTAAAAAATTTACAACCAAAAGTACTATAAAAGCTTTAGAAAGAAAATATGTTTAAAATAATCTTAAAATTATTTTTTTTATTTTTTGTGTTAATTAATCAATCAATATCGGAGGAAAATATAATGATCTTAAAACTTAAAGATGGCGATGTTAAAATAGAATTATTTGATGATGTTGCCCCAAATCACGTAAAAAGAATTAAAGAATTAGCATCAGCTGGTAAATATGATGGAGTTGTTTTTCATAGAGTAATAGATGGTTTTATGGCACAAACAGGTGATGTAAAGTTTGGAAACTCAAATTCTAAAGATTTTAATTTAAGTATGGCTGGAATGGGTGGATCAGATTTACCAGACCTAAATCAAGAATTTAGTAATCTCCCGCATGATAGAGGAACTTTATCAATGGCTAGATCCTCAAATCCAAACAGTGCCAATAGTCAATTTTTTATATGTTTTAAGGCCGCACCTTTTCTAGATAAGCAATATACAGTTTTTGGAAAAGTTATTGAAGGCATGAAATTTGTAGACAAAATTAAAAGAGGAGATGAAAATAATAATGGGGCGGTAAGTGATCCAGATAAGATTATAAGTTTTAGATAGTCGTAATTTTTAAATGGATATCAAAAAATTTGCCTTTGAGGTTTCCAAAACCAATGGTTATGCTAGAGAAGGTGTAATAAAAACACATAGGGGTGATATACACACCCCAGCTTTTATGCCCGTTGGTACGCAGGCAACGGTTAAAGCTTGCACAATTAATGATATTAAGAAAACTAATTCAGAAATAATTCTATCAAATACATATCATTTAATGATTAGACCTGGTGTAGAAAGAATTGAAAGAGTAGGCGGATTACACAAATTTATGAATTGCGACCTACCTATACTTACAGACTCAGGAGGTTTTCAGGTTATGTCTCTTTCAAAATTAAACAAAATTGACAGGGAAAAAGGTGCAATTTTTAATTCACATATAGATGGAAAAAAATTTATTTTAAGTCCAGAAAGAAGTATTGAAATTCAATTAGGTCTTAATTCAGATATTTGTATGATAATGGATGAATGTCCAAAAAATACGAAAGATTATGATTTAATAAAAAATTCTATGAATTTATCTTTGTATTGGGCTGAAAGATCTAAGAAAGCCTTTGGATTAAATCCACACAAAGCATTATTTGGGATTATTCAAGGGGGATTATTCGAGGATTTAAGAAAACAATCTTTGAAAGAATTAATGGACATAGAATTTGACGGATATGCTGTTGGTGGATTGGCTGTAGGCGAAACACAAAATGAAATGTTTGGGGTATTAGATAGTCTAAAAGATATTCTTCCGCATGAAAAACCTCATTATTTAATGGGTGTTGGTACTCCATCTGATATCTTAGGAGCTGTAATGAGAGGTATTGATATGTTTGATTGTGTTTTACCAACAAGATCTGGAAGAACTGGTTTAGCTTTTACTTGGAATGGAAGAGTTAATATTAGAAATAGTAAATATCAAAATGATGACTCTCCTCTTGATCCAGTGGTAAAAAATCTTGATTTAAATAAATATTCTAAAAGCTATTTAAATCATTTGTTTAATACAAATGAAATTCTTGGTTCAATGTTATTAACTTTACATAATATTAATTTCTATCAAGAATTAATGTCGTTAATAAGGAAAAATATCCGCAATGGTACATTTAAGGAATTTCATGATAAATATATAGATAAGTTGTAGTTAATTAACTTTTTTGTCTCACAAATTGCCATTTGAATTATTCTTATAAATATGTATATACATTTCAATCAATAATTTATTTGGGCCGTTAGCTCAGTTGGTAGAGCAATTCCCTTTTAAGGAATGGGTCGATGGTTCGAGTCCATCACGGCTCACCACATCTTAAGAAATCTTAAGTGGTGGGTACTCTAAAAGTATTTGATTTGTCCACTCATTAATTTTTATAATTCTATTTTCAGCTGATGGGTGCGTACTCATAAATTCTGGCGGTGTCTGACCTTTATTGTATTCTTTCATTCTTTCCCAAATTTTTGGAGTTTCTCTAATATCATAACCAGATAAAGAGGAAAAAATCATACCCAGATAATCAGCTTCACTTTCTTGTTTTCTATTAAAAGGGTTCATTATTCCCAATTGAGATAATAGTCCTACAGTATCCATACCTGTAGTTCTGTTGATGTCAGACAATACACCTCCACTTGCAATATCTATAATTTTTGTACCAACATTCAATAATGTTCCTCTACTTGCTCTTTCTACAGAATGTTTAGCTACTGCGTGAGCAATTTCGTGACCCATTACTGCCGCCAGACCATTCGTATTTTTGGTAACATCTAATATGCCTGTGTAAACAGCAATTTTCCCACCTGGCATACACCAGGCATTTCTAACTTTTTTATTTTCAATTAATATGTATTCCCAATCAAAATATTTTGTAGGGTCATCTAATTTTGATTGATAGAAATATTCACTAATCGAATCTTCCATTCTTTGTCCAATATCTTTTATTAGATTGAGTGTTTTAGTATCTTTGCTTAATTTTTCTTTTTTTTTAACTTTTTCATAGATTTTTGCTGCTTGAGCATTTAATTTTGCTTCGGGAATTATACTTAACTGTTTTCTTTCAGTAATAGGTGCTGTTGCGCATGAATTGAGAATAAAACCACCACAACTACAGCCAACATATGATAAAAATTTTCTTCTATTCATTTTTCTTTAACATTGATATTATATATATTAATGAATCTAAATAACAAAATTTTATTAGTGTTATTTATAATTGCAATTATTTTCGTTATTTATTCAAGTTTTAATTAATTATGTCAAAAAAGAAAAAATCAATAACTTTACTTTTAAGAAATTATTTCATTACGGGGGTAGTTGTTCTTATTCCAATAGGATTTACCCTATACCTTAGTAAAGTTCTAATTGGTCTCTCCTCTAGAATTTTACCTGAAAATATTAACCCAAACAGTTATCTACCATTTGAAATTCCAGGTATAGAAATTTTAATCTCACTAATATTCATAACTATTGTTGGTGGTTTATCTTTATCATTTTTAGGAAAACGAATTTTAAAACTCATTGATGATCTTTTTAAGAGAATTCCATTTTTAAGAACTATCTATTCTGCCATCGTTCAAATGACTGAAACATTTTCAAATAAAGACAACGATAAAAAAAGTGTAGTTTTGATTGAATATCCTAGAAAAGGGGTTTGGGCCGTAGGTTTTGCAACAAAAGAAAACACTGGTGAAATGGCAAAAAAAACTAATAAAAAATTGATTAATGTTTTTGTACCGACAACCCCAAATCCTACAAGCGGATTTTTATTAATGTTTCCAATAGAGGACATAATCTATCTAGATATGACTTTCGAGGAAGCGTCTAAATTTATTGTTTCTGCTGGAACATCTTCAGGTAAAAATTAGGCAATATCATTTATTATATCTGCTCGATCATATAATTTTATTAATGGTTTGAATTTCCCTATGTCTTCTTTTTCATTTTCTATTCTTTTAATTTCTTTTTCTGCTAAAATAAAAAGATTATGATTATGTATTGGATCTGCTAATTTAAAGTTTTTTATTCCACTTTGTTTAAAACCAAGAATATCTCCATAACCTCTTAACTTCATATCCTCCTCAGATATTTCAAATCCATCATTTGAGGCTTTTAATATATTAATTCTTTTTTTTGCATTCTCACTTAGATTTGACTTAAACATTAATATACATGAAGATTCTTTATTGCCTCTTCCAACTCTACCTCTAAGTTGATGTAATTGAGACAAACCAAACTTATTTGCATTTTCTATTATTATTACATTTGCATTAGGAAAATCTATACCAACTTCAATGATTGTAGTTGAAACTAAAATCTTAAATTCATTTTTTAAAAATTTGTTTAGGATTTTTTCTTTTTCCTCAATCGTTGTTTTTCCATGAAGTAAATAAACCTCATTAGGAAATATTTTTTTTAGATATTCAGACTTTTTGATTGCTGAAGTATGATCAATTTTTTTAGACTCTTCTATAAGAGGGCATACCCAAAAAATTTGATTTCCAAGTCGTATTTCTTTCTTAATGAATTTAATAACATCCTCAATCTTACTTTCAATTTTACTATAAGTTTTAACAGGTTTTCGATTATTAGGTTTTTTTCGTATAATTGAAAGATCCATATCTCCGTAAATAGTCATTGTTAAAGTACGCGGTATTGGTGTTGCTGTCATTAAAAGAACATCACAATCTTTCCCAGCTTTATCAGATAGTTTTTTTCTTTGACTAACTCCAAATTTATGCTGTTCATCAATTATTATTAAACCAAGTTTTTTAAATTCTACTTTTTTTTGAAATAAGGCATGTGTTCCAAAAATAATATCAATCTCTTTTTTAATAAGTTTATCTAAAATTTTTTTTTTATCTTTGTATGATGATTTTCCAGAGAGTAACTCTATTTTAATAATTTTGGGAAATATTTTTTTTGCCAATAAAAAATGCTGTCTTGCTAATATTTCGGTAGGAGCCATCACTGCTACTTGAAAATCAGAACTGATGGTATTGAATGCAGATAATAGCGCTACTATTGTTTTGCCACTACCAACGTCACCCTGAAGTAATCTAAACATCTTGTTTTCTGAGCACAAATCATCGTTTATCTCATTTAATGTTTTAGTTTGATCACTAGTTAAGGAAAAATCTAACTTGGATATTATTTCACTTTGTTTTTTAGTATCAAATTTTTTCTTTGTTTTTTTTATTTTTTTGATCTTCTTTCTAATTTCTGAATTTACCAAAAAAGTTGAAAAAATTTCATCAAAAGCGAGTCTTTGATAGAAATTTTCTTTGAATTTGCCAATATTTTCTGGTTCATGTAATTTTTTGATTGAGTCATTCCATCCAATGTTATCAAACTTTTTTAATATATCTTTTGAGTGCCACTCATCAATTTTAGGCAAATTTTTCATAATTTGTAATATTATCTTATTATAAACTTTTTCACTAATTCCTTCAGTTAGCGGATAGCTATTATGCTTTTGTTTTATTATAGATGAGTCTTCTGAAATATATTTAGGATTTGATAATTGATATTTATTTCGAAAGTATTTAATTTTACCACTAATTGTTACCTCTTTTCCAATAGGTAATATTTTTCTAATATATCCCTCGTAACTATTAAAAAAAACACAATCTATTTCACCAGTCTCATCTTTGCATAAAACCCGGTTTGGTAAGTTTCTTACTCTTGGAAATAAATATTTTTGAGGAATTATAGTTATAGTTTGTATTTCATCTATTTTTAAATCTTTAATATTTGAAGATAAACTCCGATCCGTATAGGATTTTGGTAATTTCCATAACAGATCGAAAATATTATTAATTTTTTTTCTTTTTAATAAATTGGACGTTTTTAAACCAACACCTTTTATAGATTTTAGGTCAGATAATAAATATTCATAATTTCTTTTAATATCCATAAACTAATATTATATTCTTATTATGACCGCTGATATAGAACAAATAAAAAAAAAAATTATATACAGATCAAATTATCGCGGCACCAAAGAAATGGATAAACTTTTAGGAGCTTTCACTAATAAATACTTAGATCAATTAAATGTTGAAGATTTAGATGAATTAATAAAGCTCTTAGAAATAGATGATAACAATCTATACAATTTTTATAATGGTTTAAAAACCAACATAGAATTTAAGGATAATAAAATTAACAATTTATTCAAAAATTTTAAATATTAATAAACTTATGGCGGAGAGACTGGGATTCGAACCCAGGAAAGAGTTGCCCCTTTGCCGGTTTTCAAGACCGGTGCTTTCAACCGCTCAGCCATCTCTCCGTGTAGAAGCTTTTATAATTAAAAATATTTAATTCAACAATAAAATAGTCTAATTAGTGTTGATATTTTGTTCATTTAATTAGTATGAAAAATAATTTTAATAAAGGTTTGATTTTAACTTCACTGGGTTCATTTTGGTGGGGATTTATTGGAGTTATATATTTTGAGTCGGTATCCTTTATCGGTCATACTGAATTAGTTGTGCATAGATGTTTATGGACCGCAATCATGTTAGTTTTTACCACAACTTTTTTATCTAAATGGCAAATGTTTCTAAAAGAAATAAAAGATAAAAAAAAATTAATCGCATTATTTGTATCTGGTTTTTTAATTTTTGTTAATTGGTCTATATGGATTTATGCCGTAGCATCCGAAAGAATTATAGATGCAAGTTTTGGATATTTTATTATGCCAATAATAAGCGTACTTTTAGGATATATTTTTTTTAAAGAAAAACTCAATAAAAAAAGAATTTTCTCAATCCTTTTAGTTTTAGTATCAATTATAATTTTGATTTTATTTAATCTTAAATCTTTACCTTGGGTTGGTGTTGTCGTAGCTTTTAGTTGGGCATTTTACAACTTAGTAAGAAAAAAAATTAAAATAGATACTGACATTGGATTATTAATTGAAAGCTTGTATATTTTTCCTTTTGCTCTTGCTGCATTTTATATTATTGCAAATAACAACTTTAATGATTTTAGTTTTAATAACCCAGGACTAAGTCTGTATTTGCTTTTAGCCGGTCCAATGACAGTGATTCCCTTGTTCCTTTATGTTAGGGGAGTTGAATTAATTGGTTTAGGTCCGACTGGAATGATATTTTACATTACGCCAACTTTACAGTTCATTTTAGGTTATTTTTATTATGGCGAAGATTTTTCATTAGTGAAATTTCTAAGTTTTATTATCATTTGGATTGCTGTAATTATATATTTAAACGATTTATATGAACAAAATTAAAATTTTTTTTTTAATTGTATTTTTTTTCCAGTCCAATTCCTTTGCTAATGAAATTCAAAGTTTTGAAAATTGGAAAAAAAATTTTAAACAAAGAGCCTTAGCCAATAATATTTCTGAGCAAACTTTTGATCTTGTAATGACTGATGCTAAGTTTTTATCCAATGTAATAAAATACGATAGATATCAGCCTGAATTTTATGAAGATACCAAGACCTATATTTCAAAAAGAGCGTCTTCTAAAAAATTAAGTAAAGGCGTTGACTTTTATTCAAATCATAAAGATTTAATTAATGTTGTTGAAAATAAGTTCGAAATCGAAAAAGAACTTTTATTATCATTAATGGGAATAGAAACAAATTATGGAACTTATGTTGGTAAAATGGATATTATTTCTTCACTAGCAACATTGAGCTACGATAAAAGAAGATCTGAGTTTTTTACTAAAGAACTTTTAATTTTACTTAAGTTAATAGATGAAAATCAAATAGATTATAAATCTTTATATGGTTCATGGGCAGGAGCATTTGGTTTTTTTCAGTTTATGCCCTCAACTATAAAAAATCACGCTATTGATTTTAATACTGACAACCATATAAATTTAAAAAATTCTCATGATGCTTACGCGTCTGCAGCTAATTATCTAAAAAAGATCGGTTGGAAAAAAAATTCTCCTTGCTTTTACCGAATAGATCTTAAAAGAAATACGCCAAAAAAATATTTAAATGTTTCTGCTAAAAAACTTCATAATAAAAAAAGATTAAGTTTTTTTAAAAAATATATAGAGAATTATGATGAATTAAGTTTTTTAAAATCTAACTATAATGTTGCAATAATTACTCCTGACAAAGATATTATTCCAGGAGCAGACACTTTAAACCCTGCTTATATTGTGTTTGACAATTAT
>CACJYF010000013.1 GCA_902597575.1 uncultured Pelagibacteraceae bacterium | reverse complement strand
CATTAAAAGGATTAAACTCTATTCCAAAATCGTGGATTAAAAAAACTCTACCAGCAAAAAAGATTTTAAATCAAAAATAAAACTATCTATTTATACTTTCACAAAAAGATTTTATTCTTGCCATAGCTTTTTTTAAATTTTGCATGGAAGTTGCATAAGAAATTCTAAAATATCCATCTAATCCAAAAGCAGACCCTTGTACGACTGCTACATTTTCTTTTTCAAGTAACTTTTGAACGAAGTCAGTATCTGTTTTTAATTTTGTCTTTTTATTCAGTAAACCTTTGCAGCTTGGAAACACATAAAATGCACCGTTGGGTGTTAAACAATTAATACCTTTGATACTATTTAGACATTTTACAACAAAATTTCGTCTTGCTTTAAAAGCATTAGCTCTAGTTTTTATAAAACTTTGTTTTCCATTTAGAGCCTCAACTGCTGCTGCTTGACTTATTGAGGAGGGATTTGATGTTGATTGTGATTGAATTTTACCAATAGCTTTAATGATATCTTTTGGGCCAGCTGCATAACCTATTCTCCAGCCTGTCATCGCATATGATTTACTTACACCATTCATAGTAAGCGTTCTATCTTTTAATTTTGAAATTTGTGCAATCGTGAAAAAATTAAAGTTATCATATCGAACGTGCTCGTAAATATCATCACTTAAAATGTGTATTTTTTTTTCCTTAATTAAAACCCTCGCTAAATCTTGAATTTCTTTTTTTGAATAGCCTGCTCCTGTTGGGTTTGAAGGTGAATTAATAATGACCCATTTAGTTTTTTTTGAAATAGCTTTTTTTAATTTTTTTGCAGTAAGCTTAAAGCCTTCTTGTTCAGTGCATTTTACAATTTTAGGTTTACCTCCAGCTAACAAAACCATATCGGGATAAGAAACCCAAAAAGGAGCCGGGATAATTACTTCATCTCCTTTATTTAAAGTTGCCATAAAGGTATTGTAGAGAACCTGCTTGCCTCCTGTACCAACAGTAATTTGATCCACCGAGTAGTTTAATTTATTTTCTCTTTTAAACTTTGTAACAATTGCCTTTTTTAAAGCTGGAGTGCCATCTACTGCGGTATACTTTGTGTCTCCTTTTTTAATCGCGTTTATAGCAGCGCTTTTAATATTGTCTGGAGTATCAAAATCTGGTTCTCCAGCTCCTAAACCAATAACATCTTTTCCTGCAGCTCTTAGTTCTCTAGCTTTTTGAGTTACTGCAATAGTTGGCGATGGCTTAATTCTTTTTAGACTGTCTGATATTATGCTCATTGAAATATAAATTAATTCTACTACGTTCTTTAATATATGGAAAATACATATCAAGATTTAATTACAGATATCCAGAGTAAAAATCCAAAAATCAGTGGAAAACTAGAGGGTGGTAAAAAGTTTAAAATTAAATCTGACTTCAAACCGGCAGGTGATCAACCTGAAGCTATTAAAAGATTAGTTAAGGGGGCAAATAAAGAGGAATTTAATCAAGTTTTACTTGGAGTAACTGGTTCGGGAAAAACTTTTACAATGGCAAAAGTAATAGAGGCAACAAATAGACCAGCTTTGATTTTGGCTCCAAATAAAACTCTGGCAGCTCAGCTTTATGGTGAGATGAAAACTTTTTTTCCTGATAATGCTGTTGAGTATTTCGTCTCATATTATGATTATTACACTCCAGAGGCATATGTTCCTAGATCAGATACTTATATCGAAAAAGAAGCATCTATTAATGAGCAAATAGATAGAATGAGACATTCAGCTACAAGATCTCTACTTGAAAGAGACGATGTGCTAATTGTTGCAAGTGTGTCTTGTATCTATGGACTAGGTTCGGTTGAGGCCTATAGTAAAATGACATTAACTCTTCAAAAAAATTATGATTATAACAGGGAACAAATAATTAAGTCCTTAGTCGCTTTACAATACAAGCGTAATGATCAAAATTTTTATAGAGGAACATTCAGAGCAAGAGGAGAATATTTGGAAATATTTCCATCTCATTTAGAGGATAGAGCTTGGAGACTTAGCTTATTTGGAGAGAAGCTTGAACAAATAGAAGAGTTTGATCCCTTAACTGGAGATAAAGTAAGAGATCTTAGTTTGGTAAAAGTATACGCTAATAGCCATTACATCACACCAAAACCCACAATCGAACAGGCAGTCATCAACATAAAAAAAGAATTAGAAATAACACTCAAAAAACATAAAGCTGAAAACAAATTATTGGAGGCCCAAAGGTTAGAAGAAAGGACTAAATTCGATTTAGAAATGATAGAAGCAACGGGATCTTGTGCTGGAATTGAAAATTATTCAAGATTCTTATCTGGGAGAAAACCTGGGGAACCTCCGCCAACATTATTTGAATATTTTCCTGATAACACACTAATTTTTGTTGATGAGTGCCATGTCACTGTTCCTCAGCTAAATGGTATGTATAAAGGAGACAGATCACGAAAAAGTACTTTAGCGGAGTATGGTTTTAGACTTCCCTCTTGTATGGACAACAGACCATTAAAATTTGAGGAATGGGATTTAATGAGAACACAAACTATCTTTGTTTCAGCTACGCCAGGTCCATGGGAATTAGATCAAACAAAAGGTAAATTTATCGATCAAGTTATAAGACCAACAGGATTAATTGATCCTCCAGTAGAGGTTAGACCTGCAAAAAATCAAGTTGATGACTTAATGCATGAATGTAAAAAAGTTGTTGAAAAAAATCATAGAGTTTTAGTAACCACTCTTACTAAAAAAATGGCTGAAGATTTGACTGAGTATTTACATGAGAATGGAGTAAAAGTTAGATACCTCCACTCAGACATAGATACATTAGAGAGAATTGAAATAATGAGAGATTTAAGGATGGGTGTCTTTGATGTTTTGGTTGGAATCAATTTATTGAGAGAAGGTTTAGATATACCAGAATGTGCATTAGTTGGAATTTTAGATGCAGATAAAGAGGGTTTTTTAAGATCTGAAACTTCTCTAATTCAAACTATAGGAAGAGCAGCAAGAAATGTTGATGGTAAAGTTATCTTATACGCAGATAAAGAAACCAAAAGTATAAAAAAAGCAATCCAAGAAACAGACAGGAGAAGATCTATTCAGCTTGCATACAATAAAAAAAACAAAATTGATGCCAAGACAGTGAAAAAAGAAATTAGTGATATTTTAGAAAGTGTGTATGAAAAAGATTATGTTAAAATTAGTGAAGGATCTAATGTTGGTGGAAACTTAAAAAAACATCTAAAAGCTTTAGATAAAAAGATGAAAGAATCTGCCTCTAATCTTGAGTTTGAAGAAGCTGCCAAAATAAGAGATGAAATAAGAAAATTGCAAAGCACTGAACTTGAAATAACTTTAAACCCTAAAATTAGACAGTATGATGTGAAAAATAAAATTTATCCAAAAGGTAGATCTACACTAGGTATGCCTGGAACTAGAGTTACCAAAAAAAAAGATAAAAAGTGGAAGCACGGAAAATAATAATCACTGGTGGTGCAACTAGAATTGGCGCTGCAATAGCTGGAGAATTATCTGGCCCTAATATAGAAATAATTATCCATTACAATAAATCAAAATCCAGGGCCGAAAAGTTAAAAAGGAAATTGCAAAAATATGGGACAATTGTAAATTTAGTTAAAGGTGACCTAAGCAAAGAAAAGGATATTTTGAAAATTATCAAATTTTCAAAATCCAAAATGAAATTTTTTGACTGCTTAATTAATAATGCCTCAATATTTGAGAATGACAAATTAGAAAATTTTAGCTCAAAAAGTTGGGAGAAGCATATTTCAACGAACCTTAAAGCCCCTGCACTTTTGTCAAAAGAGTTTTCAAAGAACACTAGGGGAAAAAACAATAATATAATAAATATTATTGACCAAAGAGTTTTCAAGCTAACTCCATATTTCTTTTCTTATACGCTAAGTAAAAGTGGACTTTATACATTAACAAAAACTAGTGCTATGAGTCTTGCACCAAAAATACGTGTAAACGGTATAGCTCCCGGCCCAACAATAAAGAATAAAAGACAATCTAATAAACATTTTAAAAAACAATACTTAGCAACACCATTAAAACAACAGGTGAATGTTGAGGAAATATGTAAAGCTGTAAAATTTTTTATTGAAAATAGTTCTATTACAGGTCAAGTTTTGGCAATTGATAGTGGTCAAAATTTGAATTGGCAAACTCCCGATGTTATAAATAGCAAAGAATGAGATTTTTAATTCTTACTATCTGGTTATATCTTACAACAATAGTTTATGCGGATAATCATAATATTAATCAAAGTGGATTTTTATCAAAAAAATTAGAGGTAACAGAACTATCAAAAATAGATAATCCTAAAGAAAAAATAATTTTAATTTATAATCACGGTCAAAATACTTTTGATGGTTCGGGAAAATCTTGTACTGATTATGGACAAATTAGAAATCAAGGTTCACTTGTTGGTGAGAGAATAAATGGAAAAGAGATTATGGTTTATAATCTTTGTACTCATAAAATCAAAGGTGATATGCCACTAAAATGGTGGATATCAAAAGATAAACCGTATGTAGGAAAAACAAAAATAGACAAAAGGGTTGATGCTAATTTGCAATTAGTAAAACAGCTAAATTCTTTAGGTGTTCCAAAAAATCAAATTTTTGTCACTGGACATTCGTGTGGAGGTCTCACAACTTTACTATTTTTTTCAAGATACCCCGATCAAGCAGCTGGAGGAATAGCATATATGCAGGCATGTTTTGGTAAACTTTCAAAACAATATAAAGTTAAAAAACTAGGAGCTGATAAAGCTTTAGAAAATTTCAAAAAAAAAAGACCTGGTCCATATAAAGTCAGAGAAAAATTTAACAACGAAATTAAAAATTTGAAAGTACCGCTACTAGCCTTTACTCATCCAAGAGATAATTATGAAGGATTACTATCAGACTGGCTGGGAGATATACCTGGCATGAAAAGAATAGTCATTTCAGATGATTTAAAAATTAACGGTGTAAAATGTAAAAAGAAGGGAAAATATAAAACGGAGCCTATCAAGAGAGGACACGATATGGACCAAGGCACTTGTTTCCAGTACTATAATTCAGAAATAAAAAACTATATCAAATCAAGAATTTAATTTATGAGAAAGAATAATTTCAAAGTTGTTAAAATTGATAAGAAAAAATCTCTTTTTAATTACGAAAAAAAAATATTAATTAATGAACTAATTCTAGATTTAAAACTTGGTTATTATGATTTTGAAAAAGTTAAAGCTCAAAAAGTAAAATTTAGCTTAGAGATAGATTATGAGGACAAAAAACCTACCAATGATAAGGATATTAAATCAATCGTTAACTATGGCACGGTGGTAAAATTAATAAAGAACCTAGTAAAAAAGAAACATTATAATTTTTTAGAGACATTAGCTGAGGCTGTATTTGATGAACTATTTAAAGATCAAAGAATAGGTAAAATAACTTTAAAAATTGAAAAACTGGAAATTGTAAAAAATTGCTCATCCGTTGGAATTCAAATTTCAAAAAAAAGAAGTCATGATAAGCTCTGAAATTGGAAAAGAAGTTATTAAAAAAGAACTCTCATTAATTCCTAAACTGCCTGGTGTTTATCGAATGTTAAATGACAAAGATGAAATTCTTTATGTTGGAAAAGCTAAAAATTTACCCAATAGATTAAAAAGTTATATCTCTGAAAAAAATCATATTATTCGAACAGAAAGAATGTTGTCCCAAACAAGGAAACTTGAGGTCACAACAACATCCAATGAAAGCGAGGCTTTGCTTTTAGAAGCAAATCTAATTAAAAAATATAAACCCAAATTTAATATACTTTTAAGAGATGATAAATCTTTTCCATTCATATTTATCGGCAATAAAGATAAATGGCCTCAAATTAAAAGACATAGAGGAAAGAAAACTAAAGATGGATTTTATTTCGGTCCTTTTGCTTCAGCAGGTTCTGCAAATTGGACCATTAAAATGATACAGAAAATTTTTCATTTAAGAGTTTGTGATGATACTGTTTTTAAAAATAGAGAGAGACCTTGTATTTTATATCAAATTAAAAGATGTTCTGCTCCATGTGTAGATTATATAAAAAAAGAAGATTATCAACAAACAGTAAAGGACGCGATTGAGTTTGTTTCTGGTAAGTCTAGAAAAATTCAAAAAAATTTATCAGATCAAATGGAAAAGGCTAGTGAGGATTTAGACTTTGAAAAAGCAGTAATACTTAGAGATAGAATAAAGTCTTTAAATATAATTCAATCATCTCAGAGAATAAATGAAGCCAATCTTGTAGAGGCAGATGTAATTGCTGGTTATAAAGAGTCTGGTAAAACTTGCATACAAGTATTCTTTTACAGGTCAAAACAAAATTGGGGGAATCAGTCTTTTTTTCCAAAACATGATCCTGATGAAAAATTAAGTAATATTTTAAATTCTTTCATTTCTCAATTTTATGAAAATAAAAGTGTTCCTTCCTCAATAATTTTATCTGAGGAAATAAAAGAAAAAACTTTAATTGAAAAAACTTTATCTCAAAAAGAAAATAAACAGATAATTATTTCTGTAGCAAAAAAAGGAGCAAAATTAAAAGTTATTAACCAAGCTATTAAAAATGCAAAAGATAGTCTTAATAGAAAACTATATGAGAGCCAAAATAACAGAGAATTATTCGACTCGGTAGCTAATAAATTTAATTTAGAAACAAATATCAATCTCATAGAGGTTTACGATAATAGTCATATTCAAGGAACAAATAGCGTTGGTGCTTTAATTGCTTATGGTGATGAGGGGTTTATCAAAAAAAGATATAGAAAATTTAATATAAAAATAAAAAAAAATGAGCAAGATGACTACGGAATGATGAAAGAAGTTTTAACAAGAAGGTTTAAAAGAGCTATTCAAGAAAAAGATAATTACCTTACTTTTCCTGACTTAGTTTTAATAGATGGCGGAAAAGGCCAATATTCAATTGCAAGAGAAAGTTTAAATGAGTTAGGACTCCATGATATCCCCATTATTGCCATAGCCAAGGGGAAATTAAGAAATAGTGGAAACGAGACATTTTTTCATAATGGCAAAGAATATAAATTTGAAAAAAATGATCCTACCCTTTTTTTTCTCCAAAGAATCAGAGATGAATCTCACAGATTTGCAATTAGTGCCCATAGATCTAAACGAAAAAAGGGTTTAAGTAAGTCCCTTTTGGATCAAATAGATGGTATTGGAATGATAAGAAAAAGAGCATTGCTTAATCATTTTGGTTCTGCAAGAGCAGTTGAATCCGCAAGTCTTGATGAAATTAAATCTGTTGATGGTGTAGAAGAAAAAGTTGCTAAAAAGATATATAACTTTTTTCATGAATAAAAATAAAAATGCTTAAGAAAATACCTAATATATTGACTGTTGGAAGAATTTTGATTGTTCCATTTTTTGTTTTAGCTTTTTATTTACCTGGTTTTTATGGAGATCTTACTGCATTAATTCTTTTTTTAGTCGCGTCATTTACTGATTTTTTAGATGGTATGTTGGCTAGATTACTTGGAGAAGAGTCTAGGCTTGGAGAGTTACTAGATCCAATCGCAGACAAAATAATTGTTGCTGCGGCTCTTATTCTTTTAGTAATGGATGGTACTATTCGAAATTACGAAGTTGTTGCTGCTATAATTATTCTGACGCGTGAAATATTAGTTTCTGGTCTAAGAGAATTTTTAGCTAAAGGTAAAATTAAACTTCCTGTTTCAAATCTAGCTAAATTGAAAACTGTCTTACAGATGGTTTCGATTGCTCTTTTACTATCAGGAGATACTGGGAATAAAATTATAGATTTTCAGGATTATAATGCTCAAACCATAGGTATAATTCTATTATGGCTATCAGCAGCTTTGACTCTGTTCACAGGTTATGAGTATATACGAAAAGGAATAGACCACGCTATATCAGAAGACAATAAAGATTAGGCAGCTTTTTTCTTTTTAACCAAAGCTAAATAACTCTCATTTAAATCAATTATCAAATCGCAAACTTTAAATTGATACTCTGCAATTGTAGATACAGGAGTCACTTCAGCGGCAGTTCCTGTTAAAAAACATCCATCAAAATCTTTTAATTCTTCTGGTTTTATTTTTCTTTCATGCACTTTGATATTTTTTGATTTTGCAATTTGAATTACAGTTCTTCGAGTAATCCCATCTAAAAAAGAGTCTGGTATTGGAGTGTGTAGTTCACCATTTTTATCTTTGAAAAAAATATTTGCTCCAGTCGCTTCTGCGATATTATCCTCATGATCTAACATAAGTGAGTCTGTATAACCTTGTTTTTCAGCCTCGTGTTTTGAAAGGGTGCAAATCATATACAATCCAGAGGCTTTTGTATCCCAAGGAATAGTATTAGGTGCAGGTCTGCGCCAGTTTGAAATATTTAATTTAATACCTTCAACCTTAAGTTTAGGATCGAAATATGAACCCCACTCCCAAGTTGCAATTGCTACATGAATTTTTGTTTGCTGAGCTGAAATAGCCATCATTTCACTACCTCTCCAAACTACGGGTCTAACATATCCATTCTCTACTTTTTGAGTAGAAATTATTTTATTACTCGCTTTATTAATTTCATCTTCGCTATATGGTATTTCAATTCCCATTCTCTTTGCGGAGTAAAATAATCTTGAAGTATGTTCTTCTAATTTAAAAATTGAGCCATCATACACACGTTCTCCCTCGAAAACACAGCTCGCATAATGTAATCCATGGCTAAGAACATGAACCTTAACATCAGACCAATCGACTAATTCGCCATTGTACCATATTTTACCTGATCTTTTATCGTAGGGTATCATTATGAAATAAAAAAATTCTTACTGAAAAAATATCTTTGTATCTGTAATATGTCAATATAACTTACCAAAAATGAAACAACTTTTATATTTAAAAGACGATCAATTAAAAGACTTGATCGAAAAGCTTTTTATTGGTTACAGAGAAACATTTTCAGACTCAAAAAAGATATTAAATAAGTATAAAATTGGCCTAGCACACCAAAAGGTTATTCATTTGTTATCCATGTATGAAGGGATCACTATTTCAAAATTGCTTAAAAGACTTAAAGTAACCAAGCAAAGCCTTAATAGAGTTTTAAAAGATCTAATTAAACTAGAAATAATAATTTTTAAAAAAGATGAGCAGGATACAAGAATAAAACATGTATTTCTTAATGATAAAGGAAAAAAAATATTTAATGAAATTTTTGAAATTCAGAAAAAAAGAATTCATAGCGCGTTACTAAATTCAAGCTCAGAAGAGGTCATTAACTTTGATAATGTTTTAAAAAAAATAATTAATGGATAAATTTGTAGCTCATATTTTGGTTGTTGATGATGATGAAGGTATCAGAACTCTTGTTAAAAAATATTTAAATGAGAATAACTACCTTGTTACAACTGCTAATAGCGCAGAGGATGCTTTTGAAAAAATACAAATAATCAAATTTGACCTAATCATACTAGATATTATGATGCCTGGAAAAAGTGGCTTAGAGTTTATTAAAGAAAATCAAAAAAAACTGGACACACCTGTGATTTTACTAACTGCAAAAGGTGAAGCAGATGAAAGGGTTGAGGGTTTAGAAGTTGGTGCTGATGACTATCTTCCAAAACCCTTCGAACCTAAAGAGTTAATATTGAGAATTCAAAATATAATCCGAAAAACAAAAAAAAGTGATCAAAAACGTGTAATACAATTTGAAAATATTAAAATCGATTTGAATAAACAACTTATTGTAAAGAAAAATACAGAATACAAAATTAATAACACAGAGAAAAAGATTTTAGAAAAAATGATTAATAATCCTGGTAAAACTTTTTCACGTGAAGATATTGGTATATTAACCGAACTTGATAAAGAGAGATCAATAGATGTTATAATCACAAGACTTAGAAAAAAAATTGAAATTGATCCAAAAAATCCTAAGTTTTTACAAACAATTAGAGGAGCTGGATATGTTCTATGGATTGAGTAAATTTTTTAAAGACATACTTCCAAAGAGATTATTTTACAGAGCTTTACTAATTGTTGCTGTTCCAGTAATAGTTTTACAATTGATAATTACTATTGTTTTTTTTGATAGCCTTTGGATTAAGACTAATAAAGGTATGACTAAAGCGTTAGTAAATGAAATTAATACTTTCATTGAAGTTTATTCTGATGAAATTTATAAAAAAGATGAAATTAAAAATGTTTTTTCAGTTTACCAAGACTTAAATATTGATTTTGTAGATAACAAAGATTTTATTTATACTTTTGATGAGAGATGGTTTAGCCCTATAGATAGAACTTTAAGAAGAGAGCTCAAGTCAAAATTTGGGAATGGAAATTTTTGGTTTGATACAACCTCATACAAAGAGTTAATTGATATTAGAATAAAATATCAGTTTGGGTATTTTAAGTTTTTAGTTCCAAGAGATAGGGTGACGACTTCCTCGGCTCGTATCTTTGCACTATGGATAACAGTTCCTGCAATCATAATGATTTTAATTTCATTAATTTTTCTAAAAAATCAAACTAGACCAATAACTAATCTTGCAAAAGCAGCCGAAAAATTTGGTCGGGGAGAAGAAATTGATGAATTTAAACCCTCTGGTGCAGCAGAAATCAGACAAGCTGGTTATGAATTTGATAGAATGAGAAAAAGAATTTTAAGACATCTTAATCAAAGATCAGAAATGTTATCTGGCATTAGTCACGACTTAAGAACTCCCTTAACAAGAATGAAATTACAAATAGCATTTATAAAAGATGAAGAATTAAGTAAAAAATTATCCGAAGACATAAACGAAATGGAAAAAATGCTTAATGAATATTTACAGTTTACCAGCTCGTCATACCTTGAAAAAGATGAGGAATTTAATATTAGCGAATTAATTAATGAAATAGTAAAGAAGTATGAAAATGAAAATATATCATCCAAAATTACACCAAGAATTTATATAAATGGTAGAAAAAACCTAATCAAAAGATGTGTTAATAATCTTATAGATAATGCAATTAAATATGCGAAAAAAGTAAATGTAGATATTACTAAAAGTAGTAACAATTTATTCATTAAAATTGAAGACAACGGTCCGGGCATACCTGAGGCAGAATATGATAATGTTTTCAAACCTTTTTACAAAATTGATAAAGGTCGAGCTGAAACAAAATCAAGCGTTGGACTTGGATTATCTATAGCTTCTGACATTATCAGATCACACGGGGGAAATATTAAATTAGCTAAGTCGCCAATGGGTGGTTTAGAAGCTAAGATCTTTTTGCCTTTTTAATTTTCTTTTTTTTTGTAGACTTTAATTGATCAATTTTTTTTTCTAAATTTTCAACTCTTTTTGAAAGAACTTCAAACTCATCTTTACTTGTTAACTTCATTTTAAAAACTATTTCATCTCTTTTAGATTTTAAAATAGTCATAATTTCATTAGCTATATCTTTTGATGATACTAAGCCTTGTTCAAACAATTTAGCAAGTTTTTCAATTACAAACTTTGAGTTTTTCATATATTAATCTAATAACTTATTATAATTATAACTTATATTTAAAAAATAAAAATGTTCATTAATAATTTTGACCCAGTCGCATTTCAAATTTTTTCATTTGAGATTAGATGGTATTCTTTAGCTTATATTGTTGGTATTTTATTAGGGTGGTTTTTAAGTAAAAAATTTTTTATTTCTGATCTTAAAGTATGTGAAAAATTTGACGATTACTTAACTTATCTAATTTTAGGTTTAATTATTGGTGGCAGATTAGGGTATGTTATATTTTATAACTTTGAATTTTATATCAATAATTTATTAGATATCTTTAAAATTTGGCAGGGTGGTATGTCATTTCATGGGGGAGTTATAGGTATCATAATTGCAAGTTACCTTTTTGCGAAAAGAAATTCACAAAGTTCATTTAGTTATTTAGATATTGTGTCTTTTGTTGCACCCATAGGTATTTTTTTTGGCAGAATAGCAAATTTTATAAATTCAGAACTTTATGGTATCGAAACAAATGTTGCTTGGGCAGTTCAATTTACACAAATAGATAATTTATATCGACATCCTACTCAGTTATACGAAGCATTTTTTGAGGGTATAGTTCTATTTTTAGTTTTATTATATTTCAAAAACAAGAATTTCTCCAAAAGACCTGGCTTTATCTCTGGTATATTTTTAGTTTTTTACTCAATTTTTAGATTTGCAATTGAGTTTTTAAGAGTTCCTGATAACCAACTAGGCTATTTATTATTTAATTTAACTATGGGACAACTTATAAGTATCTTTTTTTTAATAATCGGATGTTATTTATTAATCTCTAAATATGAAAACAGACAAAATAGTTAATTTACCCTTAGACAAGTTTATTAATATCTCTCTATATAATAAAAAGTCTGGGTATTACATAAAAAAAAATCCATTTGGCAAAAAAGGAGATTTTATTACAGCTCCTAATGTATCAAGATTATTTTCAGAAATGATTGCTATTTGGGTTGTAAGTTTTTGGAAAAGTATAGGGTCACCAAAAGAATTTAATTTAATCGAACTTGGTGCAGGAAACGCTGCAATGATGAAAATTCTCATAGAAAGTTTTAAAAAATTCCCATCGTTTTTCAAGTCCTGTAGATTAGTAATTCATGAAATAAGCCCTACTTTGAAGAAGATACAAAAAAAAGAATTATTAAATTCAAATATAAATTGGGTAAATGATTTAAAGAAAATTAAAAAAATTCCTAGTATATTTGTTGCAAATGAGTTTTTTGATGCACTTGCAATTAAACAATTTGAAAAAAAAGGAAATCTTTGGTTTGAAAAGTTTGTTAGTTTAAACAAAAAAGTAACCTCTTTCTCAGAAAAAAAAATTAATATGAAAAATTATGAAAAAAAAATTAATTTTAAAATATCTAAAAATCAGAGTTTTATAGAATATTCAGAGCTAGGTATTCATTATCTGAAACAAATTTCAAAAATAATCAAAGTGAGATCTGGAGGAATTTTAATCATAGATTATGGATATAATGAAAATAAAATGAAAAATACTTTACAGGCATTATATAAACACGAATATTCAGATGTTTTAACCAAAATTGGAAGTTCCGATATCACGCATAATATTAATTTCCGATTATTTGAAAAAATAATCAAAAAACTGGGTGGATTAAAGCATAGTTTAACAACACAAAAAGAATTTCTTACAAAAATGGGCATTCATGAAAGAGCTGAGATGATTGTAAAAAATCAAAACTTTTTAAAAAAAGCAGATATTTACTACAGATTAAAAAGGCTTACAGACGAAAAACAAATGGGAGAATTGTTTAAAGTTATGTTAATAAAAAATCAAAACAACAACTTTAATTTAGGATTTTGATTTGATCACTTCTAAAAAATTATTAAAAAATAAGAATATAAGTCATGGTTTTTTTAACAAGAATGGAGGTAAATCAAAAGGAATATATAAAAGTCTTAATTGTGGCCCTGGCTCACTTGATAATAAAAAAAACATTTTAAAAAATTTAAAAATTGTCAAAAATAAAATTGGAAAAAAAACAAAAAAAATTTATTTAGTTCATCAAGTCCATAGTAATAAGTTGGTTTTTCTCAATAAAGATTCAAAATTAAAAAAAAAAATTAAAGCTGATGCAATTATAACTGACCAAAAAAAACTTCCAATAGCTGTATTGACTGCTGATTGCGTGCCAGTGTTGTTATATGACTATGAAAAAAAAATTATCGCGGCTATACATGCTGGTTGGAAGGGTGCATATAAAGGCATAATCAAAAATGTCATTAATTTTATGCTTAAAAAAGGCTGTAGTCCAAAAAATATTATTGGAGCAATTGGTCCATCAATTACTCAAAAAAACTACGAAGTAAAAGCCGACCTTAAAAAAAAATTTATTAAAAAACACAAAAAAAACAAAATTTTCTTTAAAAATAAAAAAAAATTAATTTATTTTGACTTACCAAATTATGTCAAAACTCAACTTAAATTGCAAAAAATCAATAGAATTGATATGATTAAAGTTGATACGTTTGATAAAGAAAATAATTTTTTTAGTGCAAGAAGATCATTAAAATTAAATCTTAATGATTATGGTAGAAATATTTCAATAATTATGATTAATTAAGCTTTTCATGAAATTATTAACTGGAAATAGTAATAAAATTCTAAGTAAAAATATCGCTAAGTATTTAAAATCTAAACTCGTCAATTCCAGTATAAGAAAGTTTGCGGACGGTGAGATTTACATTGAAATAAATGAAAACATAAGAGGAAATAGCATTTTTATAATTCAATCAATTTCCTCACCAGCTAATGATAATTTAATGGAGTTATTGCTATGTATTGATGCTTTAAAAAGATCATCAGCAAAAAATATAACTGCAGTAATTCCTTATTTTGGTTATGCAAGACAAGATAGAAAAGTTGTACCAAGAACATCTATATCAGCAAAGCTTGTTTCAAATTTAATTACTCAAGCTGGAGCAGATAGAGTCGTAACAGTTGATCTCCATGCTGGTCAGATTCAAGGCTTTTTTGATATCCCTGTAGATAATCTTTTTGCAACTCCAATATTTGCGCGACACATTAAAAAAAAGATTAAAAGTAAAAATATAATCTGCGTTGCACCCGATGTTGGTGGTACAGAAAGAGCTAGAGCGCTTGGAAAAATTTTAAATGTAGGACTTGCAATAGTTGATAAAAGAAGACCTAAGCCAGGCCAATCTCAAGTAATGAATATAATTGGTGATGTTAAAGGTAAAACCTGTATTCTTGTCGATGACATAATTGACTCTGGTGGAACGATAGTTAACGCAGCTAAAGCTCTGAAAAATAGAGGTGCTAAAGATGTTTTTGTTTATATTACGCATGGAGTATTGAGTGGAGATGCAGTAAAAAAAATTAAAAAATCTATGATTAAAAATTTGGTAATAACTGATACGATTGACAATGTTGAGAGAACAAAAAATGTAAAAAATATAGAAGTTTTACCGATTTCAGGCCTTATGGGTGAGGCGATTAAAAGAATTTCTAATTCAACTTCAGTTTCGGATTTATTTAAATAATTACCTTGATTATTTATCAACATGGGTTACAAACCTGAGTTTTATGAATTCATTAGAAGCTAACATCAGAGATAATAAGACTAAGGGCGAATTAAATGCTATTAGAAGAAATGGAGATGTGCCTGCAATTATTTATGGTGGTAAAGATGAAAATCAAAAAATTTCTATCTCGAAAAAAAAGCTTAAGTTCTTAATCGAAAAAGAGAATTTTTTATCTAATATTATAAAATTAAATGTTGGTGGTAAAAATCTTAATGTTTTACCAAGAGAAGTGAAATATCATATCTTAACTGATGATCCTACTCATGTTGATTTTTTGAGAATTTTACCTGGTGTTAAAATCAAAATTGAAGTTCCAGTAAACTTTATCAATCATGAAAAATCTCCCGGACTTAAAAGAGGTGGTGTATTGAATATTGTTAGAAGAAAAGTTGAATTAAAGTGCCCTAGTGAAAAAATCCCTGAAAATATAATAATTGACTTAGATGGTGTAGACATTGGTGAAAGTTTTAAAATTTCTTCTGTGAAATTAGATAGTGAGGTAACTCCTACAATTCAAGGAAGGGATTTTGTAATCGCAACTCTAGCTGCACCAACTGTGATGAAAGAACCTGAAAAACCAGCTGAGGCTGAAACAACAGAAGGTGAGCCAGGAGCAGAGGGTGCAGAGGCAGCAGCAGCTGATGGTGAAAAAACACCAGCTGAAGGTGAAAAAAAAGATGCTGATAATAAAAAGGCTGCTGATAAAAAACCTTCAGAAGAAAAAAAATAATCTAGTTAAATTGGATATAACTTCACAATAATTTATGCTTTTGTTTGTAGGCCTAGGAAATCCAACTCCAGATAGCGAAAATAACCGTCATAATGTTGGTTTTAAGATTATAGACAATATTAATAAAAAATTTAGTCTCTCTAAGCAAAAACCAAAATTCAAAGGTCTTCTTACAACTGGAAATATAAACAATAAAAAAATTTATGCAATTAAACCCCTAACCTTTATGAACAATTCAGGTATTTGCATAAGAGAATTAATAGAATATTTTAAAATTGACGCTGAAGACGTGATAGTTTTTCATGATGATCTTGATGTTGAACTTGGAAAAATTAAAGTAAAATTTGGTGGATCAAGTGCAGGTCATAATGGGATTGCCTCAATCGATAAATTCATCGGCAAAGATTACTCAAGAGTTAGGATAGGTATTGGAAAACCCAAGAATGACATTGAAGTTGCAGATTATGTTTTACAAAATTTTGATGAAGATGAAACAGTTGGTATTAAAAAAATTTCAGACAGCATTACTGAGTCAATTTCTATTTTGGTAGAAAAAAAATTAGATCTATTCTCAAGTACTGTTAATAATAAATAATGAACTTGAAATGCGGAATTGTTGGTTTGCCAAATGTTGGTAAATCCACATTATTTAATGCTTTAACAAATTCAAATAAAGCACAAGCTGCAAATTTTCCATTTTGTACAATTGATCCTAATGTCGGTATTGTTGCCGTACCTGATAATAGGCTTAATAGTTTAGCAAAAATATCCAAATCTAAAAAAGTCATTAATACAACAATCTCATTTGTTGATATTGCAGGATTAGTCAAAGGTGCTTCAAAGGGTGAAGGTCTTGGAAATAAATTTCTTGCTCACATAAGAGAAGTTGATGCAATCATTCATATGATAAGATGCTTCGACTCTAGTGATATACAAAATGTTAATTCAACTGTAGATCCAGTAAGAGATATAGAAATTATTGAAACAGAAATGATGCTTGCTGACCTTGAGTCGATACAAAAAAGGCTCGAAAAGAACAACAAAAAAAATGTCGACAATTCAATAATTAAAATTCTTGAGAATGCTTTAGATTGTATTAGCAATAATAAGGATATTTCTATATTAAAAAACCAATTTGATAAAAAACTATTAAATCAAAGTGGACTATTGTCTCTCAAACCTAAAATATTTGTATGTAATGTTGATGAAAAAAGTGTTCAGAGTGGTAACGATTACTCAAAATCTTTTATAGATAAATTTGGCCAAGAAAACACATTAGTTATATCTGCTGATATAGAAAATCAAATTAACGAATTAGACATTGATGAAAGAAAAAACTATATGGACATGATTGGTTTAAAGAGCACAGGATTAAGCCTATTAATACAAAAAGCTTATAATATTCTCGGATTAGAAACTTACTTTACATCTGGTCCAGAAGAAACTAGAGCATGGACTATTCAGATGAATAGTACTGCGCCTGAGGCAGCAGGTGAAATTCATTCAGATTTTGAAAAAGGATTCATAAGAGCTGAAACAGTTTCATATGACGATTTTATTAGTAATGAAGGTTGGTTAAATTCAAAAACTAATGGTAAAATGAGATTAGAAGGTAAAGATTATATTGTTCAAGATGGAGATATTCTAAACTTTCGTTTCAATACGTGACCAAATTCTTTTCATACTGAAGTAAACTAAAATTGTAAGAATAATTAAGTATACGATTGCTTTAAATCCCATTTTATGTCTAGATTCTAAATGAGGTTCAGCTGCCCACATCAGAAAAGTAGTGACATCTTTTGACATCTGTTCAACTGTGGCCTTTGTACCATCTGAATACTCAATTAAACCATCGGATAGTTGGTTGGACATTTTTATTTTGTTTCCGTACATATATTTATTATAGTAAACTCCATCATCTAAAGTAACTCCTGGTGGTGGATCTTCATACCCTTGCAATAATGAGTAAATATAATCTACTCCACCCCCCCTTGCTTTAACTAGTACAGACATATCAGGTGGATAAGCTCCCCCATTAGCAGCTTGAGCTGCTTTTACATTTTCATAAGGCATTACAAATTTATCTGACAATTTTCCAGGTCTAGTAAACATCTCTCCATCAGAGTTGGGACCATCAGTTACCTCAAAAGAAGCCGCGATTGCTTTGGCCTCAGCTTCAGTAAATTCGGGACCCCCTTCTTGAGCTAAATTTCTATAACTTAAGTATTTCATAGAATGACAAGAGGAACATACTTCAGTATAAACGTGGTAACCTCTCTGTAAAGCTGAACGGTCAAACTTACCAAATAAACCTTTGAAACTCCAATCGGTGGTCAAGTATTCGACCTTTTCTGCAGCATATACCTGGGGCAAAAAAGGGATTAAAAAGAAGATGTAAAAAAATAATTTTAAGAATTTTTTCACTTTAATTTTTCTAACCTACTATCATCTCTGGCGGCTGCTAAGTTTGAAGAGCCACCTAAAACTGGTTCTGTAATGCTTAATGGAACTGGTAATGTTCTCTCCTTATAGCCTAAAATAGGTAAAATAACTAAAAAATGTAAAAAATAGTACGCGGTCGCTACTCTAGCAATAAGCAAATATAAACCTTCAGCAGGCATTGCTCCTACGTATCCTAAAATTAAAACATCAGCTACAAGGATCCAATAAAATTGTCTGTATAGAGGTCTAAATACTGCTGATCTTATTTTTGAGGTATCCAACCAAGGTAAGGCTGCTAAAATAAAAATAGCTGATAACATTGCTATTACACCCATTAATTTATCAGGTACTGATCTTAAAATTGCGTAAAATGGCAATAGGTACCATTCGGGAACAATATGGGCTGGTGTAACAAGCGGATTTGCTTCTATATAGTTATCTGCATGACCTAAAATATTTGGTGTATAAAAAACAAAAAAAGCAAAAACAATCATGAACATTAGTAAAGCAAAAGCATCCTTTATAACTATGTAAGGATGAAAAGGTACAGTATCTTTAGAAGGTTTTTTAACGTCTATACCAATCGGATTATTATTACCTGGAACATGTAATGCCCATATATGAAGAACAACTAAACCTAAAATTAAAAAAGGAATTAAATAATGAAGAGTAAAGAATCTTGTTAGTGTTGGGTTGTCAACAGAATACCCTCCCCACAACCATGTTACAATACCTTCACCAACTAATGGGATCGCGCTAAACAAATTTGTAATAACAGTCGCTCCCCAAAAACTCATTTGTCCCCAAGGAAGAACATAACCCATAAAAGCAGCTGCCATCATCAATAAATAAATAATAATACCTATAATCCAGATTATTTCTCTTGGAGCTTTATAAGATCCGTAGAACAGGGATCTAAATATATGTATGTAGACAGCTAGAAAAAACATTGATGCTCCATTTGCATGAATATATCTTATTAACCATCCATAATTCACATCACGCATTATATGTTCCACACTATCAAATGCCATATCGGCATGAGCAATATAGTGCATAGCAAGAACTAAACCTGTAACTATTTGGGTAACTAAACAAAAAGTTAAAATACCACCAAATGTCCACCAATAATTTAAATTCTTAGGTGTTGGATAGTCAGTTAAATGGTTTGCTAAAGTTAGTAATGGTAATCTATCATTAAACCATTTTCCAAAACTTGACTTGGGTGTATATTCGTGATCACTCATAGTTTTTATCCGATCTTAATAGTATTGGCGTTAACAAATTCATACTTAGGAATTTCCATGTTTGTAGGCGCTGGTCCTTTTCTAATTCTTCCAGAAATATCGTAATGAGATCCATGGCACGGGCAGAACCAACCG
>CACJYF010000012.1 GCA_902597575.1 uncultured Pelagibacteraceae bacterium | reverse complement strand
ACTTTAAAATTTTTATTTTCATTAAGGATTTTTTTTGAGACTTCTAATAAACTGTTTCTATTCATAATCTTTTCATCTTCAGGTCTTAGATATTTCAACGGTTCAGCTTCTACAGGTGAGGTAGCTGTCTTTCCATAGCCAATAATATCAAAAACTTTAAGTGGAGCAAAATTTGGATCTTTTTTTGCTTGTTCTGTCTCTAACCATCTGCCTAACATTTCCTTACATCCTCCACCTGCAGGAATTAATCCAACAATGGTCTCAACAAGTCCTACAACAATATTTGTATGAGATGCTACAAAATTACTTTGAACCATAACCTCAAAGCCACCACCAAGCGTTAAACCCGATGGCGCAGAAATCACAGGATATTTTGAATATTTTAAATGCTTACACGTCTCTTGAAAATATTTGATAAATTTTTCTATTGATTTAAAATCATTTTTGTCTGCAAATTGCATGGTATAAGTTAGGTTTACACCAGCAGAGAATTGCATACTCTCATTTATAATTATTAAAGGTTTGTCAGTAGCTTTTTTAAGAGCATCCATTGAGTCGTAATCTAAAGCATTAGCTTTAGTGGTAAACTCAACAATATTATAATCTTGGAACCTATAAATCTTTGCAGAGTCATTGCCATCTAAACTAATTGCTGTTTTTTTAACTTTACCTAATGTTTCAATATTGGTGTATTTCTGTCTTTCTCCATAGAAATCTTCATTTTTATTTTTATTTAATTCCTCTAAAAAATTGTTCCCACTAAAATCATCAACTTTGTTAAAAAAGTTTTGAACACCAATTTCCTCAAGCATTTCAAATGGTCCTTTGGCCCAGTTAAAACCTAATCGCATTGCCTCATCAATATCATTAAATTGATTAGTAATCCCTGGAACTAGTGATGATGCATATTTTATTATTTTTGAAATCACGGACCATGCATACTCACCGTATTTATCTTTTCTGTTAATTAATCCATTAAGATCTACCTTGTCAGACTTAATATCAATTTTTTTACTAGGCGAATAATCACCTGTTTCAAGATTAATTGCCTCCATAACTTTAGTAGTTCCAGATTTATTCATTCTATAAAAACCACCCTTACCTTTTCTTCCCGTATAACCCGTCTCAATTAACTTTTTTACCAATGGTATTTCTTTAGCAACTTCATGAAATTCATCTGTTTCTGGCAGCTCTTTAATAAAACTTTTTAATACATCAGCCATTAAATCGATCCCAATCAAGTCATAGAGACCAAAAACACCTGTTTTTGGAATTCCCATCGGCCTTCCAAAAATAGCGTCCGCCTCCTCAACTGATAACTTCATTTTAAAAGCTTCTGTCATTGCAATTTGCATTGCATAAACTCCCACTCTATTTCCTAAAAATCCTGGTGTATCGTTGCAAACAATTGCGCCTTTACCTAGCTCAGTTTCACAAAATTCTTTTAATTGATTTATTTTATTTAGATCGTTGTTCTCATTTTTAACAATTTCTAATAGCCCCATATATCTAACAGGATTAAAAAAATGAGTTATACAGAAATCTTTTTTTTCTATATCTGTTAAGTTTTGAGATAAAACTTTTATAGGTATCGAAGAAGTATTAGATGAAACAATTGCGCCTGCTTTTCTTGATTTAAATATTTTTTCATAAATTTGGTGTTTTACATCTATTCTTTCAACTACCGCCTCGACAATCCAATCAGCATTTTTTACAACACCAAAATTGTCAGATATATTTCCAACTTTAATATTATTTATTTTGGATTTATCAATTAATAATGGAGGTCTAGATTTATGAATTCTTTCCCTAGCCTTTTCACTAATTTCAGTTTTTAAATCTAATAATGTAACTGGGATATTTGCATTACATAGATGGGCTGCTATACCACTTCCCATCGTACCAGATCCAATCACCACAACATTTTTTATATTCATGTAATGAAATTTCTATCGATTTATACCTCTGAGTCTTTCAGATCTTCTTCTTAAAAGTTCAGCGGTAACTAATATTAATGTTGATAAAATAATTAGACAAGTTGCAACCGCAAGAATTGTTGGACTTAGTTGTTCCCTCAAACCTGTCCACATTTGAATTGGTATAGTTGTGTTTTCTAATCCTGCTAAAAATAGAACTACTACAACTTCATCAAATGATGTTACAAAAGCAAATAGCCCTCCAGATATCACTCCTGGTAAAATAAGTGGTAAAGTGATTTTCATAAATGTATTTACTGGGTCACTACCTAAACTGGCTGCAGCTCTTGTGACACTATGATCGAACCCTGATAGAGTTGCGGTTACTGTAATAACTACAAATGGCGTTCCTAAAATAATATGTGCAAGTACTATTCCTGTGTGAGTGGCTGCTAATCCAACTTTAGCCATGAAGAAAAATATCGCTACACCCGAAATAATTAAAGGAACTATCATAGGTGAAATTAATACAGCCATAATTAAACCTTTGTACGGCATATGCCTGCTACTCAAGCCCAAAGCCGCAACTGTTCCAAGTATTACCGAGCCTATTGTTGCAAAGATAGCAATGATAAAACTATTTTTTGCAGCTAATCCCCAAGGATTTTTAGTCCCATAAATCATATCCTGATACCATCTTAAAGAAAACGCATCAGGATCTAAACGTTTCATTCCATCAGAAAAAACTAAAAATTCCTCAGCATTAAAAGATAATGGAAAAATAACAAACAATGGTGCAACAAGAAAAAAGAATACTGCTGCACAAATTGTCAAATAAACATAGTGCCAAATTCTATAATGTGGTTCTGTATATTTGGGTAAAGCCATTTTGTTTATCCTAATTTAATGTTATCTATTCCAACTAATTTATTGTACAGCCAATAAATGACTAATACTCCACTTAACAACATAAGTCCCATTGCTGAAGCAAAACTCCAATCGAGAGTACTTTTCATATGAAATGCTATCTGGTTACTTATTAACGTACCTGAAGCACCACCAACTAAAGCTGGGGTAATGTAATAACCAATTGCTAAAATAAAAACTAATAAACATCCCGCTCCAATACCTGGGATAGTTAAAGGAAAATAGACCTTCCAAAAAGCCACAAAAGGTGTTCCACCTAATGACTTACCAGCTCTCATTAAACTTGGAGAGATTGTTTTCATCACGCTGTAAAGTGGAAGAACCATAAAAGGCAGTAAAATTTGTGTCATCGCAACATAACTACCTGTTTTATTAAACATCATTTCTAGCCTGTTATCATCACTAACCAATCCTATCATAACAAAGAAATCATTTACTATTCCTTGTTGTTGAAGGAGAATCATCCAACTAGCAGTTCTAACTAATAACGAGGTCCAAAAAGGAAGTAAGACACATATCATCAAGAGGTTACTGTACTTCATTGGTAATGTTGCCAGTAAGTGTGCAATTGGATATGCCATTAAAAAACAAAACACCGTAACAAAGAATGCAATCTCTAAAGTCCTCATCCATAAAATTCTATGAACTCTTCTATCTTCAGGAACATTGATTATTTCTCCTTTTTCATTTTCATACATATCAATCCCCTTTAAATATTTTTGATAAGTATATGCAGGAGCTCTTCTTTTAATTGCTCTCCAATATTCAACATCAGCCCATCTTCGATGAACAGACATAATTTGTTCTTTATAATTACCCTCTTCAAAAGATTTAGACTTTCTTCTTAATTTTTTAATAATACTTTTGAAACCATTTTTTGTGTAATTTAGTTGTGTTGACAGTTTTCCTTCTCGTTCCTCTTCAATCAATTTTTGAAAATCAAAATAGAAAGCTTCAAATACTTCTTCAGGGGGAAGATCCTGTCCGTCCCATTTTTCCATGGATTTAAAAGTTTTAGGAAGCATCTCAGTAACCATTTTATCGTCAACGCTTCTCATAAGCATATCCCCTATTGGAAACACATATGTAATAATTATGAACAACAATAATGGAGCAACAAGTAAAAAAGCTTTAATCTTATTTTTCTTTTCTGCTTTTTTAAGACTAACTTCTAAAGGGATTCCGTCAGTTGTTAAAATTTGTTTTGTTTCTGAGCTCATAAATAAAAAGGGCGGTTAGTAATAACCGCCCTCTCAATATAATATAAAATTTTAATCTTTAAAACTTAAAATTAAAATCCTGCTTTCATTGCTTCCCATTTTTCACCAAGTTCTGTTCCGTTATCAGCCCAGTAAAGTGGATCTACTAAGAAGTAATTTTTAGTGTTTGCTGGTGCAGTTGGCATATTAGGTACCATGTTTGTCTTACCATCTTTGTACCATGGCTCACCTTTTTCCATTACAGCAATAGATGATTTTCTCCAAGGTGCATATGCAATATATTTTGCACTTCCTGCTAGCCCTTCTGTACTTGTCATCTCAGCTAAAGCTTTTTTAGCATCAGCTTCATTTGGCGAACCTTTAACTAATACGAAATACTCGTAGTCTAAACCTTGAGCATCCCATACTTGTACGATTGGAGCACCTTCTCCAACAGCAGCATTAAAGAATCTACCATTCCAGCCAGTTGCCATAACAACTTCACCACTCATTAATAGTTCTGGTGGTTGAGCACCTGCAGACCAAAATACACATCCGCCTTGTGGGTCTGTGCAAAGTTTTTTGATCTTATCCATAGCTCTTTGAACACCTTTGTCAGTGTTTAAAGCCTTATAGATTTTCGCTCCACCTTTACCTGGTTTGATACCATCTGCAGCTAAAGCAATCTCTAAGTTTGTTAGAGCGCCTTTGTAGATAGCTCTTTTTCCAGGGAATTTTTTAGTGTTAAAGAAATCTTTGATAGTCTTTGGAGTACCTTTAACGTTATCTGAGTTATAAGCATAGTTCCAAGAGTATAAAATATTTCCTACAGCACATTCACTTGGCATGCTAGTGAAAAAGTCTTTACTTGCAGGAGTTCCATCTGGAGCTGCTGGGAAGTCTTTATCAAAATCAAATTTAACAAATAAACCTTCATCACAGCCATTGATAGTATCCATAGCAAATACGTCCATTATATCCCACGTAATTTTGCCAGCTTCTTTCTGTGCTTTAATTTCTGATAATCCACCTGAGTAGTCGACCCAATTGATCGGTATACCTAACTTTTTAGCAGTAGGATCACCATAACCTAACTTTTGACTTTCTGTATAAGCTCCACCCCAAGACGCAACTGTTACTGCGAATGCTGATGTAGTTATAGAAAATAAAAAAGATAGGGCTAGTAATAATTTACTAATTTTTTTCATTTTTCCTCCGTTTAAACGTTTTGTATAAATACTATTACAACAAGATCGATAATGAGAGTCAACAGCCCTTTTTTACTTGTTTAATTGAGATATTTCTGGTGTTTATTTTGGATCTAGTGCTCTTGCGTCTTCACTGTTCCAGCCAATCTTAATTTCATTTCCTAATTTAATATCAAGATTAGACGAACTATTGGGGACTTTAAGAATAAATTCAGAATTACCTAATAAATTAATTCTAACTCTTGTGTGATCTCCATGGTAAATAACTTCCTCTATTTTTCCTTTATGAATATTGTCCATTTTATCACTAGGATTAATTAAAGCTCTTTCAGGTCTTAATGAAACTGTCGTTCTCTCACCTTTTCCCTTAACCGAGATTGGGTTTGCCAATATATCCGCACTCGCTAACTTAACTTTACACTTTCCACCTGAAATATCAGAAACTTCTCCTGCAAAAGTATTATTCTCTCCAATAAATTCTGCCACAAAAGAATTAACAGGTTTTTCATATAACTCATCTGGACTTGAAAGTTGTTGGACCTTTCCGTCATTAAAAACTGCAATTCGATTAGACATAGTTAATGCTTCACTTTGATCATGAGTTACATAAACAACAGTCACTCCGATACTTTCATGAATATGTTTGATTTCATATTGCATACTTTCTCTTAAATTTTTATCTAAAGCTCCAAGAGGCTCGTCCATCAAAACTAATTGTGGGTCAAAAACTAAGGATCTTGCTACTGCTACTCTCTGTTGCTGTCCACCTGATAATTGACCTGGCATCCTTTGGGCAAATCCTTGTAAGGACACCATAGATAAAGCCTTATCAATTTTTTTATCTGCTTCATCTTTCGGAATTTTCCTGACTCTCAATGGAAAAGCCAAATTTTCATACACTGTCATATGAGGAAATAAAGCATAGTTTTGGAAAACCATTCCTATACCTCTTTTATGTGGAGGAATACTGGAGATCGCATTTCCATCAAGGTATATTTCTCCATTGGTTGGTGTTTCAAATCCAGCTAGCATCATTAAACAAGTGGTTTTACCTGATCCAGAGGGACCTAACATGGTAATAAACTCACCTTCTGCAATGTCTAATTGGAGGTCTTTGACAACTAAAACTTTGCCATCGTAACTTTTATCTACTTTATCAAACTTAACGAATTCTTTATTAACTGACATAAATTAAGTAACTATAAAACATTTGTAAGAAAAAATATCAACCTTAAATAATTAGCTTTTAACGTGAAGTTCTTTTGACATATTACAAAATAGTTCTGATCCTTTGTCAGTAACTCTAATAGCTTCTGAAGCTTCAACACCCCAATCACCAAATTGCATAACGGCAATCATATGAAAACAAACATTTGGTTTTAGTACAGTCATATCACCTTTATAAATATTTAATGTATGCTCTCCCCAATCTGGTGGATAGCCAATACCAATTGAATAACCAGTTCTTGATTTTTTTTCTATTCCATACTTGTCCAAAACTTTCCAGAAAGCTTGCGCTACATCATCAGCAGTATTACCTGGTTTAGTAGCGCTTATACCTGCATCAATTGCTTCAATAGTTTTTTTCATTGTATCGATTTTTAATTGATCAGGTTTTCCTAACAAAACTGTTCTAGCCATTGGAGCATGATATCTTTTAAAAACCCCTGATAATTCAATAATAGTTGCCTCACCCTCAACAAATTTGTCTTGTGATGCAGTCAAATGTGAAGCTGAAGTACCTTTTCCAGTTGGTAATAAAGTAGCGATACTTGAATACTCCCCACCTAATTCGGGCGATCCATAAAATAAAGATTTTTGAATTTCACCAACAGCATCACATTGTCTAACTCCTGGTTTAATTACGTCAAAAGCTTTTTTCATTCCAATTTCAGAAATTTTTGCTGCAGATTTCATATAATCTATTTCAACGTCAGATTTTACTAGCCTCGCCCAATTAACCAGTCTTTCTGAATCTTTCAAATTTGCATTTGGCAATCCTTGTTTAATTTTTTCATAACAAAATGCTGTAAAATAATGAGCATCCATTTCTAATCCTATAGAAAGTTTATCCCACTTTTTATCTTTAATAACTTTAACTAAATAATCGTAAGGATGTTTTGGCCAATTATGAATATAATGTTCATCATAAACAATTATGTTTTCTTTTTTTAAATATGTTTTTATATAAGCCCCTCCAGCATCTTGATCTCTTACAAAACATATAGGTTCATCAGCATTTATATGAACCACTGCACATTGAGCGTAATAAAATGACCAAGCATCATACCCAGTGAGGTAATTGATATTATTTGTGTCATGAGAAATCAAAAGTTCAATGCCTTTTTCTTGCATCATTTTTTGAACTTTAGATAATCTTTGTTTGTATTCTTCTTTTGTAAAAAGCATAATTAAGAATTGGTAAACAAACTTCCAAAACCTTTGATATTATTATTTTTTCCAATTTTTTCTAAAGTATCCCAAATCAATGTTTGATTGCTAGATAAAACAGGTTTGTTTAATTTTTTTTCTAGTCTGTCTATAATTTTTAAAACCGGTAAGGCTGTGCAAGAAATGAATAAAGCATCAGCATCTTCAATATTCATATTAACTAGAGAGTCATAGATAAAATCTTGATCAACTTTTCCAATGTCATAATCTGCAGCTATATCTAAATATGAATTGGAGACCACTTCAAATTTTTCCTCTTTGAAATATTCAACAACCTCATTATTTAGTTTTTTACTATACGGAGTAAAGATAGCTAATTTTTTTGCCTTTAATTTTTTTAAAGCTTTTATCGCAGCTGTGCTGGGAGTTGTTAACTCAGCCTTAGGTTTTGCTGCCCTTACTTTTTTCTCAATCACATCATGACCTGTTGCTATTGTTCCAGAGGTACATCCATAAACAACACAATCTATATCCTCATTGGGTAAAATATTATTTGTAACTTCAGTTACTTTATCAGACATTTTTATTAAATTTTCTTTTGTTAAGGGATTATAACATTCAATTCTATTAACAAAAAAATCAATCTCTTTATCTTTAATTATGTTTATAAAATCCTTCTCAATCATAAAATCAGTAGCTAAAGCAATTAATCCAATCCTAGGATTAGAGTTTTTTTTAAACCGAGGTTCTATTTTGTTTAATTTCATATTAAATTAATATGAGGTAAGTCTAGATTAATTAAACGCATTATAAAATAAGATAATTTGCTTGTTGAAAATCTTTACAAATCGGATTTAATTAAATTTATATAAAATAATTGTTAACTAAATATAGAGGATAATAATGAAAAGACTAATTGTTGCTGCTTTCATATTTGTTTCAACTTTTTCAACAAATGTTTTGGCAGAAATTAAAATGGGTGTAATTTTGGGTTTCACTGGCCCTATTGAATCTTTAACCCCCGCTATGGCTGCATCAGCCGAGCTTGCTTTCAAGGAAGCTTCAGATTCTGGATCTCTACTAGGTGGAAAAAAAATTTCAGTGATTAGAGCTGACTCAACATGTGTGGACTCTGCTGCTGCAACTGCAGCCGCTGAAGGAGTTATTTCACAAGGAGTTGCAGCAATAATGGGTGCTGATTGCTCAGGAGTAACTGGTGCGATAGCATCAAATGTTGCGGTTCCAAATGGTGTTGTGATGATTTCACCATCAGCAACATCACCAGGATTAACAACTCTTGATGATAAAGGATATTTCTTTAGAACTGCTCCATCAGATGCAAGAGGTGGTCAAATCCTAGCTGATATCACTAAAGACAGAAAAGTTAAAAGTGTTGCAATTACCTATACAAATAATGATTATGGAAAAGGTTTAGCAGATGTTTATAAGGCAGCTGTCGAGGCACACGGAATTAAAGTTACTACTGTAACTGCTCACGAAGATGGAAAAGCAGACTACTCTTCTGAAGTAGCAACTCTTGCCTCAGCAGGCGGAGATGCAGTAGCTGTAATTGGATACTTAGACCAAGGTGGTAAAGGAATTATTCAAGCTTCTTTAGACTCTGGTGCATTTGATAAATTTATTTTATCGGATGGAATGATCGGCCAATCATTAGTTGATGCTTTTGGAAAAGACTTAAGAAAATCTTTTGGTTCAATGCCAGGATCAACAGGAAAAGGTGCTGGAGTATTCTCTAAAGTTGCAAGTGCTGCAAACATAGATAGCTCTGGTCCATACACTGGTGAGTCATACGATGCTGCTGCTTTAATCGTTTTAGCAATGCAAGCAGGTAACTCAGCTGATAGGGCATCAATTGCAAAAAATGTAATGGATGTTGCTAATAGCCCTGGAACAAAAATTTATCCTGGTGAACTAAAAAAAGGTTTAGATTTATTAGCTAAAGGTAAAAAAGTTGACTACGAAGGTGCAACTGGAGTTACTTTTACTAGCGTCGGTGAAGCTGAAGGTTCTTTCTTAGAACAAGAAGTTAAAGGCGGAAAATTTAAAACTAAAAAACAAAGATAATTTATCTTAAAATTTAAACCCCTAACATTAATTTGTTGGGGGTTTTTTTTAAAAAAATAAATATTTATCAGCCATATATAAAGCCCAAGCCAATGCAGCACCTGTAATGATATATTTCATAATCTTATTTTATTTCTATTTTTTCAGGAAGTATACCTTTTGGTCTATATCTCATTATAACCAAAAGACCTACTCCCATCATTAAAAATCTGAAATATGGAACACTCTCAATTAAGTGTACTTTTAAAAAGTGTGTGTCATCTAATCCAGCAGTAGTTAAATTTACTAAGTAAAGACCAATTGGTGCAGCCTCAATCCATAAGAACCAAACAACAAAACCTCCAAGAATTGCACCAAAGTTATTTCCGCTTCCACCGATAATAACCATTACCCAAATTAAAAAAGTATATCTCAAAGGTCTATAACTTCCTGGGGTAAACAAGCCATCTTGAGTAACTAACATTGCGCCCGCAATACCAACAATGGCTGAACCTAAAACAAAAATTAAAAGGTGTTGTTTAACAACATTTTTGCCCATTGCATTAGCTGCTTCCTCGTTATCTCTAATTGCTCTCATCATTCTTCCCCATGGAGAATAGAGAGCTTTTTGAGTTAAGATTAATAATATAATTACTACAACTAAAAATAATCCAGAGTAACAAAGTTTTACAAAAACTGATGATCCCTCGATTACAAGTTGATTTAGTGTAGCTTGTCTTTCTGTTAAATCAGTAATTAGATTTAATTTACTTAAGTTAAATTTTTCAACAAGACTTATAAACCAATCTGTTTGTTGCAAATTTACCTCATAAGGTGCAGGTCTTTTTAATCCAATTACATTTTTAACACCTCTTGTTAACCAATCTTCGTGTTTTATAATTGCAATAACAATTTCTGATATTAGTAAAGTTGCTATAGCAAGATAATCAGCTCTTAAACCTAAGGCAACTTTTCCTATAACAAAAGCTAATCCACCTGCAAAAAAAGCTCCAACAACCCAAGAAAAAATAATTGGAAGACCTAGTCCACCAAGAAAACCAGTTTTTGCAGGATTAACTCCCTCAATAGCTTCAATTCCTGGTTCAGAAATAAATCTTATGATTACAATTCCTAAAATTATAATAGCAGCTATTATGTAAGTTCTGTTTTTTGATTTCTTATAATTTTTTAAAATATACCTAACAGCTAATACCATTGCTATTATAAGAAAAAGACTGAATAAAATATTAAATCCACCTGCACTCCATGCTTCTTGAACAGGATCTACTGAGATTAAAACAGCTGCTAAACCACCTAAAGCTGTAAAACCCATTATCCCAAAGTTAATAAGACCAGCATAACCCCATTGAATGTTGGCACCCATTGTCATTACTGCTGAAATTAGACAAAGATTAAATATTGATAAAGCTATGTTCCAAGACTGGAATATACCAACAAGGATAATCAGCCCCATCATTATACTGTATGCAGCAATTACATTTAAATTTTTTCTCACAACACCTTCCCTTTAAATATACCTGATGGACGATAAAGTAAGACGATGACTAAGATTGAAAAAGATACTGCAAATTTATAATCTGTAGAGAGTAATTGAATTAGACCATCTGGCTCCATGCTTTCAGGTAAAACATACATGAAAAATTTTCTATAAGCGTAAGTTAACAATATTTCAGAGAAGGCAATTACATATCCACCGAGAAAGGCTCCAAATGGATTACCAATGCCGCCCACTATAGCTGCTGCAAATATTGGTAGCATATTATTAAAGTAGGTGAATGGTTTAAAACTTTTATCTAAACCATATAAAGCACCACCAATTGTTGCAAGAATGCCTGCTATGACCCAAGTTATCATGACAATTTTTTTGGGATCGATACCTGATAATAATGCTAAATCCTCATTATCAGAGTATGCTCTCATACTTTTTCCAGTCTTAGTTTTATTTAAAAACCAAAACAAAGTTGAAACTAAAATCAACGTAACAATAATCGTAATAACTTGAGTAGATTTTATTGCAAGACCCTCGTTTAATCCTGTCATTTCTTTAAATTCACCAGCTTTAATTAAAAATTTTTCTCCATCAAAAAATCTTCTATCTGAAGGGCCAATAATTATACGAACCACTGCCTGAGTAACAAACATCACGCCAATACTTACCATCGCTAATTGCACAGGGGGACTTTTGTTTATTCGGTAATATTTAAATACTAATTTATCTATTATCAACATGTAGCCAATCATAAAAATAATACCAAAAGGAATTGCTAGAAGGGCTGTAGGTAAAACCCCAAAACTAATTCCAACAGACTGAAAATAGAAAGTGAATAAAATCACAAACATTGTCCCAAAAGACATCATGTCCCCTGTAGCAAAGTTTGCAAATCGTAAAATCCCATATACCAACGTTACAAATATTGCACCAAGTGCCAGTTGAGATCCGTATGCTAAAGCTGGAACAAAAATGTAATTTAATAAAAGTATAATTGCATTTACAAAGTCCATATTAACCGCCTAGAAATGAGCTTCTTACTCTTGGGTCTTCTAGTAGTTCTTTTCCAGTTCCAGAGTGCCGGTTCTCCCCAGTCACCAAAACATAACCTCTATCAGAAATATTTAATGCTTGCTTTGCATTTTGCTCAACCATTAAAATTGCTACGTTCGTTCTTTTTACTTTTACGATATGATCAAATAATTCATCCATCACAATAGGTGATACGCCAGCAGTTGGTTCATCCAACATTAATACAGAGGGCTTGATCATAAGTGCTCTACCTAATGCAACTTGTTGTC
The DNA here is from genome assembly GCA_902597575.1 of uncultured Pelagibacteraceae bacterium. GTDB lineage: Bacteria > Pseudomonadota > Alphaproteobacteria > Pelagibacterales > Pelagibacteraceae > Pelagibacter. The sequence goes on along the minus strand of CACJYF010000012.1, from coordinate 8,306 downwards.
TTTGTCCTCCAGATAACTCCCCAACTAATTGATTTTTTTTTTCTTTTAGAATTGGAAATAAGTCAAAGATTTCATTAATAGTCTCTTTAAATTCGGCGTTTATTAAGAAAGCACCCATCTCTAAATTTTCCTCCACTGTCATACCTGCAAAAACATTTTTTGTTTGAGGAACGAATGAGATGCCTTCCTTTACTCTGTCTTGTGGAGAAAGTTTTGAAATATCTTTACCATTGATAATTACTGAACCAGATTTTAAATTTAACAAGCCCAACATTGCTTTCATCGCGGTAGATTTTCCAGCTCCGTTAGGTCCAAGGATCGATACTATTTCTCCTCTTTCAACATTTACTGAACATGAATTAATTATGTCTGGGCCATTTCCATATCCACCGGTCATGTTATTCCCTTCAAAAAATGCCATTTAATTATCCTTTAATTTTGAGCCTCTACCTAAATAACTTTCAATAACTTTTTCATCTTTTTTTGCATCCTCAACTGAACCTTCGAAAAGAACTGAACCTTCTGCCATTACGATCACTGGATTACATAATCTTCCTATAAAATCCATGTCATGTTCGATCATACAAAAAGTGTAACCTTTTTCTTTATTAAGTTTTTCAATAGCTGTTCCAAGATCCTTTAGTAAAGTTCTATTTACACCAGCACCTACCTCATCTAACAATACTAATTTTGCATCAACCATCATTGTTCGACCTAATTCTAACAATTTTTTTTGTCCCCCAGATAAATTTCCCGCCAACTCATTTTTTAAATGGCTAAGATTAAGAAAATTAATAACTTCCATAGCCTTTTCTTTAATTTGACTTTCTTCTTTTGCAACTAATGAGGGTTTTAACAAGGCATTAACCAATTTTTCTCCAGATTGATTCCCTGGAACCATCATTAAGTTTTCTAAAACAGATAAATTTGTAAATTCATGAGCTATTTGAAAAGTTCTTAGCAATCCTTTTGAAAATAATTCATAGGAAGGAACATCAGTAATATTTTCATTATTAAAAATCACACTGCCAGCAGAGGATTTTAAATTTCCAGCAATAAGGTTAAATAAAGTGGTTTTGCCAGAACCATTCGGTCCAATAATACCTGTAATAGTTCCCTTTTTAACTTTAAGAGAACACTCCGATACTGCCGCTAGTCCTCCAAAATATTTTGACAAATTATTAATTTCTAAAATATTTTGTGACATTAATTATTTGCTTAGTCTTTTGTGTATATCATTCAAAGTTTTTACAACTGAATTATAAACACCTTTACTTCTCATAAGTTTAAGACCTTGCTCATTTAATCCTTTAGGGGTTTGAGACTCTTTTACTAAATATTTGAGTTCCTTCTTTGAGTTTACAACTGCATCTTCAGACAAAGCTACAAATAGAGAAGTAATATATTTCTGTGCATCTTGTCTCTTTACTCCTTTTTTTACCAACCAATCACTCATGATCTTTAAAATTTCATAATAAGCAGCCATCATCCCTGATGTTGACCAAAAATTAATTGATAATTTTTCATTTTTAATCTCTACAGTTGAGCCAAGTTTATCAAAAAAACTTTTTACTTTTTTATTTGGAGGACAAATCGGAACTGGTCCTTTTTTTAATGAAATTGGAGGTAACGGTATCACTCTTACAATGTCTGATTTAACTTTTATTATTTTTTTCAATTGTGGTATCGTGATTGTTGAAATAAAACTTATTACAGTTTGATTTGATCTAAATTTAAGATCCTTTAATATTTTTTTACCTACAGTTGGTGTGACAGCTAGAAATATCCAACTGCAACTATCAATTATTTTTTGATTATTTTTTTCGATAGAAATTTTTTTAAATCTTTTTTTGAGATTTTTGGAGATTTTATTATTCCGTGAAGAAACAAATATCCTGTTATATTTCAAAGATGAATTACAAATACCAGTTATAACTGATGATGTAATTTTACCCGTTCCAATAAAACCTAATTTCATAATTTAAATACTTATAAAGAATTGTTTATATTAATTAATAAAAAAAGAACCCCTTATTCTCAATAATTCTCTACTTAAATCTTTATTTTCTTTAAAAGGTCTTCGTCCATGAAGCCAAAAATAGTTGTTTGCTACAATTGAAGATCCTACTGGAAGTTTTGTGATTATCTTATTTTTACTCTCTTCTAAGTTGTCAGATAACTTTTGTAAAAAAATACCTTGTTTCATATTTTTTGGTTCTGGAAACTGATCTATATAAGAAATTTGAGCTCTACCGTTTTGATCTGTTGAAAATATAGGATGTTCAACTTTATAGTCTATATTTTTACTTTTTGGTGATCCCCAAAGAAAATTTTCCTGTCCTGTTGGATCATTAAACAATTCATCACAATGTTCCCAATCATCGAGATGCAACATGGCAGTTTCACCACCTTCTGCATTTCTTTCCTCTAATTTTGACATTAATAACCAATCAGTTTTCTCTTTTACGTAAGTGCCATCTGTATGAAGATCCATGTTTGTATACGCTTTCCTTAAATAAGAGTCGCTTTTATCGACGTGCTTTACATGAAATCTTGCATAATATTTACCAGCCATAGCATCGTAATTAGGTATACCTACTAAATGAGAGATGGCAGTTGACAATTTAACTAAAAAATTATCATCAATTTTTGAATTTAAATTTTGAGGTTTAATAATAAAACATCCTGTATTTCGATCTTTTAAAATTTCATTTAAAAATTTTGATAATTTATTATCACTCAAGTCGTCTAAACTTTTTGCAATAGTGAATCTTGTAAAAGGTTTGTATTCTAGAGCAGTAATATCGAACTTATTAAATGGAAAAATTAGTTTACTTAAAACTTCATCGCCGATGTCGATATTGACAATTCTAGATGATAGTTCGTGTTTTTCTATTTGAAATCCATCAATCTTTTCGCTCATACAAAACTTGTAATAAGAGATAGTATGATAGCAGAGAAAATTGTAGGGTAAACTAAATTTTTTTTAGTTAAAAAGAAAATAATTATACATAAAGAAACCACAAAAATTCTGACTGATAAATCTACTTCTGCTAAAGATCCTAATGGAAAAATAACTATTCGAGCAATTAATGCAGCAAGAGTTGAATAAGCAAGACAATTAAACCATCTGAACATTTTTGAAGTTTCTTTAATTTTTTCTGAACTAACAACTCCTAAAAATCTTGACAAATACGTGGCTAGAGATGTGACAAATATAACAATTAAGATATTACTTGCCATTTTTTTCTCCAATTAAAAAAGCTATAGTTCCAGCAGTGAAGCCGCCAAACAAGATACACCACTCAGCTGATAAAAAATAAAAAATAGGACCAAGGGTTGCACCCAAAATAACCGATAAACTTATTTGAAAAGTTTTCATAGCTCCAACCATCATGCATATAAAATATATTGGATTTATAATTGCTAGACCAATAAGTATGTCTTTGTTAAAAAAATCAGAGGCTACATAGCCAATAATTGTTGAGAATATCGCAACAGACCAAGTTGCTACTCCTATTCCAATCCAAAAATCAATTCTATTTTCTTTTTCTATATTTTCATAATTATCTTTCATTATCAGCCAGGAAGAAACTGCTATAAAATGACAGGACAAATAATATTTCCATCTTGGCTGGTCTTGATGCATCAACAACGGCATTAGCGCAACAGTCATTGGATATAATCTCGCATTAACCAACCAAACGGCTAAAAAAATATTTATCAAAGATGCTCCAATTAACATTGACTCAGCCATCACTAGTGAGCCAGGTAAAGCATATGTGAGGAAAGTTGAAAAAATACTTTGTTGAATTGTGAAACCTAAATTTTTTAATAGTGCGCCTATAGCTATAAAACTTGCACCTAAAGCTATGGCAGGACTACCAACACCTTTTATAGCACTGAAGCCTTTTAAAAAATATTTTGTACTAATCATTAACCACCCAAAAACAGGCGACCAACATCCGGATTATTTAAAAGATCATCCCCTTTACCTGCAATTGCAGTCTGACCAGATACTAGCACGTAACCAATATCTGCGAACTCGAGTCCTTTTTTAGCATTTTGTTCAACTAAAATAATTGTCTTTTTTTCATTCTCTTGGAGATCTCTTAAAATTTCAAATACCATATCAATATACCTTGGCTCCAAACCAATTGATGGTTCATCAACTAATAAAACTGATGGCTTCATTACCAATGCTCTTGAAATTTCTAACAATCTTCTTTCTCCACCTGATAATACTTTTGCAGGTTGGTTTCTTCTGTTTCTTAATCTTTCGTATTTCTCAAAAATTCGCTCAGCTTCCGCGTGTGACTCTTCTGTTTTTTCTTTAATAAATCCACCCATTAATAAATTTTCCTCCACAGTCATATCTGGGAAGACAGAATTATCCTGGAGTATGTATGCTATTCCAACAGTTTTCAATTTTTCAGCTGGTGTTAAATTTGTGATTTCTTTTCCATCTATTTCTATTTGCCCTGAAAAAATATTTGTAAACCCATAAATAGAGTGAAGAATAGTGGATTTACCAGCTCCGTTTGGTCCAATCAGACATAAGGATTGAGCTTTACTGACAAATAAATCGAAATTATGAAGAATTTCCATTTTACCATAACCAGCATTCATATTTTTAATAGTAAGATGAATATTATTTGGGGACAGTTTTTTTAAGTCTTCTGCTACCGGAGCTTTTCCTAAAACTTCGTATTGATTTGACATTATTGTGCTCCTAAGTACGCATCTATTACACGTTTATCATTTTTAATTTCGTCAGGTGTCCCATTAGCAAGCATCTTACCATGTGCTAAACAATAAATATTTTCTGCTAGTTGCATAATAACTCTCATATTATGTTCAATTACCAAAAGTGTAATACCAAAATCTTGATTTACTTTAATCAATCTATCGATGATACCATTTATAAGAGTAGGATTGATCCCTGCAGTAGGTTCATCTAATAATAACATTTCAGGTTCATTCATCAGAGCCATTGCTAACTCTAGAAGTTTTTGTTGACCAAAAGATAAATCTCCAGCCCTTAATTTTCTTTTTTGATAAAGTCCAACGAAGTTCAGAAGATTTTCTGCTTTTTCTGTTAAATCTTGAGGAATTTTTGAGAATATTTTTAATATACTTTCATCACTTCCTTTATGACTAATTAACATATTATCTACACAATTTAGTTTTCCATAAATTCTAGTTTGCTGAAAAGTTCTAAGTAAACCAAGTTTTGCAATAACAGGTACAGGTAAGTCTGAGACTTCTTTATCATTAAATTTTATTGAACCATTATCTATCGGATACGTTCCAACAATAGAGTTAAACAGTGTTGTTTTACCAGATCCATTTGGACCGATCAGTCCAAATATCTTACCTTTTTCTACTGACATTGAAATATCTACATTAGCTTTTACACCGCCAAAAGATTTACTAACATTGTTTACTTCTAAAATACTCATTTAAGTTCTACTTGAGCCTTTCGATCTTCTTCATCAATTACTTCACCAAATTTTTCGGGATATTTTTCTCTTAACCAGCCCATAATCCCCTCAGGAAAATAAATTACGATTACAACAATTAAAACTCCTAAAGCAACATACTGCCAACCTAAAAAAAATGTCCAAAACCCTTCTTTAAAAATATGAAATACTGTTGCACCAATAACTGGTCCCCATAAAGTACCTTTGCCTCCTAGGATTGCCATTAAAACCATGAACACTCCCATTTCTCTACCATCAAAAGCAACATCAGTTGAGTCGATGTATCCAACTAGTCCTCCCATAATACCACCTGCTAAACCGCAAAAGAATGCGGATACCATCCAACCAATAATTTTATATTTCATTGTTTCAATACCCATCGCCTCAGCTTTATCTTCATTATCTCTAATCGCATTTAAAATTAATCTAAATCTTGTTGAATAGATTGCTCGTACCGCAACAAAAGTTAATATGAGAGCTCCAAAACTTAAAAAGTAAAAAAATTCTCCCCTTGCTTCAAGACCGCCAACCTCAGGGAATGGAGGAGTGGTAAACCCCTGACCTGCACCTATAATTTCTATACCTCCAGAAATTTCTCCCGCTGCAACACCTAAACCTAAAGTACAAATAGCAAAATAATGTCCTCTTAAACCTAAAATAGCATATCCAATTAACCCAGCTACTATTGTTGGAACTACTGCTGCTACAACAAGTCCAACAGCCATACCTTGAAAAAATTGAGCTGGAGTATGAACAAAAGTTTTTTCACCTCCACTTTCTGTCCATTCTGCAAGAGGGAAAAACATACCAACTTGAACAGATGCACATAAATACATGCCTAAACCATAAAATAGTATATTCCCGAATGTATTGTATCCCATTTCACCACCCTGAATATTCCAAGTTGTAGCTAAAACTATCAATACACATAGAATGGATAATTGAACTTTAAATGCAGGAAAAACAAATGGTGCTATCAATCCAAAGATTAGAATTGCTGAATATAAAAGAATATTTTTACTCATTATTTTAAATACTCTCTCTTCCTAGACAGTTTAAATCTTCTGTAAACGAGAATTAAAACTAATAATAAAAATACTGCACCAATTCTAAATTCAGTTCCTAAAATATAATCAGCAAATTCTTCAAAAACTCCAAGTCCCATTCCAGACATTGCTACTCCTGGTAAATTGCCTAGTCCTGCAACAATAACGATCATAAAAGACCTTATTGTATATGGTAATCCCATGTATGGATGAATTGTAAATGTAATAGATATTAAAGCACCTGCTACTCCACAAAGCGCAGCATTAATTCCAAATGTAGCTGCATAAACTTTCTCTGTATCAACTCCCAAGATTTTTGCAGCTCTTGAGTTTTGCGCTGTTGCACGAATTGCTCTCCCTAATTTTGATTTTTTCATGTAAATAACTAAACCAATTGCAAAAACAATACTGATTACAGCTGAAAAGATTTTTGAATTAGGTAGAGTAACATTGTTATCAAATAACATAGTTGTTCCATAACCTGAATTAGCTAGAACAACATCTGCGCCAAATGCAAAATTCATTAATTGCATAAATAAAATGCTTATTCCAAAAGTTGCAAGAATGGAGATGAATAAATCTCGATCGACCACTTTATTAATTACTAATTTGTAAATTCCGACACCAATAAAATACATTATTATTGGAGAGACAATTACACCCCAGGCTGGGTGAATTCCATATAGATACATGAAGTAAGCAATATACCCTCCAAGAATGACTAGGTCACCTTGAGCAATATTTATGATATTCATAACTCCCCATTGCAATGCCATGCCGTATGCAATCAAAGCAAATAAAATACCAAGAAGTAATCCATCCAAGCAAGCTTGAACAGTAATCATTGGATATTGGAAAACCATGAAATCCATAATCAACTCTTAAAAAAAAATACCCCCTAGAATTTAGGGGGTATTTATAGATTAGTTTTTATCTTTCAGACCACTTAGGAATTGGGTGAATTAACTTCGCTGAAGCCCATTTAGTTGGAGCTACAACTTTGTTTTCACATTTTCCTGAGCCATCACACATTACCTGGAAAAGAACCATAGGCTTGTCAACATTCTGACCACCTTCTGCGAACTTTATATTTCCATAAAATGTTTGCATGTTAGTAGCTGCAAGAGCATCTCGTACTTTTTTCTGATCAAAAGAATTTGCTCTTTCAAATGCATCTTTAAATACTAACAGCGCAGCTGAAGACTCTGCTGACTGATATGGCGGATCATAACCAAACTCTTTTTCAAAGTCTGCTGCATATTTCATACCATCTTTAAAGAAATTATCTTTATAAGTTAATGTCTTATGCCATTGTGATGCACATAAAGCATACTGTGAATTCTTACCATGTTGTTTTGATAATTTCGCAGCATCGCAGTGTGTCATCGCTAGCATAGGCACATCTACTTTCATTTCAGCTATTTGTCTAATTGCAGTTAGTGCTCCTTTTGTATGACCTGATACTACAAGAACATCTGGCTTCATTTGTTTTACCTTAACTAATGTAGCAGCCATATCATTTAACTCTTTCGGTAATTTATCGTCTATTACTTTTTTAGAGCCTGTTCTTTTAATTGCATCAAGCACTCCCAATCTTACGTCTTGAGAAAATGCATCTTGTTCAAATGCCATTGCAACTGTTACTGGTTTACCGTTATTCTTTTCAACTGCTAAATCTATAGCAACATCAAGATATAAGTTTGCTGGAGCTAATACTGCAAATAGATATTTGTAACCTTTTGTAAACAAAGATCTAGAAGCACCATTTGCTTCAACC
>CACJYF010000011.1 GCA_902597575.1 uncultured Pelagibacteraceae bacterium | reverse complement strand
TAATCTGAAACACCCGTTAATAATTGAACAATAATTGATGATGATTTGGATACTATTATAAAAAGGTACGACACATATATGAAGACGACAAAACCAGTTTTAGATTTTTATTCTAAAAATATTAATTTTCATGAAATTGATGGTTCTCTAAAAATTGATCAAATAACCAATAAAATCGACGATTTTATCAATGTTTAAGTCGTTGACTTTGAAAAAACTTCTTATATAAAAGGCTACGAATTATCACTAAATTATGGCTCGTATAGCAGGTATCAATATTCCTCAGAACAAGTTGGTTCATGTTGGACTTACTTATATTTATGGCATTGGTGATAAATTTTCAAAACAAATTTGTGATGCATTAAATTTTCCAAAGGAAAAAAGAGTTAATCAACTTACTGACGATGAGATATTAAAGATAAGAGAATATATTGATCAAAATTTTAAAGTTGAGGGTGATCTTAGGAGAGATTATTCGTTAAGTATAAAAAGACTAATTGATTTAGCTTGTTATAGAGGTTCAAGACATAGAAAAAAATTACCTGTTAGAGGCCAAAGAACAAGATGTAATGCGAGAACCAGAAAAGGAAAAGCAATTGCAATCGCTGGAAAAAAATTAACCCCACTTAAAAAATAATCATGGCTAACGCAGATAAAATTGAAAATAAGAAGAAAGATAATGATAAATCTGAAAAAAAAGTTTTAAAAAGTTCTTATTCAAAAAAGAAAAAAATAAAAAAAAATATCCTTAATGGAATAGCTTACGTACAATCAACCTTTAATAACACAATAATTTCTATCGCTGATACTAATGGAAATGTAATATCATGGGCCTCTGCTGGTCAAAAAGGTTTTAAGGGTTCAAGAAAATCAACACCATATGCAGCACAAGTAGCAGCTGATGCTGCAGCGACTAAAGCGTTAGAGTATGGAATGAAAACATTGAATGTCGAAATAAAGGGACCAGGTTCAGGTCGAGAGACTGCATTAAGAGCCCTGCAGGCCAAAGGGTTTAAAATTTTATCAATTAAAGATACAACACCCATGCCCCATAACGGAACTAGGCCACCAAAAAAAAGGAGAGTTTAATGGAGACAGAGAACGTAAACATAAAAAATTGGAAATCATTAATTAAACCATCAAAACTAGATGTAAAATTGAGTGAAGACCTTACACATGCTAAGATAATTGCTGAGCCATTAGAAAAAGGTTACGGTTTAACTCTAGGAAATTCTTTAAGACGAATATTGTTATCTTCAATAAGAGGTGCAGCAGTTACTTCTATTCAAATAGATGGTGTACTACATGAATTTACATCTATAAAAGGTGTGAGAGAGGACGTTACAGATATAGTCTTAAACGTAAAATCATTAGCTTTAAAATGTAACTCTGAAGGTACAAAAAAATTAATACTTGACGCAAAAGGACCAGGAGAAATTAAAGCTTCTGATATATCACCTGTTGCAGATGTAGAAATTTTAAACCCTGATTTAGTGATATGTAATTTAGATGAGAATACTAATTTTCATATGGAAATGAATGTTAATACTGGAAAAGGATATGTTCCAGCTGAACTGAATAAACCAGAGGAACCACCATTAGGACTTATCGCAATTGACTCATTGTATAGCCCTGTTAAAAAAGTTTCATATTCTGTTAGTACAGCAAGAGAGGGAAAAGCTTTGGACTATGACAAGTTGACAATGGAAGTTGAAACGAATGGTTCAATTTCTGCTGAAGATGCTGTTGCGTATTCAGCAAGAATTTTTCAAGACCAACTTAAAATGTTTGTTAATTTTGATGAACCTGTTGAAGCTCCTGTTAAAGAGGTTTCTACAGAACCAGAATTTAATAAAAATCTGTTAAGAAAAGTAGATGAACTTGAATTATCAGTGAGATCAATGAATTGTTTAAAAAATGACAATATAATTTATATTGGTGACCTTGTTCAAAAATCCGAGGGAGAGATGTTAAGAACACCTAATTTTGGTAGAAAATCTTTGAATGAAATTAAAGAAGTTTTAACTGGAATGTCATTATATTTGGGCATGGAAATTCCAAATTGGCCACCAGACAATATAGCCGAAATGTCTAAAAAATTGGAGGAAGCTATTTAATGAGACATGGTTTTGCGAATAAGAAATTAAACAGAACTTCAGAACATAGAAAAGCGTTACTTAAAAATATGCTTAATTCTTTAATAAAATATGAGCAAATTAAAACTACTTTACCAAAAGCCAAATTTTTAAAACCTCAAGCAGATAAGATTATTACGTTAGGAAAAAAAAACAATTTAACATCAACTAAAAACTTAATATCGAAATTACAGAATATAACGTCTGCAAATAAAGTTACAAAAACACTATCAAAAAGGTATGAAAAAAGAAGTGGTGGTTATACTAGAATAATCAAAGCAGGTTTTAGATATGGTGATAATGCACCAATGGCAATAATTGAATTTGTTGATAGAGATGTTCAAGCAAAAAGAGTCGATAAAAAGAGAAAAGAGACTGTTGAGAATATCGAGAATAAAGACGGCAAAAAAGAAGTCGCAACTAAATAAACCTTTTAAAAAATGATAAAAAATTTTGTTGTAGATGCAACATTTAATAATATGCGTCTTGATAGATTTTTAAGAAACAAATTAGGAAAAATACCTCAAGGATTAATTGAAAAAAAATTACGTACTGGAAAAATTAAATTAAATAGAAAAAAAGCAAAAAGTTCTACAAAAGTCAATACGAACGATAAAGTAGAGTTGTTTAATATAGAGATCAAGGATAAAGTTATTGAAAAAAAAATAAATTTTAAACCTTCAAATGTAATTATCAAGGCAAATGAAAATTCTATAATAGATAATAATGAAGATTTCATAGTAGTTAATAAAGAATCTGGTATCTCAGTACAAGGTGGAACTAAATCAAAAAAGAATTTAATAGATATCTTTAAAAAAAGTAAAATATTTGAGGGTACAAAACCATACTCTGTTCATAGGTTAGATAAAGATACATCAGGTGTTTTTATAATTGCAAAAAAAAGAGAAACTGCACAACTTTTAACATCTTTATTTAGATTAAGAAAAATTCACAAAACTTATTTAGCAATCTGTCATGGTGAATTAGAAAAAAAATCAGGTGAATTTAACGATAATTTGATAAGATATGATAATGGCAAGAAAATAATTGAAAGAGCTAAAACTATTTTTAAAGTAATTGATAAAAATTCGGAAGCGAGTTTACTTGAACTCAAACCAATCACGGGTAGAAAGCACCAATTAAGAAAACAATTATATAATATTGGTCATTCAATTTATGGTGACGAAAAGTATAAACAAGTGAATCTTAAAGGTTTAAATAAAAAATTGATGCTGCATTCCTATCAAATTAAATTTTTAATCAATAATCAAAAACATACCTACAAGGCTCTGGTACCAGATTACTTTAAAAATTTACTTAAATCTAAAAGACTTAAATTTTTAAATTAGCTAAAAAATTTTCTACTAATTTATTCTCCAGTTCATCATAATTTTGATCAACAATTGTTTTTAAGTTAGTCACACCCTTGTCACTTATACCACAAGGTATTATGGCTTTGTATTTATTTAACTCATTATTTATATTTATTGAAAAACCATGATAAGCAATCCATTTACTTACTCTAACACCAATAGCTGCAACTTTTTTTATTTCTTTATTGTCATTGTACCAAATCCCAATATTTTCTTTATCTGCAAATGTATCAATTTTAAAAAATTTTATTGTATCAATAATTGTTTTTTCAATTAGGGATATAAATTTTCTTATATCTTTACCCCTTTTTTTTAGATCAATAACAAAATAACAAATTAGTTGACCTGGTCCATGATATGTAATCTTACCACCTCTATTTGTTTTAATAATTTTTATTGATTTATCTAAAACTTCATTTTCTTTAAAACTTGTTCCGGCTGTATAAATTTCTTTATGCTCTAAAATCCAAATTAGCTCATTTACTGTATCTTCATTTATCTGATGGATCTTTGACTCCATAAAATTGATGGCTTCATCATATTTTATTGGTTTTTTTGATTTTTTAACGTCAATATTCATTTAAAAATTGTAATCTTTTCATTTTGCATTAAAAGAGCCGACATAATAATAGGTTAATTTATGACTTTAGTTAAAAAAATTAAAGATAAAAAAGTAAATTTTGAATTTAATAAAGAATTTATAAAAGTTGTTACTGAGAAAATAGCTAATAATGATGCTTTATTTATTATCAACTCATTCAAAGAAATGCATCCTGCAGATGCAGCTGATATTATTGAACATTTAAGTGAAAATGATAGAGAAAGTTTAATTAAATTAAACAGTTTTAAAATAGATCCAGAAGTATTTGTAGAATTAAATGAGTCAGTTCAAACAGAGATAATTAAATTTTTATCTTCAGACTCAATTGTTAGAATTTTAAAAAATCTTGAGTCTGATGATGCAATAGCAATTTTAGAAAATGTTGAAGAAAAGAATAAAAATTCTATTCTAAGCGCTTTACCACCTAAAGATCGTTTTGCTTTACTAGAGGGACTTAGTTATCCAGAGGATAGTGCTGCTAGAATAATGCAAAGAGAGTTTACAGCAATACCAAGTAATTGGTCAGTTGGTCAGACAATTGATTATTTAAGAGAAAACAAAGATTTACCAGAGCAATTTTTGGAAATATTTATTGTTGATGAAAATTTTAAACCAATTGGCACTGTACCATCATCTAAAGTTTTACGAACACCAAGAGAAACAAAAATGTCTAATATTATGGAGGAGACAATTTTTCTAGTACCTGTGGATATGGATAAAGAAGAGGTGGGTAATTTATTTGAAAATTATGGTTTAAATTCTGCATGTGTGATTGATAAAAACAATAAACTTGTTGGAATGATAACTTCTGATGATATTTTGACAGTTTTAAAAGAAGAAGCTGAAGAGGATACGTTAAGGCTCGCTGGTGTTGGTGATGAAGAAATTACTGATGGTGTATTTACTAAAACAAAAAGAAGATTTAATTGGTTATTATTAAATTTATTTACTGCTTTCCTTGCGACTTGGTGCATAAGTTTATTTGGAGCAACTATTGAACAAATGGTAGTGCTTGCATTTCTAATGCCGATTGTAGCTTCGATGGGTGGCAATGCTGGAATGCAAACATTAGCTGTGACAGTAAGATCTTTAGCTACAAATGATTTAACAAAAAATAATTTTAGTCAAAATATATTAAAAGAATTTAATATTGGAGTTTTGAATGGAATAATCTTTGCTATTATTAGTTCATTAATAGTTCAATTATGGTTTCAAGATAGTCAACTTTCTTTAATAATTTCTATTTCAATGATTTTGACAATGATAATAGCTGGTCTTTTTGGAATACTTGTTCCCGTTTCATTAAAAAAAATGAATATTGATCCGGCCATAGCATCTAGTGTGTTTGTCACAACAATTACCGATGTAATTGGTTTCGTATCCTTTTTAGGTGTTGGTGCATATTATTTTTAAAAATTATCTATCAATCTCACTTTATTGATATAATACGCAATAAAAATTTTTGAATTTTTTATAGTTGAAGAAGATTTAAGATTATTTTTTTTTCTAATCTCTAAGTAGTCGATCTTAATACCAAATTTTTTTTTTAAAAATGTTGTTTTCTCTTGTAAAAGAAATTTTGTTTTTTTGTTATTCTTAAGAAACTTTTTAAATTGGAATAATTCCATAGCTATTTTACCTGCTTTAATTAGATCTTTTTTATTGAGTAATTGATTTCTTGAAGATAAAGCAAGTTTATTTTTATCTCTTACAGTTTTACATGAGACAACTTTTGTTTCATATTTTTTTTCAATAAATTTTTTAACTAATAGAAGCTGTTGATAGTCTTTTTCACCCATGAATATTTTGTTTGGTTTAATAATATTTGTTAACCTATCCATTACGTCAATAACACCCTCAAAATGACCTTTTCTAAATTTTGCACAAAGTATTTTGTTTTCTTTTTTTAGAACTACTGCCTTCTTTCTTTTAAAAGAATAGACGTCTTTTTTACTTGGAATATAAACATAATTAACTTTTAATTTTTTTAAGATATTAAGATCTTTTTTTAAATTCTTTGGGTATGACAAATAATCTTTTTTATTATTAAATTGAGTTGGATTTATGAAAATACTTACTAGTGTTTGATTACATTTGTTTTTTGACTGTTTTATTAAATATTCATGCCCTTTATGGAGACTCCCCATTGTTGGAACAAAGCCCAAATTTGAAACTTTTTTAAGTGCCTCATTTATATCTTTATTCTTAATTAAAATTTTCATTTGTATAAAATAATTTTTATAAGTAAAACATTCAAATGATTAAACAAGCAATTATTCCTTTAGCTGGTTTAGGAACTAGATTATTACCATTAACTAGTGTTTTTGCCAAAGAGCTTTTACCTATAAATGGTAAACCTGGAATTGAGTATATTTTAGATGAGTGTATTGAGGCTGGAATAAAAGAAGTTGTTTTTATTATTTCTAAAAAAAAAAAGATGATTAAAAAATATTTTTATAATGATAATTTTTACAAAAAGATAATCAAAAAAAAGAAAGACCCTAGAACATTAAAAGAATATAAAAAGATTCTAAAATATAAAAAAATTATAAAATTTGTTTATCAAAATAAACCTTTAGGCACAGGTGATGCAGTTCTTAAAACTAAAAATATTATTAAAGATAAATTTTTTTTGATGCTACTACCAGATGACCTGATAGTAAAAAAAAACTGCTCTAAATCTATGATTCAAATACATAAAAAATATAAAGCATCTGTTATGGCGAGTATGAATGTTAATAAAAAAACAGTGTCCAGGTGGGGTATCTATAAATTGAAAAAAAAAATAGATAAAAAAAATTTTTTAATTGAAGATGTGATTGAAAAGCCATCTATAAAAGAAGCGCCGTCTAATAAAGCTGTAATTGGAAGATATATTTTACCAAAGAAAATATTTACAAAATTATTGTTACAAAAGCCAGGTAAAGGTGGCGAAATACACATTACTGACTCTATTCAAACTTTAATTAAAGAGAATCAAAAATTTATAGCACATAATTTTTCCGGAAAATATTTGGACTGCGGAAGTATGAGTGGTTACATTAAATCTGGAATTGAGATTTCAAAATTATGAAATTATGCATGATAGGAACTGGTTATGTTGGGCTTGTCAGTGGTGTTTGTTTTTCCGATGTAGGAAATGTGGTTTATTGTGTAGATAAAGACCAAAAAAAAATTGATTTATTAAATAAAGGAATAGTTCCTATTTATGAACCAGGATTAGAAGAAATATTAAAAAGAAATCGTACAGCTAAAAGATTATTTTTTACTTCAGATTTAAATGAGGCAGTAAAGAAATCTGATATTATATTTATTTGTGTCGGAACTCCTACTAAAAAAAAAGGTAATTCAGCTGATTTAAAACATGTATTTAATGTAGCAAAACAATTAAAAAAAAGTATTTCTAAATACAAGATTATCATAACAAAATCTACAGTTCCTGTAACAACTGGCGATAAAATTGAAAAGATTTTAAGAAATTTAAAGAAAAAAAAATTAATAGATGTAGTTTCAAATCCTGAATTTTTAAGAGAGGGAGATGCTATAAGAGATTTTATTTATCCTGATAGAGTTGTTATTGGGACTGATAGCGGTAAAGCTAATAGAATTTTAAAATCTTTGTACTTACCCATAATAAAAAAATCTAGCAGATATTTTAAAACTTCAAGGAGAGGTGCTGAAATGATAAAATATGCATCTAATGCTTTTTTAGCTACAAAAATTTCCTATATAAACGAATTGGCCAATTTATGTGAAAGGACTGGTGTAAACATTCAAGATATTTCTATTGGAATGGGTTTGGATCAAAGAATTGGCGATAGATTTTTAAGAGCAGGACCTGCTTATGGAGGCTCGTGTTTTCCAAAAGACACAAGAGCTTTAATTGATATTGCTGATAAATATAAAACCGATCTTTCTATAATAAAAAGCGTTGTCAAATCCAACAATCAAAGAAAAATAACACTCACAAAGAGAATTGATAAGATTTTGAACAATAAGCTTAAGAATAAAATTATTACATTCTTAGGTGTAACTTTTAAACCTAATACCGATGATATGAGGGAGGCATCAAGTATTCCAATGATCAATTATTTAAATAAGAAAGGTAGCAAAATTAGATATTATGACCCCTCAGGTAAAAAAATGGAATTTGATAAATTAAAAAATGTTAAATTCTACAGTAGTATTTCTTCAGCTTGTATCAAAAGTGATCTTATAATTATTCACACTGAGTGGAATGCTTTTAAGTTACTAAACTTTAAAAAACTCGTAAAAAAAAAGAATTTTAAAGTTTTTGATATGAGAAATATTTATTCTCATGATAAAATGAGAAATTTAAAAATAGATTATACCAGTATCGGAAGATAATTTAATTTAATTCAAATATTGCATCTACCTCAACTGAAACACCTAATGGCAAACTATTTGCACTAATAGCTGCTCTTGTATGCATTCCAGCTTTGTCAAATATTGATGCAATTAAATCTGAAGCTCCATTAATTACTTTAGGTTGATCTGTAAAATCATCTGTTGAATTAACAAATCCAGTAAGTTTGACACATGATTTGATTTTGGATAAATCTCCATTGCAAGCCTCTTTTGCTTGTGCAACAATGCTCAAACCACATCTTTTTGCAGCGTTATAACCATCATCCACCGAGAGATCTTTTCCTATTTTACCCTTGATTAATTTACCATTTTCATCGATCGATATTTGACCTGATATGAATAACAAGTTACCCGTAATTTTAGTAGCAACATAGGATCCAACCGGCAGTTTTGCCTGTGGTAATATGATATCTAATTTTTTAATTCGATCATTAATTGTCATTTTTTAATTTTTCCATAAATTCTTTACCGTTTTTACTGCTTTTAAATTTATTCCAAGTATTTTTTAATGAGGATTTATCAAGCTTTTTTTTACCTGCACTTAATTTTTCGCCTGTACTTGTTTTAAGTTTTTTTGCAGTACACTCAATATATTTTGCACTTAGTTTATCAAATTGATTACAATCAGTCTCATTTGCAAATAAAGAAGTTGAAATCAATAAAATAAAAATGGATTTAAATAATAATTTACTTTTCATATTTTTTTCTATTTTTTTTTCTTTTTTTTATTTTTATCGTACTCTTTTCTTTTCTCAATTAAAATTAATGCCTCTTCCATATTTAACTCATTTGGATCTTTTTCCTCTGGTATTGTAGCATTAAGAGATTTATATTTAATGTATGGACCATATTGTCCTTTCATAATTCTAACAGGCTTACCATCTTCAGGATGTGTACCTAAGTCTTTTATAACTGATGAAGATATTCGGCCTGGTTTAGCCTCAGCAATTAAAGTTATTGCTCTGTTTAAACCAATAGAAAAAATTTCTTCTATATTTTCAATTCTTGCTGACTTATTTTCACATTTTAGATAGGGACCAAATCTTCCAGTGTTCAATGTTATTTCTTTTTGATTATCTGGATTGAGACCTAAAGATTTTGGTAGTGAACATAAAAATTGAGCTTTTTCTAAATCAATATCTTTTAAATCTAAACCTTTGGGAATTGATACATTTTTTAATAGTTCGTTAACTTCAGTTTTAGATTTCTTTTTCTTTTTCTTTTTTTTTGCAGTTTCTTCTATTTCTTGTTCACTTAAAATTTTTTCATATTGAAGATAGGGTCCAAATCTTCCATTTTTCAAATATATATCATTACCATTCTCATGCTTTCCGATAAATTTTGGTTCAGCTAGTTGAGCTTGGGCTGCAGCTTTTGCTTTAGATAGTGGCCGTGTAAATTTACAATCAGGATAATTTGAGCAACCTATAAAAGCTCCTCCTCTAAAACTATTTTTTAAACTTAGTGTGCCATTGCTACATAATTGGCATTTTCTGACTACATTTCCCTCATTATCCTTATCAAAAATGAGTTCACCCAAACTATCATTAAGTAAATCTAAAACTTCTCTGGTTCTTTTTTCCTTTACCTCAGAAACATTGTTATTAAAGTCTTTCCAAAATAATTCTAAAACTTTAATCCAACTTTCTTTACCAGAAGTAATCTCATCTAATTGATCTTCTAATCCTGCAGTAAAATTATAATCTACATATCTTGAGAACAATTTTTCTAAGAAAGCAGAAATTAATTTTCCTCTATCTGTAGGAAAAAACCTTTTATTTAGTATTTCTGCATATCCTCTATTAGCTATAGTAGAGATAATGCTTGCATATGTTGAAGGCCTACCAATTCCAAGCTCTTCGAGTTTTTTTACTAAACTTGCTTCCGAGTATCTTGGCGGGGGTTGTGTAAAATGTTGTTCATCTATTAAAGACTCAATATTTATTAAACCCTTTGTCATAGCTGGTAATATACTTTCATCATCATCTTTATTTTGGTTGTTATAGATTTTTAAAAAACCATCAAATTTGAGAACAGAGCCACTAGCTTTACAAACTGTGTCATTATTATCAGAAGTTACAGTAATTGTATTTCTGTCAAATTTTGCAGATGACATTTGAGAGGACAAAGCTCGACTCCAAATTAAGTCGTACAATTTATTTTGATCAGTGCTTAAATATTTTTTAACACTTTGTGGAGTTCTAATTATATCTGTAGGCCTAATTGCTTCATGAGCCTCTTGTGCATTTTTAGCTTTTTTTCCTGAATAGTTTAAAGAACTTTCAGGCAAATATTCATTACCAATTTCTTTTTTAATATAATCTCTAAAAGCCGAGACTGCATCTTTTGACAAATTTGTTCCATCAGTTCTCATGTAAGTAATTAAACCTATAGTTTCTCCTTCAATTTCTATCCCTTGATATAGTTTTTGTGCAATTTGCATTGTTCTTGATGCACCAAAACCTAATCTGCTTGAGGCTGTTTGTTGCAGTGTGGATGTTGTGAAAGGCCCTGAGGGATTTCGATTTATAGTTTTACTTGAAATATCAGTGATACTAAATTTTTTTTTATTAATAATTGATATTGCTTTATTGATTTCCTCTTTATTTTTAAAAGAAAATTTTTCTATTTTGTTGTTTTCTAATTGACTTATACTAGCAGTTATACTTTGGTTTTTTTTATCTTTAAATTTAATGTTTAAAGTCCAAAATTCTTCAGGCTTGAATGACTCAATTTCGTGCTCTCTCTCAGTTATTAGCTTTAATGCTACAGACTGAACCCTCCCAGCAGACTTTGAGCCTGGTAATTTAGTCCAAAGAATGGGTGAAATGTTAAAACCTACTAAGTAGTCCAAAGCTCGTCTAGCCATATAGGCATCTACTAATAAAGGTTCAATTTGTCTTGGATTATCAATACCGTGTAACACAGCTTTTTTTGTAATTTCGTTAAAAACAACTCTCTCGATTTCCTTATCTTTTAAAAGTTTCTTTTCATTTAAATACTCTTTTACATGCCATGCTATTGCTTCACCCTCACGATCGGGGTCAGTAGCAAGTATAATTTTAGAGGAGTCTTTTGCAGCATCAGTAATTTCTTTAAGATATTTTTTTGAAAAACTGTCTACTTCCCACTCCATTTTAAAATCATGATCAGGATCAACAGAACCATTTTTTGAGGGTAAATCCCTTATATGTCCATAACTTGCTAAAACTTTATAATTATCACCTAAATATTTATTTATGGTTTTTGCTTTAGCAGGACTTTCTACAATCACCAGGTTCATTAACTACAAACTACTCAAATGAGTTAGATAGTCAAATTAATAAATTTTTGTCTTTGTTTCTTCTTTATTTTTCAATCTTTTAATATTTTCTCTGTGGGTAAAAAATATTAAAATAAACATAATAGTAAAAAAAATCACTTGATTAAATTGTGATGAAAATAACAAATATATCGGAATAGAAATAGATGCGACTAATGAAGCTAACGATGAATATTTAGAAAGACCAAATGTAATAAGCCAAGAAATTATAAAGATTAAACTGAAATAAATATTTAATGCGAATAGAATTCCTAAATAAGTCGCAACACCCTTACCACCTTTGAATTTTAACCAGATAGGAAAAACATGACCCAAGAAAGCACAAAGTGAAGATACATAAATTAATTCTGGGAAATAAATTTTAACATAAATAACTGGAAGGATAGCTTTAAGAATATCAAAAATTAAAGTTGTATAACCAATGATTTTATTTCCTGTCCTTAGAGCATTTGTGGCACCTATATTTCCGGAACCTATTTCTCTAATATCTTTTTTTAAAAAAATTTTTGTTAATATTAAACCAAATGGAATTGATCCCATTAGGTACGAAATAATACCAACAATTAAAATTTCCATATTATAACTTAAATAATTCTTTTCCTTTTACAAACGTATTTGTAACTTTACCTTGGAGTTTTTTATCTTCTATTGATGTATTTTTTGATTTTGATACTAGTTTTTCTTTTTTTACAATCCAGGGTTTATCTAAGTCAACAATACAAAAATCGGCATCATTACCAATTGATAGGTTTCCTTTATTAATCTTTAGAATTTTTGCAGGATTTGAGGTCATAGCTTTAATTATAGTTTCTAATTTAAGTGACCCATTATGATATAGTTCTAAACTTAACGATAACAGAGTCTCAATTCCTGACGCACCAGTTGCTGCTTGTGCAAAAGTAAGTCTTTTTGACTCCTCATCCTCAGGTTTATGATCAGATACGATTACATCTATCAATCCGCTTTTTAATCCTTGAATTAGAGCCAATCTGTCTTCCTCTCTTCTTAAAGGTGGCGAGAGTTTTAAAAAAGTTCTAAAGTCACCAATATCATTCTCATTCAATGAAAGATTATTTATTGATACACCGGAAGAAAATTTAACAATTTCTTTCCTATGCTTAAGCACTTCAACTGATTTTTGTGATGAAAGTTGTGAAATATGATATCTACATTTAACTTTTTCCAACAAAGTTAAATCTCTTTCTATTAAAACTCTTTCAGCTATTTCTGGTATACCTGACAAACCTAATTTAGTTGCAATTATGCCCGAATTTATCATTCCATTCTTGGCAAGTTCATAATCCTCAGCATGTTGCATAATTAAACAGCCAAGGTCTTTTGCAGAATTCATAATTCTTGACATCAATCTTGGATTTTGGATTGTCCTAATTCCATCTGTAAATGCAATAATACCTTTTTTTTGTAAGAGGCCGAATTCAGTCATGTTAGAACCCTCAATATTTTTAGTTAGTGACGCACATGGAAAAATATTAATTTTAGATTTATCTCTTCCTCTCCTTTTTAAAAAATCAACTATCGATACGTTATCAATAATTGGATTAGTATTAGGCATAGTGACTACTGAGGTTACTCCACCTGAAAGGGCTGCATCACTAAGTGTTCTAAAGTTTTCTTTATACTCAAAACCGGGTTCACCAACAAAAACCCTCATATCAACTAATCCTGGAAAAAGATGCATTCCCTTTAAATCCACTGGTTTTTCGCGAGTTGGAAGATTATTTGTATTTACTTTTTTACCTACAGCTTCAATTTTACCATCTTCTCCAATAATTAAGCCACCAACTTCATAAATAGAATTATGAGGGTCAACTATATTTGCATTTATAAAATATTGTTTTTTCATTATGTACAAAATATTTTCAAACAAGCCATTCTTACTGCAACGCCAAGTTCAACTTGTTCTTTAATTACGCTTTTATTAATATCATCTGCAAGAATTGTATCTATTTCGATACCTCTATTCATTGGACCTGGATGCATTATTAAAGCATCTGATTTTGCATATTCTAATTTATCAGGTGTTAGTCCAAAATATTCATAATATTCTCTATTTGATGAAAGATATGAACTACTCATTCTTTCATTTTGTAATCTTAACATCATAACGATGTCACAATCTTTTAATCCTTTTTTCATATCAGTAAAAGGGTTCACGCCAAATCTATCTATTTCTTTGGGCATTAAATTAGTTGGCGCAATGATATTTACCTCGGCTCCAAGCATATTTAGTAAATAGATATTTGATCTAGCTACTCTAGAGTGTAATATATCTCCGCAAATTGCTATTTTTAAACCCTCTATTTTTTTTTTACGGTTAATGATTGTTAAAGCATCAAGTAAAGCTTGTGTTGGATGCTCACGTCTACCATCACCTGCATTTAAAACCGCACAATTAACTTTTTGTGAAAGTAAATTGCATGCACCAGAATCCTGATGTCTGATGACAATAATATCTGGATGCATTGCGTTTAACGTCATTGCAGTATCAATTAACGTTTCACCTTTTTTTATAGCTGAATTGCTAATATTCATAGACATTACATCAGCCCCAAGTCTTTTTCCTGCAAGTTCAAAAGAACTTTGTGTTCTTGTGGATGGCTCAAAAAATAAATTTATTTGAGTTTTACCTTTTAGGACATCTATTTTTTTGTTTTTACTTTGATTAACCTTAATAAAGTCTTTAGCTTCATCAAGTATTAAATTTACATCATTTATTGATAAATCTTGGATTCCTAACAAATGTTTTTGGGAAATTTTAATAGCTTTATTGGTTGGTATTGCCATTAAAACCAACTCTATAACTATAATTCTTTACAATAGCAAGTATTAATTGTTTAAAAAATCAATTGCACCCTGTAATATAAACGCAGCTGCATTCTCATCAATTTTTTTTTCCTTTTTTGTAACATTTACGTCCAATTGGCTTGACAAATTAAAAGCCCCAACTGTTGATAACCTTTCATCCCATAAACAAACAGGTATATTAATATTCTTTTCTATGTTTTTAGACACGTCTTTAATTGACTGAGTTGATCTACCCGATGAACCATCCATATTAAGAGGATTTCCAATTATGATACCTCCTATATTATTTTCCTTAATAATTTCCTTTAATTCTATTATTAGTTTTTCAGATGAAGTTTTGACAATAGTTCTAAATGGTGTTGCAATTAATTGCTTCTCGTCACATATTGAAACGCCGATTCTTTTAGAACCAAGGTCTAATCCTATTAATCTACACTTATCTGAGTGTTTTTTTTTGAATTCATCTAATGTCACCATATTGTATAATTTAAGCTTAAGTGATAGTTTTCGTCATATTTAAATAGCATATGAGCATAGATCTTAAAACAATAAAACATATTTCTAAATTATCAAGAATTTCAGTTGATGAGCAAAGAGCTAAAAAATTAGTTGGTGATTTGAATTCAATTTTTGATTTTATCGAAAAGCTTAATGAATTAAAAACAGAAAACGTTAAACCGTTAACTTCTATCGCAGAAACAACATTAAAATTAAGGTCTGATGAGGTTCAAAGTAAAAATATCAGAGAACAAATAATTAAGAATTCTCCTCAAGATAATGAGGATTATTTTGTTGTACCTAAGGTTATTGAGTGATGTCAGAAATAACTAAACTATCTCTAACAGAATTAGTTGAAAGTATTAAAAATAAAAAACTTTCTTCATCAGAAGTTACGAAAGCCTTTATTGAAAGATCTGAAAAATCAAAAGTGCTTAATGCTTTTATTACTAAGGACTTCACATCCGCTTTAGATAAAGCAAAAAAATTTGATCAAAAACCCGATTTAAATTTAAAATTACCTGGTATTCCAATGGCCGTTAAAGATTTATTTTGCACAAAGAATGTTAAAACAACTGCTGGTAGCAAGATTTTAAATAATTTTGTGCCAACATACGAATCAACTGTAACAGAAAATATTTGGAGTGAAGGTGCAATTCTTTTGGGTAAGTTAAATTGTGATGAGTTCGCAATGGGCTCCTCGAATGAGACTAGTTTTTTCGGCAATGTCCAAAATCCTATTGATAAAAATTTAGTACCAGGTGGTTCCTCTGGAGGATCTGCATCAGCTGTTGCTGGACAATTAACACCGATTACAATTGGTACAGATACTGGTGGATCAATAAGACAGCCAGCTTCTTTCACTGGAACAGTTGGTTTAAAACCAACCTATGGTAGTTGTTCAAGATATGGAATTGTTGCTTTTGCTTCTTCCTTAGATCAAGCAGGACCAATGGCACAAAATGTTAAAGATTGTGCTTTACTTCAGGAAGTAATCAGTAGTTTTGATGTGAAAGATTCAACTTCAATAGATTTTAAAAGAAGTCATTACAGTAAAGATCTTACTAATAATATTAAAGGAAAAAAAATTGGAATACCAAAAGAATATAGAGTTGATGGTATGCCTAAAGAAATTGAGGACCTCTGGCAAAAAGGAATTGAATATGTAAGAGATTGTGGTGCAGAAATTATAAACATTTCACTTCCGCATACTAGTTATGCTCTGCCAACTTATTATATAGTTGCTCCAGCCGAAGCATCTTCAAATTTAGCAAGATATGACGGTGTTAAGTATGGATATAGAGCAAATGGTGAAAATTTAATTGATATGTATGAAAAAACTAGGTCGGAAGGTTTTGGTGCGGAAGTTCAAAGAAGGATTATGATTGGAACTTATGTTCTATCTTCAGGGTATTATGATGCATATTATTTAAAAGCTCAAAAGGTTAGAAGATTAATCAAAAATGATTTTGATGAAGCATATAAAAAAGTAGACGCAATTTTAACACCATCTACGCCTAGCTCAGCTTTCAAAATTGGTGAAAAAACAAATGATCCTGTTTCCATGTATCTCAACGATATATTTACAGTGCCTGTTAATTTAGCTGGTTTACCAGGTATTTCAATTCCTGCAGGACATGACGCAAAAGGTTACCCCCTTGGTCTACAAATAATTGGTAAAGCCTTCGATGAACAAAATATATTGAATATTGCATTTGCAATGGAGGAAAAAATAAATTTTAAAAATAAAATTACTGATTGGTGGATTAAATGAGTAAAAAGAGCAGAGAATATTTGATTAATCGTAGAGATAATCAATATGAAGTTGTAATAGGTTTAGAAGTTCATGCTCAAGTATTATCCGAGTCAAAATTATTTTCTACTTCTGCTACAAAATTTGGTGCTGAACCTAATACTCAAGTAAGTTTAGTAGATGCTGCTTTTCCAGGAATGCTTCCAGTAATAAATGAATTTTGTGTTAAACAAGCAATAAAAACCGGTATAGGTCTTAATGCAAAAATAAATAAACGCTCAGTTTTTGATAGAAAAAATTATTTTTATGCAGATTTACCACAAGGATATCAAATTTCACAATTTAAAGATCCAATAGTGGGTGAGGGTAAAGTTATTATAGATTTGCCTGACGGTCATAAAGAAGTAGGTATAGAAAGATTACATTTAGAACAAGATGCCGGAAAGAGTATACATGATTTAGATCCTCAAAATACTTTTGTTGATTTGAATAGATCAGGAGTAGCTCTAATGGAAATTGTAAGTAAACCAGACCTTAGATCCCCAGATGAAGTAAGTATATATATAAAAAAATTGAGATCAATCATGCGATATTTAGGTACTTGTGATGGAAATATGCAAGAGGGATCATTAAGAGCAGATGTTAATGTATCTGTAAGGAAAAAAGGGTCAAAAGAGTTTGGAACAAGATGTGAAATTAAAAATGTAAACTCGATTAAATTTATGCAAATGGCTATAGAATATGAGGCTAATAGACAAGTTGATCTAATTGAAGAAGGTAAAACAATTGATCAGGAGACTAGACTATTTGACACTAAGAAAAATGAGACAAGATCAATGAGATCGAAAGAGGATGCCCATGACTATAGATATTTCCCTGATCCAGATTTATTACCATTAGAAGTCTCAGACGAATTTGTAAATAAACTTAAAAGTGAAATTCCAGAGTTACCTGATGATAAGAAGAAAAGATTTATTAATGAATTTAAGTTATCAGCTTATGAGGCAACAATCTTAGTTTCTGATATAGAAATAGCAAAATATTTTGAAGAAGTTGTTGCAAAAATGGGCAAAAATAAAGATATGAAACTTGCTGTCAACTGGATTACTGGAGAGCTTTTTGCTGTTTTAAATAGTAAAAATTTAGAAATTACAAAAAGCCCTGTAAGTGCAAAAAATTTGGCAATATTAGTAAATTTAATTAAGAATGGAACGATCTCAGGAAAAATTGCTAAAACAGTTTTTGAACTAATGTTAAAGAATGATGAAGATCCTCAAAAAATTGTGGAAGAAAAAGGCTTAAAACAACAAAGCGATCCAAAAGCATTAGAGGAATTGATAGATAAGATAATTAACAATAATAGAGAAAAAGCTATTGAATACAAGCAGGGCAAAGAAAAACTTTTTGGTTTTTTTGTAGGTCAAGCCATGAAAGCCTCTGGTGGAAAAGCCAATCCTCAATTAATTAATGAGATCTTAAAAAAAAAATTATAAGGGTTATGGGTTCTGACCTTAATATTACAAAGGATTTACAAGATTATATATTAAAACATGGTTTAAAACTTCATCCAGTACAAAAAGAAATAATTAATTATAATCTTAAATTAGGAGATATTAAAAGAATGCAAATATCAATATCACAATGTCAATTTCTTCATTTAATTATTAAAGTTTCTAAAATTAAGAAAGTATTAGAAATCGGAACCTTCACTGGCCTAAGTACATTATCCATGGCATTAGCTTTACCTGATAATGGAGAAATTATTGCTTTAGATAAAAATAGCGAAACTAATAAAATTGCTGTTAATTTTTTTAAAAAAGCTGAACAAAATCATAAGATAAAGACAATTATAAAACCAGCCTTAGAATCTCTAATTAAGATTAGAAATAAAAAATTTGATTTAGTTTTTATAGATGCAGATAAAATGAATTATAAAAAGTATTATGAAATTTCTCTAGACTTATTAAATAAAGGAGGTTTAATAATAATTGATAATGTTTTATGGCATGGAGAAGTAGTTGATAAAAGAATAAATGATAAATTTACAAAAAATATAAGGGAACTGAATAATTTTATATCAAAAGACAAACGAATAGAAAAAGTAATTGTGCCTTTTGGTGATGGAATGAGTGTTTGTAGGAAAGTTTAATGTTTACAGTATTTGGTTTTTATAAATTTAAACACATTAATAATTTAAATAGAAATAAAAAAATACTAAATAATCTTCTTATTAAAAAAAATATTAGAGGAACAATTATAATTTCTAGAGAAGGAGTCAATGGATCTTTATCTGGAAAAAATAAAGATTTAAATGAAACAATTAGAAAAATTAAGACTATTTTTAAATTAAAAGAGTTTAATAGTTTTAACAAGTCAAATAGCAAATTTCAACCTTATCACAAACCAAAAATAAAAATCAAAAAAGAGTTAGTACCAATGGGTTTAAATATAAAAAATGAAATTCAAAAAATCGATAATCGTATAGAGCCAAACAAATGGAATAAGCTAATTAAAAGTAAAAAAACATTTTTACTAGATGCGCGAAAACCTTTTGAAAACAAAGTAGGATCTTTTAAAAATGCTTCTAATCCTAATGTTGGTAATTTTAGGGATTTTCCAAAATATTTAAAACGATTAAAAAAGCAACAGCCTATCGCTATGTTTTGCACTGGTGGTATCAGGTGTGAAAAAGCTTCTGTATTTTTAAAAAAAAAAGGTTTTGAAAATGTTTATCAATTAAAAGGAGGCATACTAAATTACCTAAAAAAAATAAAAAAAAAGGATAGTTTATGGAAAGGGGAGTGCTTTGTTTTTGATAATCGAGTCAGTTTAAAACATGGCTTATTACAAGGCTCTTATTCGGTTTGCAGCGGATGCAGAAAACCAATTTCATTAAAAGATAAAAAATCTAAAATGTACGAGGAGGGTGTATCTTGTCCAAGTTGTTATGGTAAACTCACTAAAAAACAAAAATCTCGTTTTAGAATGAGGCAAAGTCAGATATATAAAGCAAAGTTATCAGGAAAAAAATATAATTTTCAAAAAGAATATTAGTAGGAATTAATTTGCCACAATCTCTTAAACTTACCAAGGACCCAATATGGTTTTTATTAAGGAAAGTCACAATCCCAGCAAGTGTGGGTTCGTTATTTCAAACTTTTTATAATTTAGTTGACACATGGTTCGCAGGAAGAATATCAGCTGAAGCAATAGCAGCAATTGCAAAATCTTTTCCAATTTACTTTACTATAATTGCCATAGGAGTTGGTTTAACAGCTGGTACAAATACATTAATAGGTAATAATTTAGGAGCTAATAATAAAAAAAAAGCTTCATTATTTATTGCTCAATCGATAATTTTTGCAATTTTTTTATCTATTCTTGTTACCTTCTTTGGTTTAAACGTTTCAGATTTCTTATTGTCATTAATGGGGTCTGACCCAGATGGAATTATTTTATCTAGAGAATATTTAGATATTATTTTTTATGGAACAATTATTGTTTTAATACAAATTTCCTTAAATGGGACTTTAAATGCTCAAGGAGATACTAAAAGTTATAGAAATGTATTGATATTTACTTTCTTTTTAAATATTTTTTTAAATCCTTTATTTATTTTTGGATATGGGTTTGTTCCTGCTTTTGGCATAGCAGGTTTAGCAATAGCCACAGTTGTTGCTCAATTTACTGGTCTGCTTTATCTGGCGCATAAGGTATATTGTTGTGAGTTAAAACAATACCTAGAACTAGAATGCTTCATTCCTAAATTTAATCTTTTGGGTGAGTTAGTTTATCAAACCATACCTGTTATGTTTAGTATGTTATTAATTGGTGTGGGTTTATTTAATATTCTTTATTTCATTGGACAATTTGGAGATCTCGCAACCGCCGGTTATGGCGCTGCCCTAAGAATTGAACAAGTTTTTTTACTACCTGTTATAGGCTTGAATACAGCTGTTTTATCTATTGGTGGACAAAACTTTGGGGCAAAAAATTATGATCGTCTTAGAGAATTATATAAAAAAGCTTTACTGTTTGGCTCATCTTTTATGATTTGTGCAGGAATAATAATTTTTATTGGAGCAGAATTTTTAGTTTCATTATTTACAGACAATTCAGAGGCAGTAAAACATGGTGCAATTTACCTAAAAGTTGCAGCATTGATTGGTCCTATCTATCCAGTGTTCTTTATTACTACTGCAGTATTTCAAGCAGTCAAAAAACCTCTTTATAGTCTTTATATGAGTGTTTTAAGATTAACAGCACTTCCCTGCATTAGTTTATGGTATGTAATTAATATTAGAGGAGGTGATTATGAGGACATTTTTTACACTATATTTGTAACAAATTGGTTAATGGGAATTGCAGTTTTGATGTTTATTGGATATTTCTTAAATAATGTTTTTAAACAAAATAAGAGTCTTTTTATTAATTAATTTACATATAGTCATTCTTTTAACTAGCTCAGAAAATCTTAAAGCTAAAGAGATAAAAATTATTACTGGTATTGCAAAAGTTATTGATGGTGACACAATTTTAATAAATAAAAAAAAAATTCGTCTTTTTGGAATTGATGCCCCAGAACGGGATCAAAAATGTCAAAAAATTTGGCTAACAATTTCTTTCTTTTCATTTAATAAAGATTATTTTTGCGGTGAGATTTCTACTAATAGGCTCAAAAAAAAAATTAACAATCAATTTATGAGCTGTAAATGGAAAAATAAAGATAGATATAAAAGATTTATCGCAGAATGTTTTAAGGGCAAGACTAACATCAATGCTTGGATGGTTCGATATGGTTATGCTGTTGCATATAGAAAATATTCAAAAAAATATGTTTCACATGAAGATATAGCAAAAAAAGACAAATTAGGTTTATGGTCTGGTACTTTTGAAATGCCTTGGGATTATAGAAAAAAAAATTAATCCTTTTGCAATTTTTTTTCAAATTTTCTCACTAGATAGGAAACAATTAATATCAAAACTAAATACTCGAGAATTAAAAATGTATATATTTCAAGAGGGCGATAGGTTGTAACAACAAGTTCATTAGCTTTTCTTGTCAAATCACCAATGCCTATAATTGAAACTAAAGAAGACATCTTTAAGACATAGACAAATTGATTTCCTATTGCAGGTAAAATATTTTTGATAGCCTGAGGAAGAATAACAAGCTTTAATTTTTTGACAAAATTTAATCCCAACGAACTTCCAGCTTCCCACTGAGACTTCTTGATAGAGTTTATGCCCGCTCTAAAAATTTCTGCTTGAAAAGCACTTTCACTTATAGATAGTGCAATAATGCCAGATACAAATGGACTAAAGCTAATACCCGTCATTATTGGTAGTCCATAATAGATCCATAATATTAATACTAATAATGGTATCGCCCTGACAATCTCAACATAGCCAATATTGATATAAGTTAAAAATTTATTTTTAGCTAATGATGGTATAGCTACAATTAATCCAACGAAGATTGAGATAATAATTGAAACTAAAGAAATAAAAATTGTGGTGGTTAAACCACTTAATAGAAACTTTAGATTTGTTAAACCTTCAATATTGTTTGGTGATAAGATTAGCCAATTAAGTTCGCCTTTATTACATGAAGTTAAAGGGATAATTAGAAGTAAAAAAAATAAATTTCTCACCCCTCAATTTATAAAGTATTAAGCAGTAAATACTAATTTATTATAAACTTTTTAGATTATATTTAGCTAACAGCTTAGTAAAGAAGCCCGATGATTTCTTCTTTTTAATCCAGTCATTAACATAGTTGTTCCATTTATTATCACCCTTAGGAACCATCATGGCTAAAAAAGCGGGATTTTTTTCACCATCAGGAACGATAGCTAATTGTGGATATTTGATAACCAACTTATTCGCTTCAGTTGAACTCGTTATATTTCCATCTGCTCTTCCAGCTAATACTTCTTGAAAATCTCTAGCAGGAGCTTCTACAGAATTCAGTTTTGATTTAGGAAAAAATTCTTTTGCTTTTTCTTCCTGTGATGTACCAAGAGTAGTTGCAATAGTTACACTTGAGTTGTTAAGAGAGTCCCAGGTCGAAAATTTGCTTAAATTCTTTTTTAGAACAAGTGGTACAGTTCCATATTTATAGTAGGTATCTGTAAATCCAGCTACCTCAGCTCTTTTAGGAGTTTTTGTGACACTGGTTGATATATCATACCTTTCAGAAGTTATTCCAGAAACGATAGTTTTCCACTCAGCTGGTACAAATTCAATTTTAACACCCATGTCCTTAGCTAGTTCATTCATTACATCGATATCGAATCCTTTATATTTATTAGTCGCCGGATCTTTAATAGTCATAGGATCCCAATCTCCAGTTGTTCCAACTTTTAAGACACCTGATGATAAAATCTTGTCTAAGTTTGATTCTGCATTTAAATTGAAGGGTAAAAGAGCAAATATTGCTAAGTAAATTAATTTTTTCATAATTGTTTTTAACAAATCTAAAAAAAAAAGAGACTATAATCTTGACGCACTATCATTCATCCAAGAAAACAAATGTTGTGAAAAAGAGCGTCTTACAAAAAGATTCACGTCATTTTGACTCTCATTTTGTATAATCACATCAATTTTCGCTAATATTGTTTGTGTGACAGAACCCTTTTTTTTTCTA
>CACJYF010000010.1 GCA_902597575.1 uncultured Pelagibacteraceae bacterium | reverse complement strand
ATTAATGCTATTTTTATGCCGTGATAAGCCAGTTTCCATGCACATGAAACCCGCTTGCATTATAAAAACTAAAATTGCACAATCTATCACCCATAAAGTGTCGATGTTACTTGATAGTACATCAATTACTTCTTGTGGCATCATTGATTTGTATTATCTATAAATACTCATGGGATCGTAAATGCAATCTGATTGATCGATAGTCTCAAAAAAAATTTCATTTAATTCAGATGAATGAAAAGTCTGACAAAATTTTTCCTCTGGTACTTCTGCTTGTAAACTTTTCTTTGCTTCATTGACAGCCAGTGAACTTGCTAAAGATGTGGAGGCTTGGGAAATAGTTCCACCAGTTGCTAATGTAATGCTCGGATTCATCATAGCAGAATATTGAGTACAATTAGTTAAAAGTGGGAAAACTATTAAAATTAAAATTAATTTTTTCATGTTAAATACTTTAAATATTAACCTTATGTATAATTAAAGCTTTCATATATTCATTTTGGGTTAATTTACAATTTCATAATTGTAGCTATTAACATGCAGAGTCATCAATACTACCACTTTCATCAATATCTAACTGGCAATCACCAAGGCCTACAGCTCTCACTGTATAAGAAGTTGTACCTGGGGAAAAAGAACAAAAAAGAAAACCATTTTGAAGCTTTATGTAACTTGGTTTTCCAAATAGATCAGTTCCTATAGTCTCGGTTGTGCCTTTAGATGGTGTACACTCCGTTTCTGCAGTTGGTGGTACACAGTAACCATCTGTGGTAGAATAATAAGTTCCACAACTAGCATAATGATCTGTTTGAGCTAAACCAATCTGCATTAAGACATTTTCTGCAGCTTTTTTTTTAGTACCGCCGATGTAACCGTTATAAGCGACAGTACCAACGGCAGATAAGATACCTATTATAGCAATGACTACTAGAAGTTCTATTAAAGTAAATGCAGAACTCCTAGTAGACATTTTAAACTCAATTCAAAAAAAATTAATCAATCGATATTGTGTTAGTCAATTTATTGCCAGCCACAGTGCAAGCATTTTCTGCTCCTTTACCGTCTGTGAAACAAGTAACAACTGTTATCAAGTTATCATTTGTTGCAGTTATACTTACAAAACCTGCAGCCGCATCTGTACTTGATCTTACGGCAGCATTACCAGTAGAGTACGGATTTTTATCTTCTAAAGGAGTATCATCTCCTGTTAGATGAGTAACTATTTCTCCTGCAGTAACGAAAGTTATTGCACCTGTTCCAGCATCTGTAGTTGAACAGTCTATTCCACCTTCTCCACCTTTTTTCATGATAGTATCTGAATCATCTATAGTGCATTTAGAATATTCGGCCGCAGCATACTTAATTAAATTTGCATGAATTGTTTTAGCTGCATTTTTTTTAGCAGCACCAGTGTATCCGTTGTATGCAACAACACCTACGGCAGCTAAAATACCTATGATTGCAACAACAACCAATAATTCAATTAGTGTAAAACCTTTATTATTTTTCATTTTAGTTCCTCTTTTTAATTAATACTTAATTTTTATTAATAATTTATGATATGTAAATACTTTATAAACATTATATTATCTAACAAAAATAAATGTTTTTTGTCCATAATGGGTAAAAAATATACATTTTAAGATCTATTTATGTTATCAGTCTTTATATAATTATGACCTATAAAGTAACAGAAGAAGGAAATGTCAGCACTGTCTTTTTAAATGGAGAGATAGATATGGACGTTACCGAAAAAGCCAAAGAGGTGATTTTACCTATAGTAGAGTCAGGAAAAGAAGTTCATTTAAACTTGAAAGATGTTTCCTACATGGATTCTTCAGGAATTTCTGTTTTAATTGAAAGTCATCAAAAAGCTTTGGAGCATAATACCAAGGTTATTGTCAAAGAGGTAAGTAAATCTGTTTTAAAAGTGATAATGATGGCAAAACTTGAACAGATTTTAAACTTGGAATAATGAATATAGAAGAGTCTAAAGATTTTCTTGTAAGTACGGCTAGTTTAAAAGAAGTAAGAACTTTCTCTAGAGAAGTATTTGAAAAAATTAATTTACCACAAGATCAAAAAGATGAACTTGTATTAGCAATTGCTGAGGCAGCACAAAATATCGTTAAGCATGCCTATAAAGATATTGCAGAAACATCAGATAGAATGGAAATTAAAATCTCACTTAAAAATAGTGATTTAGAGATCGGTTTTTTTGATAAAGGCAAAGCAGTAATACCAGAAAATATTCAACATAGAAAATTAGATGATATTAAACCAGGGGGTCTTGGGACTTTTTTTATAAAGCAAATTATGGATGCAGCAGTTTTTAAAAAAGACCAAAAAGAATGGGTAAACCATTTGGTACTTACTAAAAAAATTTAACCTATTAACGCTCCAACATTAAAGATTGGTGAATACATCGCAATCATTAACCCACCGATCATAACTCCCATAAAAACAATCATTATCGGTTCAATCAAACTTGACATATTATCGACAGCTCCATCGAATTCTTCTTCATAATACATTGCAACAGAGCCAAACATTTCATCTAACTGCCCCGTTTGCTCACCCACAGAAATTAATTGACTAAAAGTTGGGGGAAAGAGTGGTTCTTTTAAAAATAATTTTGTCAAAGTATCTCCAGAAAAAACTCCTTTTTTAACATTTTCTAAAGCCTCTGATACAACCACATTGCTGCTAACTGATTTTGCAATCTCTATACTTTCCAATAAATTTACTCCGGCTGCACTCAAGTTTCCCATTATTAAGGAAATTCTTGCGAGCAATGATTTTAATATTAAATCACCAAAGACTGGTAGTTTTAAAACTTGTTTGTGCCATCTATACTTAATCTTTTCATTTTTAGCTGTTAAATATTTAAATGCTACAAAAAAGGAAATTAAACTTATTAATAAAACCATTCCTCCAGTTCCTCTCAAAAAATCACTCATTGACATGATAACTGCTGTTGGTTTTGGTAAATCTAAACCCATTCCATCATACATTTTTGCAAAAACAGGAACAACTTTGATTAACATAAATGCACTAACAGTTATTGCTACAGAAAACATTATAGCAGGATACATGAGTGCAGATTTTATTTTCTTTTTTATCTTTTCTTTTTTTTCAAGAGAGTCTACAATTTTCAATAAGAATACATCCAACTTACCACTGGCTTCTCCAGCTTTTATCAGATTACAATAAACGTTATCAAAATATTGAGGATATTTTTCAAAACATTTAGAAAGTGTTACCCCTCCCTCTAGGCTTTTCCTTATATCTTCGATTACTTCTTTAATAGCTGGACTCTCCAACTGATCTCTCAACATGGCTAAAACCTCTAATATTGGTAAGCCCGCTTTAACCATTGTTGCAAATTGCTTAGAAAAAATTAAGACATCTTCCACTTTGACTTTTGGTTTACGAAAAGAAAAGCCTTTACCTTTTGCTTTAGCTTTGGTCTCTACTTTTTTCTTTTTTGATCTTATTAAATTAGTAATAATAATTTTTTGCTCTTTAAGCTTATGAGATGCTTCCTCTTGATTGATAGCCTCAATATCGCCCTCAACGTATTTACCGTCTGCAATGCCTTTGTAAGTAAATGCTTCCATGACTCTTTAAACTATATAATAATTATGAGGTAGTTAAAACCCGCTCATATTCCCTAAAATTAAGCTCACCATTAGCAATTAGTCTTCTTCCCATATCTTGCATGGTTTGAAAGCCCTCTTTAACTGCAATTTCTCTTAACTCAGGTGTTGTTGCTTTTCTTAGTATTGCCTCTTTAACTGGTTTTGAGACAACCAAAATTTCGTATAGACCTTGTCTTCCTTTATAACCAGTATCTTTACATTTAGGACAACCTTTACCTTTGAGAGCTTTTACTCTTGAAGCCAATTCTGCTGTAAAGCCTAGGTCTTGCAAAACTTTTGGATTAACATCGTCATCTGGAACTCTACAATCTTTGCAGGTCCTTCTTGCTAGTCTTTGTGCTAAAACCAATTGGCAAGCAGCACTTATTAAATAATCAGGAGTGCCCATGTTTTGTAATCTAGTTATAGTGCTTGGAGCGTCATTCGTGTGCAAAGTACTAAATACTAAGTGACCAGTGAGTGCAGCCTTCAGTCCGATATCAACTGTTTCTTTATCTCTCATCTCCCCGACAAGTATTATTTCCGGGTCTTGTCTTAAAAAAGATCTCAAAGCAGCAGCAAAACTTAATCCAATGTCATCTTTTATCTGAACTTGTCCTACACCATCTAATTCATATTCAACAGGATCCTCGGCTGTTAGAATATTTAAGTGAGGCTTACTCACCTCTTTTAAAATACTATAAAGAGTTGTTGATTTACCAGATCCTGTCGGTCCAGTTACAAGTATTAAACCTTGAGTTCCATGAATTGCTTTTCTTAAATTCTGTAAATCAACATCTTCAAAGTTTAATTGCTCTAAAGTTATGTCACCAGCATCTTTATTTAAAACCCGCATTACTATTCTCTCATTATTAGCGGTTGGTAAAATCGATAATCGTAAATCAACAACTTTACCATCTATCTTAAAATTTATTGCTCCATCTTGAGGTAATCTTCTTTCAGCAATATCTAATTTACCCATTATTTTAAATCTTGTAACAACCGCTCCATAATTATCATGAAGAAATTTTTTATATTGTTCCTGCTCTTGGAGCATTCCGTCTAATCTGTATCTAACTCTTGAGCTAAATCTGTACGGTTCGATATGAATATCACTGACACCTGATTTAATAGCCTCTGCCACAACTGCTGTACTAAATTTTATTACTTCCGACTCGTTTTCGATTGCTTCTATATCTTCTTCGGGAGCTTTTTCTAAAACTTCACCCGCCTCACCTAAATCAGAGTCAAAGGTTTTTGTTTTCTCTTTATTCTCTTGTCTAATTGTTGCAGTTGTAACGTCTCCACTTTCTGATTGAAGTTTTTCAATAAACTCTGAAATTTGAGAAACTTTTGCAGCGTGTAGCTCTATATTTTTTTTTGTAATTGCTTTCAAATTTCTCATAAGACCAAGCTTTGAACTATCTGAAATCGCAATGTGAAGTGTTTTACCCTCAACCTTAAAGGGCGCTACAAAATTTACGTTTATGTAATTTGAGGGTAGCACACTTTTAATTTCATCGCTTATTTGAATTTTAGAAAGATCTACAATTTCAAGACTTTGTTCTTTTACTAAAACATCTAAAATTTTATTTTCATCAGTGAGCTTAAGTTCAAATACTGCATCTAACTGAGATTTATTTCCCTCAGTGCTAATCTTTTTAATGTTAATTAAATCTTTTCCAGAAATAATATCGTTATCAATTAACACATTGATCAAATTAATTTCACTTTCTCTGCTAATTTTAAGCATCTATAAAATCCTTGGTGCGATAAACACTAATAATTCATCCATGTTATCAGTGTTTGATTTACCTTTAAATAAATTTCCAACAACTGGAACGTCTCCTACCCCAGGAGTTTGTTGTTTGCTGTTAGTTAAAGCATTTTTTTTAATACCACCTATAACTACAATATCGCCATCAGCTATTAATAATTTTGTGCTAATTTCCATTTTATTGATCGCAGGATCTCCTGGATTAGATCTATTAGGCGTATCATTATTAACTTGGATATCCAAAAGAACGTTTCCATCACCAATAATACTTGGTGTAACAGTCATTTTTAATGCTGCTTCCTTAAAAGAGGTATCTGAACCCTCTGCTGAACTAGAAGCGTAAGGTATTTCTTCACCTTGTGTGATAGTTGCGACCTGGTTATCTAAAGTAAATATTTTTGGATTAGATATAGTTTTTCCCATCCCCTGAGACTCTAGTGCAGTTATTTCGGTCTTTAAAACTGCAGATCCTGTCTTCTTTAATATTCCAATACCACTTGTCTTACCAGCTGCTCCAAAATTTGTTATGGAGTCAGTAGTAGAACCTATAACAGCAGTAGCTGCACCTATATCTGCATCTCCTGATGATCCTGCTTGAACACCACCTATTATCTCACCCTGTCTTCTATAGTATCCACCAAGAGCAGTACCTAATGCTCTTTCGAAATCTGAATTTGCCTCAACAATAAAAGCTTCAATTAAGACTTGTCTTGTTCTAACATCAATTTCTTTAATTATTTTATCAACTACGTCTAAATCTTTTTCTTTTCCTCTTGCAATAATCGATCTTGTAGTTTTTTCTTCAGTAATTTGAACTAAAGAAATTCCTCCATCTGCTGCTTTAAATAACTCATCTAAAGTAGCTTTGGCCTCAGCAGGGCTTATATAATAAAGTCTGAATATTTCTGAAATTAATGGCTCTACAGAGTCCTCTAATTCAACTTTTTTCCTTACAGCTGAAGCTCTCGCTGATTTTGTAGATTCTTGTTGAGTTAAATTTGATGGAGAGTGAACTCTTATTAAATTACTTTGAACATCAAAATCAGCTGCATAATTTTTTAAATCTAAAAGCGCATTAAAAGCTTTGTCCCATGGAATATCAATCAGTTGAGCTGTGACTGAGCCGGCAACTTCATCGCCAATGAGGATATTTATCTCACCAGCTTTTGCCATCAATTCTATTGCTGTTCTATAATCTA
This sequence comes from uncultured Pelagibacteraceae bacterium, assembly GCA_902597575.1. GTDB lineage: Bacteria > Pseudomonadota > Alphaproteobacteria > Pelagibacterales > Pelagibacteraceae > Pelagibacter. The sequence continues at coordinate 17,527 of CACJYF010000010.1, read as the reverse complement.
GATTTTTAAAATTAAATGAAATATTTTGCTTTAATAATTTATATTCTTCACCAATTAACAAATAGTTTCTTGCTTTTTGTGAAGAAATTTGTTTTCTTTTGCCAAGTTTAATTACGTCAGCTTCAGCTGGTTTTGGCCCCATCTTTGCAGTTTTATCAACTTCTATTTTACCTTTTTTCTTTATGTCTTCTTTTATTAAAGGAGTGTTATGTTTAAATTTTTTTGTTCCAAATTTACCGTCAGTGGCACAACCAGTTAAAAGCAAAGCTGAAAAAAAACTAAATAAAATAAAAAGTTTGGTATTTTTAAAATTCATTTGCCTCTTTTATTTGATTTTTAAAATTCATAATTATGTACTGGTTATCGTCAGCTTTTTCAAAAACTGCTCTTTTTATACTAACGTCAACAAGTTTCACACCACTTAAGACTTCTTCAAATAATTCTACTGTCATAAATTCACCATTGTCATCAACTAAAGTAATGAAACTATTATCTTGAGCGGAAAATGATCCAACAAGTTTATAAGATCTTAATTTTACTGCACTGGATGTAGGTGTTACTTCTGTAACTATATCACTAGACGTTGATGCATCTCCAGCAAATGGATCATTTAAAGGTAACGGTTCTTCTTTTACAACAATTTGGTCTGTTTCTTTTTTAATGTTCTCTTGTTGTGCTGCTTGCTTCTCTTTTACTTGTTTATTAATTTCTTTTGCCTTTTCAACAATGTTTTGGTCGTGACTATCTGACATTACTTTCTGAGAGAAAGTGATAACTATTATAACCAAAAATATGAGCCTAAAAAAATTCATCTGGTAAACCCACTATTGTTAATACACCAGTTACAGCTACCGTACTGGTTGTATCTCCTTTTATCACTTTAATTGTTTCTTTGTCAAAATTTAACATTTTTTGAGACATGGCCACTTGTCTCTTAAACTTAATATATCCAAGAAAATTGCCCTTTATTTGAAAATTTACAGGTATTCTGTAATAAGCAATATTTTTTTTAACACCAGTATCAACTTTCTTCCTGCTTTTTCTCTTTTTCTTCTTTTTCTTCTTTTCTGTAGAAGCAATAGCTGATGCCTTTGTTATGGCCTTTGGTTTGCCCTTTTCAATCTTTGAAATGACTAAGTTGTTAATCCCTGCGAATTGACTTAGTGTATCGTAAAGACCCTCTACCTCGGCTTTGCTGTGAAATAAAGTAGAATATTGTTCATATCGAGGAGTAAGTTTTTTTATTTTAGCTTTGCTAGATTTGATGTCTTGATTCATCTTTGTTATCTCAGCTTGTTTTTTCTGCATGTTATCTAACTGAGCTTTTTTCTTTTCAACGATAGGGCTTAAAACAGCGTAATAAATTATTAAGAATATAATAATTGATAAAAATCCAATACCAAATTTAATTAGAATTTTTTTATCTATCGATTTAATTTTAGCTTTTATACTTTCTAAATCGATGTTCTTTAAATCTAAATTAATATTCTTTAAGTCCATACATTATCCCTTAACATCCACAAAAACTGTAAAATCTTTTTTAATATCTGCAGAGTCTCCAGCCTTACCTTTGAAATTCATTTTTCCAAGTGATGCTTGTACAACTAACTCCTGCGTTCCTAAATTATTAATTAACTTCAAAATGTCTTGATCGGTTGCAGCCTGCCCTCTGATAATTACTTTATTTTTGCCATCGTAATCAACTGATGAAAATTTTATTCTTTTAGGAACACTCATAGCAACTTGAGCTAAAACTCTATAACTCTTCTGTTTATTTGATTTTAAACTTTTACTTAATTTTAAAGTATTTGTAATTATAGCTAACTCTTTTTTAATTTTCTTTTGTTCAGATGTTTTAGCTTTATGAGTTTCTAGGACAGTATTGTAATTAATTAGTTTTTTATTGTAAGATTGGATGTTCCAGAAAGATAAACCAAAGAGAATTACATATATTGCTGCTACTGAAGCAGCTATACCTTTGAAAGCAAAACTTGAAAAAGCTTTCATCTTTTTTTCTTTAATCATGCCTTTTCTGTTAGGAAGTAAGTTTATATTTTTAACGGCAGTAACAAATTTATAATAACCAAATACATCCAATTTTCTAAAAGCAAGACCTACAACTGATGATAAGTATGATCTGTTAATTAAATCTACTTTTTCTTTATTTTGCTGAGGGATTAACAATCCATCAATTGGATCAAATAAGTTAAAACCAACATTTAGTAGACCCTTTCTAAAACTTGACAAAAAATCCTCAACATTTTTTAAATCTGAGACTACTTTTATGTTTCTTATTCTTCTCTCATATTTGGTTTCAAAATCTTGAACCGCTTGTTTTACTTGAGTTAAAAATCTTCTTACTAATGCTTCTTTTTCTTCAACATCTTGTGACTCTAATAATATTTTTCTATCTTGGCCTCTTAAAAAAATATCAGTAATTATTGGGTTATTATCATATAAAATCATTAAATAATTCTCATCTAAACCAAATTCTAAAACCGCAGTAAGATTTACATCATCCGTTTTATTTGAGATTTGATTTATTTGGTCGACAGCAGATTTTAATGCAAAGCATTTTACATCAATTATAACTGGGTTGAGATTACTTTGCTTGATTATAGAGGTATAATTATTTATATCAGCCAGCTTTGAAGCAACAAATAAAATATCCATTGTATTAGCTTTTTCATTCCTATTAATAACTTGATGGAAAATTGAATAGTCATCTAAGTTATCAGTTAACTGAACTAAATTTTCCCAAAGTGAATTAGTTTCAATAGCTTTTTGCAATTCCTCTTCTTTCATCAATGGTGCTGTTACAACTCTTATAATTGCACTTGTGACAGGTATAGCAATTGCAGCATTTAATGTTGTAATTTTAGATTTTTGTAATGCAATTGTAAGTTCTGCTCCTAATTTTTCTCCATTATCTAAAACATTTGCATCATCTGGTAAGTCAACTGGGTGAGCATAAAATTTATCTAATACCCATTGATTTGATTTATTAGTTGATACTTGAGCTAATCTTATTTCTTTGTTTGTAATTTCAACTCCAACAATTTCCTCCCCTTTAACTGCTGACTTTCCAATTTTAGATTTAAAAAAACTAGTAACTTTTTTCGAAAGTTCATTAGTTTTGAGTGATGGTTTTGAAACTGAACTTTTTTCTAAGAAGCTTGGCTTTTTAAATTTAATATTTTTTATATTATCTAAAAAAGCAAATTTTGATTTTTTATTTTCTTGTTCGTCCTCTGGTGATTGATTTAAAATAGGAGAGTCAATTTTAGGTTCGGTTAACGTAGTTGTTTGACTCGTTTGTTCTTTATTAACAATTTGAGTTGAAGTTTCTGGTTGAACAGATGTTTCTTCAGTTTTAACAGGTAGCTCTTGAATTTCTTTTTCTTTTTCTTTTCCCGCAACAACGTCATCAAACCATTTTTCTAAAATTGGTATTGCTTCCTCCAAATTAGGAGTTCCTGATGATGAAATTTTTTGTTTTCCATCATGATAAAGTCTTCCAACCCAATTTTTTGATTTTAATTCACCTTTGTATTTGTCTTGTCGGATATAAATATGCAACCTTCCGTCTTTCTTATGGATTACCTCATGCGAGGATCCATTATTTTCATCTTTTTTTTCACTTGAAGGCTCGGATGTTTGTTGTTGGGTGGTTTCTTGATCGTTGTTCTGACTTGATTCTAAACTTTTTTCATCATTTTGATTATCTAAAATTTTATTTTCATCTTTTTTATCACTAGATGTATCTAAATTTTGTGTTTGATCATTATTTTCCTTATTATTTTGATTTGATTCAAGGATAGGATCATTTTTTTGATTATCTACACCTTCAGGTTGATTATTTTCATCAACTTTAGATTGATTCTCAGACTCAGACTGAGACTTATCTTCATCAATAATTTTTTTTTCGTCGTCTTGATCGTTCATAAACAACTTATAATTTTTTCTCTAACACAATTTAACGAATCTCTAACACAAAATTATTATTTAGTCTAACACAAAATTATAAAATATATGTTCAAAATGGGCTTAATGTTAAAAAAGTAAGTAAAATAGCCATTTTTTAAAAATTAAAATATTTATTTAACTTTTTTTTTTATTTAAATTTTTAATAAACTCTAACACAAATAATAAATTTTAAATTGTGTTAGAGTATTATATTTTAATTTTTTTTAAAAAAGTCAATAAAATCAACAAAAATTAAAATCATGCTAAATTTAAACTTTTTTGTGTTAGAGTTTTAAATTTATGTGTTAGAGTTAAATGTTTTATTAATACTACACTCAAAAATTGTAAATTTAATATTCAATTTATTAAAAAACTATCTATTCAATTACAAATTGAGCCTTTTTTTAAAAAAAAATATAGTTTTTTTCTCTTTTTGAGCGAAAATTGGATAATAATTAAATTTCTTACATGATTTATTAAAAAAATTTCTTTAAAACACATTTTTTTATTTTAATTAGGCTCTCCTCTTATATCTGTAGTTAACTCTTGATAAATCAAAACTGTAATTGCGTTAAAATTATTAATAATTCTGTTAAAATTCTAAATGGTATCAACGTTATTACAATTTAATTCTCTAAAGTAATAAACTTTTGCTATTGGAAGCGTTTGGAATATATCTTCTGAAATAATATTAAGCTAATTTGTTTTTTTTTCAATTGTAAAATTATATCTACAAACATTTGACGTCGCCCAAAACAAAAGAGCAGAAATAATTATTGCAAACAAGACTATTGTCTTACTTATCGCAAACATAAAAAAAAATTATGCTCCGTCTACAACTACAATAGTCAGATCGTCTTTTTGAATACGACCAGACTTAATTATATCCTCAACAATTTTATTTAATCTTTCGTGATTAGGTGTTTGTTGATACTTTGTAATATAGTTTTTGAATCCATCAGACTCTAACATATTACCTTCAGGATCTTTCATTTCTGTTATACCATCAGTGAATACGTACATCGAACTTTCAGAAAATTTTATTTTTGTCTCTTTGTATTTAATCTTCGACATAATTCCTAAAGGTGGACCTGCTTCAGTATAGTTTGTAAATTTTCCGTCTTTAGAATGAATTAGTGGTGGTTCATGTCCTGCGTTAGCAAGTAGTAATTCTTTTTTATTACTGTCATAAATACCTATAAGCATTGTTACAAACATTCCACGTGCAGCTGTTTCACAAATTTCAGAATTAAGTAAGTTTAATAAATCAGCGGCAGAAAAAATTGTTTTACTTAAACATCTATAAAGACTCGAAGCCTTTGACATTAAAAGGGAAGATTTAATTCCTTTACCAGATACATCTGCAACACCAAAACCAAATTTACCATCACCTAGATCAGAAAAATTATAAAAATCTCCTGATACAACTTTTGCTGGGATGTTTATTCCTGCTATAGGAAAGTTTTCTTTTTTGTTTTGCGACAACAAAGTTTTTTGTATCTCGCCAACAATTTCAATTTCTTTTTGCATTCTATTCTTATCGACTAAATCTTTTGCCATCTTAGCATTGTTTATTGCTAATGCAGCCGGACCAGACAAAGTTTCTAAAAGTTTTCTATCATTCTCTTCAAAAAGTTTATTATTAGTTTTTTTGTTTAAGCAATGAATAACGCCAATACATTCATCCGATACAATTAAAGGGGAACATAGAACTGAATAAGTTGTAAAATTTGTTTTATTATCTAAATCAAAATAAAATTCTGCAATTTCTCTAATATCTTTTCTAACATCACCAACTCTAATACATTTTTTCATGACTGCAGCTTTTCCCATAACTCCTTGAGTAATTGGGATTTCGAAATCCTCAAGATATGCTTGATGTTTGGAAGCAATACATTGGAACGATTGATTTTTTTTATCTATTAAAAAAATATTTGCTGCTTGTGCATTAATTCTTTTTATAATTAATTCTAATGAGTTATTAAGTGTTTCTTTTAAATCAAGAGACATTGCAAACTCTTGATTCATTTTAGTTACCAGCTCTAAATCTTTACTGCTAGTGTCATCTATTTTGATCGTTTCCTTTTTTTTTACACCAAAAAACATGTTATTTATAAATTGATATTCGTTAATTTTTTGATAATTTTGAAATTGATGGAAATCATTATTCATGCGCCTAATTTCTATTTGCACCTAACTGATGCAATTATGTTAGTACAATACTGCATTAATGGGCTCATAGAATTTTCCTCTCAAATTAAACTCTAAACTGTGTTCTATATTATAGCATTTATCCTTGGAAGTATATGGGGGAGTTTCGCAAACGTTTGTATACACAGGCTTCCAAATGATGAAAGTATAGCAATTAAGAGATCTTATTGTCCAAAATGCAGTACAAGGATCAAATGGTTTGATAACATTCCTCTATTGTCTTTCTTTATACTTGGTGGAAAGTGTAGAAGTTGCAAAGTTAAAATAGATATAAGATATTTTATAGTAGAATTAATCAGTGTCTTAAGTTTTTTACTAGTTTACCATATTTATGGTTTAACCATCACAACTCTGTTGTTAGCTTTGTTAAGTATTTTTTTTATAATCATATTTTTTATAGATTTAAATCATTTTATAATCCCTGACAGCCTTACTTTTCCATTAATGATAATTGGTTTTGCAAAATCATTTGCTCCAAATTTAGACTCAAATCTCTTTCCTATTTATCTTAACTCACTTATTGGAGGAATTATGGGTTACTTAGTCATTTGGTTAATCATTCTTTCTTATAAAAAATTTAAGAATAAAGAAGGTATGGGACTGGGGGATGCTAAGTTACTCTCTGCAATTGGTTTCTGGTTCGGCTGGATATGTATCCCCTTTATAATTTTTATATCTTCTGTTGTAGCACTTCTAATTGTAACACCATCTCTAATTAAAAAATCAAAAACAATGTCCTCACAAATTCCATTTGGTCCGTACATTATAATCGGGTGTGTGATTTATATTTCTTTTTTTGATAAATTTAAAATATTTTTATTCTAATAATTTTCTCGCCAATTTCCTCTGAACACTGAGATTGCTCCGTCATTAGAAAGTAAAGATATAAGTGTATCTTCTTGGTCTTCACTATCTGTTGTAATGTTTGCAAAAAGTTTATCTGCAAACACCTCTAACTTCGAAAGAACACCAGGTTGTAGATAATAACAACCTGTCTTTTCATCAAAGCCAGCATTTGCATCCATCTGTCTGCTTGCTCGTCCAATTTCTTCTGAGGTATTAATTCCACATTCATCATCAGCGGCACAGACATAAGCGTTTCCGACATTACACTTTCCGCCCTCTGGTGGTTGATAAACAGGATAATAAACCGTGCCCTTAAACACAGTGGGTGATGCAGTAGCTTTGTGATATAAATTTTGTGTTAAATTTGGAGCTCCTGTATCAGTAACTAAAGACTCGTCTTGTCTTTTGTCAAATGGCTTATCTAATTTAAAAACCCAGGCGTCCTTAGATATCGCAGGACAATCCCCCTGATCATTTGTTTCGTCAGCAGTATTTACACAATTTGAACTTAAACTATATCCGTCTTCTGCATCAATCTTTCTTGCATTCATAGCCTCTGTTAAAGACCCGACGCCTCCAGAATTTACCATTCTAAAATTTGGAAAATCAAAATCTCTTATTCCATATAAGATGTTATCCATTCCTCTTGATCTCCGCGCGATGTCATTAAAGTCCCCAGTGGCTCCAAACAAATATAAGTTTTTAGTATCCATTCCAAAAGCAGCGTCCATTCCAAAAAAACTAACTCTGCCGTTTTCCTCGTTTGTATTTAGAGAAAATAAAGTAGTATGATCATATAATTCTATTGGCGCCGGATTAGAGCCTTTAGAAGTCAGTTCATTAGTTAAGTTAATTTTTGAAATTTTCCCCTCATAATCGTTTACATAAACCATTGCTCCCCGCCATTTCGCACCTCTAAAAGTATCTGGAGTAATTACCACTGGGTCGCCCAATACTGAATTAGGAAGATCGTTTAATGTACCTCCATAAGCACTTTCAAATGAGTTATCGATATCGACTAAATCGATTAACCCATTCCCTCCGCTAGCTATTTTCCCAGGGTATTGGCCTCCACTTTGCTCACTCATGGACTCTAAATCTATTACATATACAGCTGAACCAACACCGCCAACTCTACCAAATCCAGCGGGCATTACTGCAACATATCTATCACTATCTATAGACTCTTCTCTTTCAACTGGAAGTCTGAATATTCTTGGCGTTGCCCAAGTTTCACCCATCTTACTATAATCATATACTGGGTTTTCAGTTCCTATATTAGGAATTTTAACAGTAAAGAAAGTTGTCTCATCATCGGATGCTAGAGAACCGTCATCTTCACTCAGATTAATTACTAGTTCCTCTCTAAATGTAATTGTTGCTAATGATGCTTCTTGTACAATCGTATCTACGGTTAATGATGTAACAGTTCCATCTATAACTTTTTGAACAGGTAAAGTTGATGGATCATCAATAAATTCTTGCGGCATAATATATGGAAATCTCCAAACTCTGCCTTTGTAACAAGCGGCTGTACCACCCGAGTAAAAATTACTGTCGGTCACACAATCTCTAATCTTATCCCTTTCAGTATAATCATTACCAGTGCTATCATTAGCTAGGTCAGCATTTCTAGCTACTTCAATATTAAATTTAGCGTTTTTAGCTTCCTCTGAGTCATTAATATTCAAGCTTCCACCTGTATAATCTAATGCTGGAGCTGGTGAGTCTTCACTGTTAATTATTTCACCATCACTTAAAGCTATCATAACTTTACTTCGAACAAAATCATTGTAAACAGAGAATACATGAATTGGTTCTGATGGCTCTGTCACATCTAAAATAGAATATCCTGCACCACCTCTTCCGTAAGGAATCATTAATATAGTACGCCAAGATTTTGTTGCCTCTGGCTGCCCATTAGGTTTCACAGCTTTAATAAACATGTCATGTACAACTGGTGAACCATCAACTGCAAATATTGCATTCGTACCGCCTTTTCCATTACCAATTGCTTGATCTAGGTTATCATTTACCATCTCCGGTAACTTTCCAGCAATGAACGGTGGAACAAAACCCCAAAGCTCCTCTCCAGTTTTAGCATCAAACGCGTGCAACATTCCATCATTAGCTCCTACATAAAGAACTCTTTGCCTTTGGCTTAAACTAGAAGCAAAACTAGCATAACCATTTTTTTGTCTGTAGTATGCTTCTTGATTTGTGGCTGTGTAGTTCGTGTTTGCGCCTGGAGGTCCAACCTCAACAATCTGAGAATGATATATGTCCCCAAGAATATTTTCTCTCTTATCTCCTTTTCCAGAACATCTGTCGTTACCTGTGCGGTAAAGAAAGTAATCCGCACCTCTGACGAAATTAATCAAACCTTTTATATCATCATCATTTCCATCTGGTCCTGGACAAGTAGAACCCGTTTTATGATAATCGGTAACAGTGTTTCCTAAAATTTGAAATAATTTATTAATTTCAGAACTGTTTCCTTCAACCCAGTTGTTCCAGTCACTTTCTATGTAACTTTTACCCTGCAGAGGGGTCCAAATTTTTCTAGTAGATATATCCCTGTCTGCTAATTTTTTAGCTGCATCCCAATTATTTGCAGGGTCCTCATGAATAACAAAACCGTCTGGTGTAACGCCCTTTCTCATTAGATGTCCTATCCACTGTTGTCCTTGTGCTAATGAAAATTGTCCCTGAAACAAATCTCCACCTTCTTGCACGGTAGCAGTTATGGCTGGAGCAGAAAATGAGAGCCTACTAGCAATGATTCTCTCTATCTCACTTTTTAATTTTGTAACTAACTCTTTTGGATTTTCTGCAATAATTCTTTGTCTACATTCTGGATCTGTTTGAGCAGATGTACCAAAATTAGGATCATCACAACTACCAGCTTTTGCTGCTTCTTGAAATTGCTCGTCTCCTCTATCTTTTATTCCTCCACCATAGGCTATAAAAATTGTCTTAACTCCTTTTGCATTTCCAAACCGATCCTTGTTTACCCCCGCTGCTGCACTATCAATTCTTAAATCTCTAATTTGTCTCAAAGCCCGGTCGTGGTGTTGCCACATACCATCACCTATTACAATAACGTAGTTAAGTTGACACTCAGGACCGTCTTTAGTTATTCCAATATTTGGGTCTAACATATACTCGTAGGCAAGTTGAGAAAAAGCAGTACCATCTGTTCCAAATCTTGTTTTCATTCTATCAACAGCTTCAACTATTCGATTAGATGTATTTGGTCCAATTCCTACAGGTATACAAGAATTGTCATCACATTGGACAGATTTACCCGAAGGATGTTGGGCAGCGTTAGACCACCCCCGGTAATAATCACAAAAATCATTACATCTTTGAAATTTTTTTGCCTTGGGACACATGTTGTGACAAGAATATTCTGTAAACGGTAACCATTTTCCCTTAGCTCCTCTTCCGTTTGCTCTTGTTCCAGCGTTCCAATATCCATAACCAAAATACGCTCCACTAGTTAATGAACTGTCGTTAACAACTGCTTTAATTGCTCTTTTGGCTCCTTCAGCTCTACTTACTATTTTAGTTCCCAATTCGTCAACCCAAGTCATAGACCCTCCGCTTATATCGAATTCTTGAATTGAATTTTTCGCATTACCAACCCAAACTCTGTCATTCGACACATGAAGACCCATAGGTATATTAAAGAGAACATTTGATGCTGTGGACGCTGTTGGACCGAACCCCCCAACAGTTGCTGTAGTAGTTATGTTCGATGAGTTAATTGATAATTTTTGCAGTGTATGGCTGGTGTTACTTGTTGCATAGATAATACTTTCATCTTGTGGATCAATACTCATTTTCGCAACTAGATTGTAAACATTGCCATTAACATTTCTCTGAAAACGTGTAGGCGCTTCAAGATTTGGACAAAAGTTTACGCCATCAGATGAAATTGAAATTTTATAAATTTCTCCGCTAACAACGTAGTAAAGATTGTTTCCACTATCCATAGAAATTGAACTTGTAGATCTTAAGTGGGTTCTGAATGTTGAATTGAGACTATTAACAGGACAAAGCAATTGGTTACCAGTCGAGAGATTTCTTGAAAAAACAAATTCTTCTTGACTATATCTAAAACAAACCCATCTCTTTCTTTTTTTCTTTCCTACCCTTCTTTCATCAAGGCAGACTTCTTGATGACCCGTTACAATTAAATGGTCTTGGCTATCAATATTTTTAATATCCAAACCTAGTGGATACAATTTATCAAATCTTCCAGTAGACATTTTCCCAAGTTCAGCACTACTAATAACCTCTACGCAATTGCCAGACGCATCTATAGCTACAACAGACTCATAATCATACGAGATTGAGTAAATAACTTCTTTACCTGCTGGTGAAACTCCATTTACATCTGATGACTTATCCATTTCACGAACAGTTCTTACTCTGCTATCTTGTCTGCCAGTCTCTAATTCACACGAGGGCATACTGTTTGATCCTTGGAATAGCCTATCTCCCTTGCCATCACCGTCAGGATCAACAAATGTTGGATCAAAATCCTCTGTGTCGTAATCAAATTTTACAATTGCGCCTCTAGCTTGCCCAACCATTACATCACCATCATTAAGCAAAATTAAATCATTTGGATTATAAATTGCTGCACCACCAAAAGGGTTTCCGTTCATACTAGCTGATGTATCAAGAAGAATTAATATATTTGCTTTAACATCGCCTGTACCTGAACCCGGTGGTAATGATTTTGAAAGGGCATTTTGATTAAACGCCATAACTAATGCAAATAGATAGAAAAATAATCTTTTTATTGAGTCCATTTTAAACATTACCAATACTGCCTATATTCATTAGTTGTAATTATTAATTCTTCCTCGACCAAAACATCCAATCTTAAAGTTTTACTATAATAATATTTCTTATTATCCTTCTCCCAACTAATATGTCCAAGCCATTTTGGATCAAAAACTTCTTTGGCTTCTTCTCCATAATTTTCTTGAATATAATAAAAGAGAAAAGATTTTTTATCATTTATCTTAGATATATTATTATTAAGAATTAACTCATAACCAATAACAGTTTCTCCACCTAGAGAGTGAATTCTAATTTCAGTTTCCTCCGGATAATGGTCTGGACACCAATTTTTAAAATTCGTTGTTGCAAACCAATAATTTGTTTTTTCAGCATTTGGATTCATATCTATTAATTCAATATTCTTATCTATATCAGGCTCACCTAACATCTCAGTGACACTTGAAAAACTCTCTCCAATTTCAAATTCTAGATCACATTCTTCAGAATAAACAGGATTAAATTTTAGAAAAGTTAGTAAAAATAAAGTTATTAAAAATATATTTCTTCTCATGATTTTATGTCGGCATTACCACAATACTTTCTAAAGGTATTAAAATTTCAACCTCTCCATTGTGGAATTCTCCTCTGCCTCCTGGCCCATAAAGAATCCCACAGGAATATATTTTATATGCTGTTCCTTGTGAGTCAACATTACTGACGTCTGTTGCAACACTAGATCCATCATTTCTATATGCAGCTGCCCCCACATTTACGATAAAATATTCATAAGCAAATCTTTTTAAGAAATTAAATTCTGCACGAATAAATTTTTCTTTTTCTTCAAAATCCCTAGGATTATCGCCTCTCTCATTAACTACTTCATCATCAGTGTTAAAACTTGTACTGTCAGGATCTAAACATTCCGCATTTGTTCCTGTGCATAGAAGTGGTCCAACGATATCCAAAAAACTTTTTTCAACTGGAAGTTGGCCTTTTCCAATAATTGATACGTTATCATCTTCATCTGTATCTATGTTTTTAAAACTCATTAAGCATTGTGAGCTATCTCTAGCAACTTTTGTATCATTTTGAGCTGGCCCTCGTATAAATGTATGTCTAAAGAAACCATTTTCTGATTTGCTTGTGTACTCAGTTTTTGTATCCTGCCATATCTCATTTTTAATATTCCAGACTGCTAATGGACCAGGTTCTGCAGGAGGATCTCCGAGGACATCATTATCACTGGGCATGCTATTCATCCAAGGTCCAAGATATTTATCCAAGATCCATTTCTCTCCCTCTAAAAGACCAGCTTCAGCAACATAAAAAGTTTGCTGGTACTGATCGCTACTATTATTACTTTGGTGATCCCCTGATGAAATAACTATTAATGAACCGCCCATCAAAGACATTACTATTAAAAGTACAATTGATAAAACTAATGCAAATCCTTTTTCTTTATTATTATTCATTAATTAGTCATTCCTATTCCACCCAAGTTTCTTGTATGCACTGTTAAAAAAATTGGATCTCTTTTGAAAGCAGCATCTTCGCCAGTAAATTCTGCAGCTTCTCTTCCTAGTGATAAAATTTGTCTTTTTGTTCCCTGCCTGAGATTTTTAAAAAATCCAGATTTTGAAGCTGATCTAAATGTTAAAGTAATATCAACCGATCGAATATTATAAATATTTTCAGGATCTTTTGGATCTGCATCCACTGCTCTACCAAATTTATCCATAGCAACAAATGACATGTCGGATAAATATTCTCTTACTAACTGACCTGAGTAACAATCATTTTCTGGAGGACAATTATTGACAACCCATTCTCCTCCTTCTGGATCATCTATAGCCTGTTTCCAATATTTCTTTGATCTAAAAACTCCATAAAATTTGTCATTATCTTTTTGCATAGCATGGGCAAAATAAGAAATCTTATATCTTGTATAAAATTGTTCTCCAGCATCAATATCAGCGTTTGCATCAAAGTCTCCATAAACAATATGGATTTGATCACAGCAAACATCATTTATTGGTTCATCAATCAAAGTATATCCAGGAACAACAGGGTCTTGATCAGACAATCTAGTTGCATCCCCAAGTCTATTTCTATAAATAACAACTGGTTCATGGGCTTTTTTTTCATCAGAAGCACCAGGGACAAATCGTAGATAGTCAATTCTTGGAATTCTCTTTGCTTCAGTTCTTGCTTCATTCTCAGCATTGTAACCATAGTAATATTTAAAACCGGCCATCCTTACGTCTCTCATTATCATGGAAACTATATCTCTTCCTGACTTACTAATACCAGCAACATCCGATACCCTTGAATAAGTTTGGTTTATTACTGAATAAGTGGTGTACATTGCACCAATTATTATTGCGGATATGACGATACCTATAAGCATCTCTATCAAACTAACTCCTGCGTTTTGATGAGTTCTTATCATTCTCCAGCTCCTCTAGCTTGATATTTAGGCTCATAGTCTGCTTGGAAATATAAAAATCTTCTTTTTTTTCCATCATTTAAATTGAATTGAATTCTTCCTACATACATTCGATCATCAAATATATTATTATTAGTATATGTACATTTATTTGAGGACCAACGACACATATCAAACATCTTAATTGACTTTGTATCTTTTTCGGTTTTACATTTAATTAATTGATCTTGATTTAAAATTGCCTGCCATTTCAGTATTTGGTTTGAAGCAGCACTTTTTCCTCCCCAAACTGATGCCTCATCTTTTTTATAAAGAGGCAACTTATCTTCTGTCGAGCATCTATCCGTATTTATGATAGTATTTATATTATTAAGCTTAGTGTCTGATCCACAAGCATTAGTATCCTCAGTTTCATCAAAATCCAAATTCGTATAAAATTGTACAAATTTTGCACACGCTTTTCGATCTAACTCTGATGGCATAAATGCTTTACCATCCTCAAAAATCAATGCTTGTTCATCATCTTCACTTACCCCCACATAAGTATCTTTATAACCGAGCACTCCTTCTGCAATCATTCCAACTAAATGTCCAGCTTTTGATCTCTCTCCTGAAACATCAATAGAATTTACTGCATAGCCAACCATTTGAAAAATTCCTATGAAACCAATACCAACTATTACGCTTGCAACAATTGCCTCTAATATACTCATTCCTTTTTCTTTATTATTCTTCATTCTATTGAGTAACCCAATCTCCTTTTACTTCAGCCCATTTTTCAAGTTTTATATTTCCAAATCTTGACCAAATAATTCGATAATCACATTGAGGACCTCTTCGTATATCCATTTCGTCCCTAGGATTTAAATGCCTATCACAAAGACCTCCTGTACCAAATAGTTCTAAAAAATTTACTCCCGCTAAACCATCAGTAGTACTATACCATCTTCCGTCTTTAGAAAAACATACTCCTTCCTCAGCGTCAGCGGGTAAAATTGTTTCAAGGTTATCTAAAACTACACTAGACACCTCAGGCCTATCAGATATGGTGCCATCATGATCCCAGTCAGCTATATCTGCAGAGCATCTTTCAGATGCATTTCTAAAAGCTCCTGAAGTAATTTTGTCACCTAATGTATCAGCTGTTATTCCTCTTGATGTAATTGTAATAGAAGTACCAGCATCATCTGAAACCTCATTAATTATGTAAACTTGAACAAAAGCATATAGTCCTCTTTGTACTTGTGAATTTATTTTATCAAACACATTAAATGCTTTAAGGACATCTGATTGCACTGATCTAGCTTTATTCCAATCTGATATTCGTGGATAAGAAATAGCTGCAAGAACGCCTACAATGCATAGCACAACTATAACTTCTAAAGTTGTAAAACCTTTATTGTTCTCTACCAGCTGATGCATCAATTTTACCTGCTTTGACAAGTTCCTCCAATGATTTTGTCATTGTAATCATTCCTTCCTTAACGGCGGTCTGCATGATGCTTGGTATTTGGTGGATTTTAGATTCTCGTATTAAGTTTTGAATTGGTGCAGTACATTTCATTACTTCAAAGGCACCACAACGACCTTGCCCGTCTTTTGTTTTTAGAAGTCTTTGGGTTACAACCATTTTTAAAGATGTAGAAATTTGAGCTCTAATCTGCGCTTGTTGTTCTGGCGGAAATACGTCAATGATTCTGTTTATGGTACTTGGGGCACCACTTGTATGCAAAGTTCCAAAAACAAGGTGACCCGTCTCAGCTGCAGTTAAAGCAAGTGAAACTGTTTCAAGATCTCTCATCTCACCTACTAATATAACATCTGGATCTTCTCTCAATGCGGCTTTTAATGCGCTAGCAAAAGATTGAGTTTGTTTTCCAACCTCTCTGTGAGAAACAATACTCTTTATATCTTTATGAATAAATTCAACTGGATCTTCAACCGTTATAATATTTGAAGTTCTTGTCTTGTTAATTTCATTAACTATTGCTGCAAGGGTTGTTGACTTACCCGAACCTGTTGGACCTGTCACTAAAACTAAACCTTTATGCATATCGATGATATCATAAAGAACAGGCGGTAGGTCAAATTGATCCATCGTCGGAATTACACTCTCAACTCTTCTTAATACTGCAGCAGGACCATGAATAGTTTTGTAAAAGTTTGCTCTAAATCTTAGTCCACTCAAAGTTACTGAGGAATCTAATTCATGAGTATCCTTAAATCTATTCATTTCAATTTCATTACAGTTTGTTGATAATAAATCTTGAAGATCCTGGGCTTTAACTACAACCTCTTGAATTTTATGAATTTCGCCAGTTTGACGATAAGCTAAAGGCCAACCACTTCTAATATGAAAGTCAGAAATTTTTTTATTATTTTTTGCAAGTTCTTCTAATTTTTCAAACATAACAAATATTTATATATAATTATTAGAAAAAACAATATTAACTTAGCTCAGTTTGAGCAAAATAGTTCATTATTAATAAAAAATATAATATAAAACCCAAGCTATTAATGAATATTCAAAAAATGTTTTTGTAGTAGTAAGTTGTTTTTCACTAAATTTTGACTTTAAATATTTACCTAAAAATTTAAATCCAAGATGAACTAAAATAATAGAGAAAATAATACCTGCCAAAATGTACTCAACAGAAAAATTTTTATACCCAAAATAAATTGCCACAATTAGGGTTAACCAAGAAACCTTGGAGATAAACAATTTAAAGATTAGACCTGCTTTTTTACTAAAAATAGATTGTGTTTTAATTAAAGAGTAAGACCAGATCAAACCTACCAAAAAACTTAAATATTTTATAATCATCGGTAATTAAATAAATTAATAAATTCAACTATCAATATATAATTACGATTTATCAATCTTTTTGACCCAAAATGGTAACTTTAACAAATATTACCTAGGACTCTTTTTTTATTTTATTTTACAATTATTAAAAAAAATATGAGTACAGAGAACCTTAAAAGCAACCAATTTCACGATGCAGTTAGAAACTCGGATATCAGTGGATATATTGAAAATAGTTTAGATAATTTTTCTAATAAAAATAATAATGAAGGTTACTGGAGACTTTATAGTAAAGATAATCCTAATGAAAATGGTGATCAAGTAAAAGCTGTTTCTGGTATATGTTTTACTTTTGCAACATTATTTGTTTTGGGAGCTTATTCTTGTCTGTTTTAAGTTATTAAATTTTTTAAAATTACATATTATTCAACTTTCCAATCAGTTTTGAATGTTAC
>CACJYF010000009.1 GCA_902597575.1 uncultured Pelagibacteraceae bacterium | reverse complement strand
ATTGGTTTCCAAAGTAAAAAATTCTGGATCAATATGTTTAGGAAAATATGCTGTTATGGCAATGACAGATTATAATGTTGGTTCAAATCATATACTGCCAACTAATGGTTCAGCAAAATATTCAAGTGGAATAAGTGTAAATGAATTTTACAAAAGAATTTCTTATATAAACTTATCAAAAAAGGGTATTGAAAGTCTTGGGCCATCAGTTATAACTCTTGCAAACTATGAGGGGTTGATAGGTCATGCTCAATCCATCAAAAAAAGAATTAAAAAAAGGAGTAAATAAATTTGTCAAAACAGGATCTACTTGAATTCAAAGGCAAGGTTACAGATTTATTACCTAATGCAATGTTTAGAGTGCAACTAGAAAATGGTCATACTGTTACAGCTCACACTGCTGGAAAATTAAGAAAAAACAGAATTAGAGTTTTGCAAGGTGATAATGTTACAGTTGAAATGACACCTTATGATCTGACTAAAGGTAGAATAATCTTTAGAGGATAATTTTAAGGCTGAGTAGCTCAGGAGTAGAGCAGAGCCCTGAAAAGGCTTGTGTCGGAGGTGCGAATCCTTCCTCAGCCACCACCACAAGATTTCATCTTGAAATTACCCCAAAACAAATTAACTTGTATCTATAACAATTAACAAAAGGACTAAGAAATAAGATGAGTACAATACAGGGTAAAGTAAAGTGGTTTAACGGTAAAAAAGGTTATGGTTTTATCGAAAGAGATGACAAAGAAAAAGATGCTTTCGTTCATGCATCAGCAGTAAAAGCAGCTGGAATGCGATTTTTAAATGAAGGTGATAAAATAGAATTTACATTAGAGGATGGACCAAAAGGCCCTTCAGCAGTAAATCTTAAAAAATTAGACTAATCCTCAAATTTATATAAAGGACGTTTTTCTCTATAAGAGGATTACGTCCTTTTTCTTTTTAAGGTTGCATAATAAAGTTTTTTGTTTAAAAGACACTTGATGAAAAAATATGAGTTAAATAAATGGTTCTACAACAGTACTTTAAGAATAGTTCTTAAAGGAAACGAAATAGTTGTGCATACTCATAACCATGCTGGCTAAAGCTAGCATTTAATCATTACATTATAATTTTAAATCCACATAAAATAATATAAAATAATAAAGGATGCCGCCTTCGAATAATGGTTAATTCTGGAGTTTGTGGAACTCTCAATCTTGGTTCAATTCCAAGAGGCGGTACCACAACGTCTTGGAGGACGTTAAAAATGAGTGATAGAAAAAAAATTAAACCAACTTTAGGTCCAGGTTTTAGAGACTTAAGTGGCGATTTTCTTTACACAAAAAAAAGAATTATTCAAATTATTGAGGATAATTATCAAAGATATGGTTACCAAGAGATTAGCCAGCCATCTTTAGAAATATCCTCTCAAATTGGATCATATTTATCAGAAGATCAATCTAATCAGATGAGTGATGTATTCTTATTTGAAAATGAAAAAGAGTCGTTGATGCTTCGATATGATTTAACATCACAAATGACTCGATATGTAGCTGCTAATTATAGAGATTTGCCAGGTACTTTTAAGAACTACAGAATGGGAAATGTATGGAGGCAAGAAAAGCCAAGCCCAAATATGCGCTTGAGAGAATTTTTCCAAGCAGATTTTGATATCTTAGGTAATTCAAATCAGCCACAAGTTGATGCTGAAATTTGTAATTTAATTGCAGATATTTTTACTCAAATTGGTTTTAAAAAAAATCAATTTAAAATTGGCATAACAAATTTGAAAATTATTCAGGGCTTAATCAGTAATAATCTTAAAATTACAGATCCTAAAAAAATCCAACAAATCTCAAGATCAATAGATAAAAAATCAAGATTAGGTTTAAAGTCAGTAAAAGATTTATTAGGTAAAGGACGTACCGATAGTTCAGGTGCATTTACTATAGGATGTGGACTTTCAGAGGGACAAATTGATGAAATAATAAATTTTTTAAAAATAAATAATTTAAAAGAACTTAAGTCAGTTTTGAAAAATTCTCTTTCTTTAGATGGTATTGATGAACTATCTAAACTTTTAGATCAAGCGTCATATGGAGATTTTTTAAATTGTATTGAATTATCAATGGATATTCAAAGAGGACTTTCGTATTACAGTTCGTTCGCGATAGAAACAAATATACAAAATTTACAATTGAAAGATAATAAAGGAAAAACAATAGATATGGGGAGTATCAGTTGTGCAAGTGGTGGCAGGTACTCTAAACTAACCTCTAGATTTGGAGTAGATTTAGATGGCTCTGGTGCATCAATCGGGGTTGATCGAGTAGCGTTTATTGTTGATCAATTTAAAGATAAAATATTTAATCAAATACAAAGGCCAGTGGTTATTTTGGTTTTAGATGAAAAATTTTATCCTAAGTATAATGAAGTATTAAAAATTCTTAGAAATAAAAATATTAATAGCGAGATTTATCCTGGCAATAATTTAAAATTATCAAAACAGTTTCAGTATTGTGATAAGAATTTAAGTCCAGTGGCAGTGATTATAGGGCAAGAGGAAATTGAGAAAAATTTAATCAAATTTAAAGTTATCCAAGGAGAAAAGGATAAAAATGAATTTACAACCACCAAAGAAAAATTAGTAAATGAAATCCAAAAGTTTATCTAATAAAATCCTCAAAACTATTAAGTCTAGAGGATTTAAGTTTGTTGAACTACCTCCGGTGATAGAGGCTAGTCATATTCTTCAAAGATCAGGCGAAAATTTTAGAAAATATTTGTTCTCTTTCAACAATTCTGAAGGTAAAGAATTTGCACTAAATCCCGATCTAAGTCTTTCGGCTATTTTGTATTATGCGAAAAAAAATGTCGATAAAAGAGAAAAAATTTTTTACTCAGGCAATGCTTTTAGAAAATCTTATAGTAATAAAAAGACAGTTATTGATCAAATAGGAATAGAGATTTTTTCATCTAAAGATGAAAACAAAGATGACAAGGAAATTATTGATACCTCAATAAAAATGTTGAAAACCTCAGGATTTAAAAAGGCAACAATTAAAATTGGTAATTTTAAATTATTTGAACTTTTAATTAGAAAACTTCCAGTCGTACCTCGATGGCAAAATCGTCTTATAAAATTTTACTGGAATGAGAAATATTTTTTAGAACTCTTAAAAAGATTAGAAAGTAATCTAGATATAGATCCTTTCAAAGTTTCTGCTGATCATAAAATTTATCTTAAAATGAAAAAGGATAGCCCAAGCAGGATGATTGCTGGAAGATCGTATAAAGAAATACTTTCCAGATATGAAAATAAAGTAATTAATCCAAGAATAACAAAAACAGGAAAGTATAGTGCAAAAATAATTAAAGAGTTTCTAAAAATTAAAACATCTTTAAAGGATGCTCCAGAAAAATTGAATATATTTTTTAAAAAATATAATTTGAATATATTTGTTGGTAAAGATTTTTTTCCAATTACTAATTTTAATCAAAAAAACCTTAAGTTTGAATTTTCAGCCAGCAATGGTCGAGGGAAAGAGATTGAGTATTACGACTCATTTAATTTTTCAATTGATGTAAAATTTAGAAATAAGACAAAGACTTACATTGCAGGGGGCCGCTATAATAATATGGCACAAAAAAATCTTGGGTTAAAAAAGATTCCCGCTGTAGGTGCTGCAATTAATCTTGGTGTGTATGAATAAAGAAATAATTAATATAGGGTGTGTTTCCAAGGGAAGGCTGAAAATTCAATCCGAGCAAATATTAAAAAAAAAGAAACTTAAAGTTTACTTTGATAGAGGTGAGAGAGAGCTAATAGGTAAAGTCAGGGGAAGAGATGATATTTCAGTATCATTTATGCACGCAAGAGAAATTTTAGAGCAGTTATCAATCGGAAACTTAGATATTGGAATAAGTGGATTAGATCTTTTAAAAGAGTCTGAAATAAATATTCAAAAAAATATCAAATTAGAAAAAAAACTTAATTTTGGTTTCGCAACCTTAGTTCTTGCTTGTCCAAATGAATTCATTGACTTGTTTACTACTCTAGACCTTGATGAGGTCGCAGAGGATTACAAAAAAAAGAATAAATCTTTATTAAAAATTGGAACGAAGTATCCAAATCTCACAAGAGAATTTCTTTATTCAAGAGGTGTTACCAACTTTACTATAGTTAAGTCACTTGGCAGCACAGAATTAATGTGTGCAATGAATACTGCGCAGCTTATATGCGATATCAGTAGCTCGGGGACTACAATTAAACAAAACAATCTTAGAATATTAAATGATGGAGAAATATTAAAATCTCAAGCTTGTATATTTAGCTCAAAGAAAAGTAAGAAGAAAAAGGGGTTAAAAAGTTTAATAAGATTACTTACCAAGTAATTTATCTTTAAAGTAAATAAGAATAATTTTTATAATATCCAAATTTCTGATAATTGCATAAAGTCCAACTATGATTCCTATTACTACAATTATTTTAAAGATAAATATTAAATCCATATTATTTAATCTATCAAGAATTATCAAAATCAGAACTCATTTGTGGCCTATTTTCTCTTTTCCTGTAAAGTACAAATCTTTTCCTTTGGCTTTTATCATCCAATCGTGATGAAAAGGAATTTTTTTTTTATTTTTTTTAAGTGCCTTTTTGACTGCTTTCATTATTTTTTCTGCTCCCAATACAGGTACAGCCATTCCGATTTGTCTTCTAATAGACTCTTTTCCACCAACAAAATTATATTCGTCTGGAAAAGTTTGTAATCTTGCTCTTTCTCTATTTGTTAAAGCTCTATTTTCTTTATAATGATACACATGTGTTCCACCACCACCACTTCCAGTGACAGTATATGCAGGTTTTGAACTATCTAGTCTTTTATAGATGTGGCTCATTCTTGCTTTTTTAACTCCAGGGAGACCATCTTTATCATCACCTAAATCCCAAACATTTTTACCTTCAGCTGTCTTTTTCAATCTTCTTATTACTCTTTCATCATGATTTGTTAGTTCTTGGTGTTGTGCCCATTTAGGTATTTTTTGGAGAGCTTTTTTACAAGTGGTGTAAGGTCCTTCTATTTTTTTTGGCTTTTCAAAGTTAATGTTATTTTCTTCAAAAAAATCACCTTTAAAACCAACTAGTATAATTCTATGCCTAGTTTGTGGAATTCCATATTCTTCAAACTTATAATTGTCTGCGTAAATTCTATATCCATGTTTAGAGCATTTAGCTAAATCACTCATTATTTTTTTAAAATTTTGGTAATTTAGATTTTTTAATTTTTCCTTATCAAATTTTTTCTCTTTCTCCATTACAACTGGATCTGATGAATTATATTTCAATTTTTTACCTAGAGAGGTAACGTTTTCCGCAACAAAGAATTCTGGTTCAAAAAAATTTAACACATCACATGCATATGTATATAAACCACCAAATTCACCCTCCATTTTTTTATTTTTTCCAACTAGACTAAAATCATTGCAAGGAAATCCAAATAAAAGACCATTAATTTTTCCAAAATCTTTCCTTATTTTTTCAAGCCTTTTTGGCTTTGAAAAGTTTTCTATTTTTTCATGAAAAGCTTCACATTTTTGATTATTTTTAAACGTTTCACAGGAGTCTTTATCAATATCAATGCCCCAAATATGTTCAAAACCAGCTTTCTTTGCTCCTTCAGCAAAACCGCCAGCTCCACAAAATAATTCAGCAATTTTTATCTTATTCTCTCTTGACATTTCCACAGAAGATATATATATGTTCTGTGAGAATGTCAAATGGATATTATATAAGGTAAATTTATGGTAAAACCTAAAAAAACAAGAACTAGTCATTTAAATCCCTCTGAAAAATTTGAGTACTATTTTAATCTTAGAATGAGTTTACTTAAAAGTGCTCTTAGAGGAGTTGGAAACCTATCTAACAGAAATGTTTACGAGATTCCCGATGGAGCAAAAAAAATTATAGAAAGTAAAATGAAGGAATGGAGTAAAGAGTATGTGTTGGATAAATGGAATAAAAGTTCAAAAAAAGTAGAAAATTTAAAGAAACCAGAAAGTCTTTACGACCAATATTTTAAAAAAAAATGAATTATGGAATTGATGCACGTTAAAAAGAAGAGGTTATCATACACGGTGAGCAACAACATCGATAGAGCACTTACAATACCTCTCGCCAGAGTGCATCCTGGTTTTGTCCTTTGTTTGTGTTCAATAGTTGCAATTAGCAAGTTGACTATGCAAATTTTAATGCGTGCAAAGCTACACCTTTCTTTCTTTCTATGTAGCTTGTACGCGTTAAAAAATAACCACAAAGGAGTTTAATTGAAAAAAAATTATTTTCATTCTTGTTTACAGGATAGATTGCAATACGCACAAGAGTTTGCAAAGGATTACACACTATATTTACAAAGTGTTGAATTTACCAAAAAAACTGAGAGGGAATTTTATAAAAATAATAAAATATTATTTTTACTAAATAAGATTCTTAATTTACCAACTAATACACTAAAATTTATAAAAGTTTCAAAAAGTAAGTTTATTTTAAAAAAATGTTTAAATGAGATTGAAGTAATTAAAAAAGAATTAAAAAATTATGAATAAGTTGCTTGAAATATTGAACTGGGTAATAAGACTTAAACAAAAAGGAGAGGGTCATGATGTATCAAAATCTACAGAAAAATTTAAATGGTACAGTGTGATTCTAGAATTTATTCAAAATACAATTGATTCAAATATTAAATTTAATAAAGAATTAAGAGAAAAAAATAATAATCATCAAGATTTACCTGCACATATTAAAATTTCATTTACAAAAGTAAAATTTTCAGATTTTGTTAAAAATTTCATTACAAAAAAATTTAAATCAGTTTTAGGATTGAGTAGACTTAAGCCAGGTGCTGTAAAAGAACTTGAGGGCCAAGATCATACAGATTTATTAATTTTAGAGGATTTCAATACTCAAGGTATTTTAGGGGATCATAGAAAATATAGTAGCGCACTAGAAAATGGTAAAGATAATCCTATCTTTAGATTTAATTTTTATGTTGGAGATGATCAAAAACTTGATGATCCTGACCTAGGTGGTAGTGAAGGTGAAGGACGACAAACTTTTTATTATGCTTCAAAAATTTCTACATTTTTTTATTATACTATAAGAGAGAATAAAATTCCTTTGTTGTATGGAATGACATTTGTTGGAAATGCTAAAGATGAAAATGGTAAAAGTTGGATGCCAGTGTTAAGATATGGCGAAGAAGTAGTTTTAAAAGGTGAATTGGGTGATGGAGATGATAAAATTCCCACAGATTTAAGTTATGCCATTCCCTCAGAAAATGAGGAATGTAACAAAATTTTTAAAAATATAATTCCAATTAAAAGAGATAATGAGACAGGAACTTCAATTGTAATTCCCTATTATGACAGAAGATATCTTAAAAAAGATAGAGTTATTTCAAAAATAATTGAGGTCTATAGAGTTTTAATCCTCAGGGGACAGCTAGTTATTGAAATTGATGATGAAATCATTAATTCATCAACAATAGATAAGCTTTGTGCTAAATATTCAACTTCAGAGGAAATTAAGCTACAGAATACACTTAAGTATTTTGGTTTTTTAAAAGAAATTGATAATAAAAATTATGAGTTCGAAACTTACTTAAATTATACAAAAGGAATAAATTTTTTTGACGAAAAAATTATTCCAGAATTTCATGAATTTACAAAACATTTTAATGCAGGCAAAATAGTTAAGTTAAGATGTAACTATAATCTTAACAAAAAAGTTGATGGAAGAGTTGGAGATAGAGAAAAAAACATTAATACTTTCTTTGACTTATATTTAAAAAAATCTGAGGACCAAATAAGGTCTTATCAGTTAAATGATTTTATTAGAGGTAGTCTATCAATATACGATGAAAAAAAAAAATTGGATTGTTTTGCATTAGTAGACGTTCAGGACGACGAAGCGAAGCTTTTCTTTAAGTGTGCAGAAGGTGCAAATCACTCAATTTGGGACCCAACTCTTTGGAAATTAGATAATTACTATACCGAAACTTATGGAGATGTAGTCAGGTTTGCAAAAAAAGCACCAGAGCAAATTTTAAGGTTAATTGAAGCAAAAGATACAAGACCTGATTATGATACCTTTAGTGATTTATTTCCAGATTTAAGCGATGAGGGCAAAAAAAAGAAAAAAAAGAAAAAGAAGCAGCAAAAAATTATCACACCTCCATTTGTTCCAAACATATATGGAAAGCTTAAAAATTATGAAGTTGATGAAACTAAACAGAAAGATGGTGGATTTTATGTGAAAGGCAATTCTTTTGAAAAAAAAGAAATTATTTCAAAAATTTCTGAAATGGGAAAGGATCAAGAAACTTTAATTGAATTCATTAATAAAGAGGAAGATGAAGACAAAAAGGAAATATTGTCTAATTATTTGGTAACAATAAAAAGAAGAATAAAAGAATATGAACAATTTGTTGAAAATGGATGTGATAATTTTCCAATCAACATACGATTAAAAATGGCTTTTGAAGGTGAGAATTTAGGAAATCCATTTAAAAAATATGATCCAAAAAAACATTTTGATTTAGATAAAAATAAAGAATTTAATTTTAATATTGAAGGCGATGTTACTTTAAAAAAATGTTCAGAAAACGTAATTGTTTTATCAGCCTCTTCTTCTAATTTTAAATTTTTATTAACAGGTTTTTCAAAAATTTCAAATTATGATGTAGCTGTTCAAGACAAAGAGGAACAAATATAATGGGTCAAATAACTCTTCAAAAAAGAAAAAGACGTAAAATTACAACAGCATTTCCAACTCCAGAAATAATTCTAGAAGGGTTTCAAGAAAATGAGAATGTAAAATTTTTTGTAAAAATTAATCTCGTTGATAGTGAGAAATATTTATCAAAAGATAGCAAAATTATTTTATACCCTATGACAAAACAAGGGGTTGTCTTACTTCCAATTTATCTCGGCACTGTTGGTAAGATTGAAATCGATGAAAAAGGATATTTTGTTACTGACGAAATGATGGAAAATTTGTATTTTAATCTCAAAATTTCCACAGCCAATTCAAATGTAGAAGGTTTTGCCTATAAACTTAGATTTAAGAAGCCAGAAAGCGGCGAAGGAGAAGTTGAAGATCAAGATGGTGATCAACAATCAATATTGCCAATAGTTGAAGATCCAAATCAATCAATTCCTTTCAAAGTCTTAATGCAGCCAGTTCAAGGAGAACCACCCACTTTATTTGTAAGAACTGGACTAAAAAACAAAATAAAATCTTCAGCAATTACTCAATACATTGTGACGACTAGTGCAATAAAGACAATTATCACAAATTATATTCTAGATCGTGAAAGTGATGGCGATCTATTTAAGGAAAAGTGGGAAATATTAATAAAAGATTTAATAAATGATAAAAAATTTACATTTCCATCCAGAGAGGAAGCTCTTGATCGATCTGGAACTTTAAATTCTGAAATAGAAGATATTATCGAAGATGTAATAACTCAGTTTGGTAGAAAAAGAAAATTTAGAGGTACTCAATATTCATTAAGTGATGCATTCATTAATGAAGTGTCATTATCTCAAGAAGAGGGGGAAAATGAAAATGATAGTATGTGAGTTTAATGATGATGGATATAAAGCTTACAAATCGTTAATAACTGATATCCAAGATGAGGTTGCAAAAAATGATGGTGATGTAATTAAAGGATACAATAAAGACTTAAAAAATAGAGTTAAAGAACTTCAAAAAAATAAAATCTTAACAAGAAATTTTGAATATCAAATTTCCTTAGATGTAAAACAATTTCAAAATAGACATGAGCTAGGAATTTATTTGCATGAGGTCTTTCAAAAAGTACCCACTTTCAAATTAGTAAATAATTATAAACTTTGGGATTGGATATCATTACAGTATTTTGATTTAATTTTTACTGAGAAAGGAACAGCATCGGATTGGAGATTTAGGCTAATTGATGATCATAAATTAAAATTTAGAAATTTAATGTATGTCCCATGGTGGTTATTAAGACACTACGGAAAAGAAGATTCTCGAATTTTTTTAACAAGACTAAATTTAGATACAGCAGGAGATTGGAATGAACAATTTATGAAAAAAAATCATGTACGAAATTACAAAAAAATAGCACATATATGTCATATACTTTTTTATGATGAAGAAGAAAAAAGAGATATACCCGGTACAAGCAAGGGAAATATTGGAGCGTTACAAGATTTTTGTGATGAAGTTAAGTACTTAAATTTAATCTATGATTTATTTGAAATGTCAAATAAAGAAATCTTAGAAAAACTTCCAAAGAGATTTTTTAATTATATGAAAAAAATAGGCAAGGAAGTCAAGGTTGATGGAAAGATATTTAGTTAATTTTAATTATAATTTTTTATTTAATGTCTTATTCTAAAAATACTAAGCCAGAAAAATTGATTAGATCTTTATTATATAAGAATGGTTATAGATTTAGAATTCATGTAAAAAAACTTCCTGGTAAACCAGATATTGTTCTGCATAAACATAAAACAATTTTAAATGTTCATGGTTGCTATTGGCACTATCATGGCTGCGCTCATAGCAATGTGCCAAAGACAAAAACTCAATATTGGATAGAAAGATTAGAACTAAATAAAAAAAGAGATTTTATTAATAAAGATAAACTTAGAAAATTAGGTTGGAAAGTCATTGATGTATGGGAGTGTACTTTAAAAGGAAAGAATATTGATAAAACTTTTAACACCCTGGAACGTCTAATCATTGCCTAAAGATATATATCAAATTATGGATAAAAGTTATTTGATGGAGCTGAAACTATCTGAACTTAAAACAGAAAATCAAAAAGAAGTTTTCTTTAGATATTTATCTATTGCTGAGCATTATATTTCAACTGAAAATGAAAAAGAGGCTGAGAAGATTTTAAAAAATTTAGGCTATAATAAAAAAACAATTAAGTCATTTATAAAAACTGTTCAAAATCACGTTGCTTCGGAATTTCAAGACATGAAAGAAATTATGATGGGTAAAGTCCCAAAAAGGTTATTAAATTAATGCTTATTTTTAATTATAAATCCAAAAAAGAGCTTAAGGAAAATATAGGAAAAACACTTAATTATACTGAAACAAGTATGTTTGGACCTGAGTATAAGGAAAGTGGAGTGTTAGTTGGTAGTAACAGACCTTATTCAACAGCAAATAAAGGACGTGAATTTTTTGCAGAGGTAACAATAAAAAATAACATAATTGTAAAAGTAAATTGAAAAAAACTTTAAATATAATCAAGGAGGTATAACATACGAATCATGGACACAATTTTAATAATAATTTTAGGTTTATTGCTTATAGCAACATTAGCAATTCTTTATTTGAACATTAAGTCTAAGACCAAAAAAGAGGATGAAAATAAAGAGGCTGAGGAAATAGCCAATTTGAATGCAGAAATTGTAAAACTTAAAGATAGTTTAAATGCAACAATTAATACTTCCTTAAGTTCTATGTCTACTTCGTTCAACGCCTTATCAACCGGTGTTACAAAAGATATGACTGAGGCTTTAACTAAGGTTGATGAAAAGGTTGGAAATTTTAATCAACAAGTTCAATTATTAAATCAAAGCCAAGAAGGTATAACCAAAATTTTAGCTGGTGTAAAAAAGTATGGCGTTTTGGCAGAAAGTAGCCTTGATGCTCTTATGAGAGATCTATTACCTGCATCTCAATTTATGACTAATGTTAAAATGAAAGATGATACAAGTGAAAATGTAGAATTTGCCATAAAACTTCAAGGTGATGTTTTAGTCCCAGTCGACTCTCATTTTCCGGTAGAAAAATTTAAAGCAATTACTGATGCTCATGAAGCAGATGATAAGAAAGCAGTCGCTGATGCCAGAGCAAAATTAGCCAGTGCTTTTAAATTGAAAGCAAAAAGTGTTAATGAAAAATATATAGTACCACCAAAAACAACTGATTTTGCTATAGTTTATGCTGCCTCTGAAAGTCTTTATAGAGAATTAACCGAGTATCAAGATCCAAGTTCAAAAGAACTACTCACTCAAGAATTAATGAGAAAATATAAGATAGTGATTTGTGGTCCTAATACTCTTTCAGCTTACTTACAGTCGTTACATATGGGTTTTCAATCATTGAAGGTTCAAAAAGGAGCGGTGGAAATTTACAATCATCTAAAAACAATCAGTACAAGATTTGCTAAGCATTTTGATAATGTAATAGTTTTAAGAAAAAAACTAGATGAAGCGATGAGTGTTGTTGATAAGTTTGGAACTGATGCAAGATCTATCACTAGAACTTTAGAAAACATAAAAGATCCCGAGCAAGTTGAAAAAGCTATACTAAATGAGAATGTAGAGAATTTTGTTGAGAGAAATAGACAAGTTAAAAAATAATTTCTTTTTTTACATATTACCGACTATAAGAAATCACATGCGTTGGAACAAAAAATACAATTATCCATTAAGTTCAAGGGCTACAGAAGATGGAATAAGAAGATATGTTTTGGGAGAAGCAAAATTACCAAGTGTAACCTCAATACTTGATGCAACAAAGTCAGAGGAAGATAAAGCAGCATTAGCAAATTGGCGAGAAAGAACTGGCTATAAAGAAGCAGAGGCAATTACTAAGGCGGCTAGTAGTAGAGGATCTCAAATGCATAGTTATTTAGAGTCTTATCTTTTAGGAAGAGAAAATTTGAGTTTTTTTGAGGATAATGAACAGTATAAAAAGATGGCAAAAGAAATTATTGATAGAGGATTAACAAACAGGTTAGAGGAAATCTATGGGGTTGAGTGCACCATGTATTACCCTGAAAAGTATGCGGGCACCGCAGACTGTGTTGGACTATATGAGGGAAAGGAAACCATAATTGATTTTAAACAATCTAATAAACCAAAAAAAGTAGAGTATATAGACTCTTGGCTACTACAAACCGCAGCTTACTCATTAGCTCATAATGTGGTTTATAATTCAAATATCAATGCTTGCGTTATACTTGTATGTACAGTGGATAATTTGTTTCAAGAATTTAAAATTCAAGGAACTGAATTAATTACCTATCAAAATTTGTTTTTAGGTAGATTGAAAAAATTTAATGAAATTTCAAATTTAAATTAATTTTAAAAATGGATAAAATAGTAATTTACGATACAGAAACAACTAATAGCACAATTTGGGGTTCAATAATTGAGGTTGGGGCAGTCGTAGTTGATAAAAATTTAAAAGAAATTGGAAAACTTAACATTAGAGGCAGAATGCCAGAAGGAGAGGTACCAAGCGCAAAGGCATTACTCGTTAATTCAACAAGTATTGATCTACTAACTAAAGGCAATTATTCACATTATGAATTTTTAGGTGCAGTAGAAAATTTTTTTTCAAAGGCTGGTCCTGCAATGTTTATGGGTTGGTCAAACCTAAATTTTGATAGAAGGATGTTTCATTTTAATTTCTTTAAAGGGAATAGATATCCTTATCTTACTCACTCTTCACCAAATCAAGAACATGATGGTTTGCATATAGCAAGGGCAGCACAAACTTTAAACCCAGAAACCTTGAAAACAGAATTGACTGAAGCTGGAAACCCAAGTCTAGCCTTAGAAGCATTAGCTAGAATGCAAGGATTTGATACATCTCAACAACACACGGCTTTTCACGATGCGTATACTTCATTAAAAGTCCTTAGAATTATAAGAGATAAACATAAAGATAATTGGGATACTTTTCTAAAAACTTCAACAAAGACAAGTGTGGAGACATTACTTACAAATGATGGCATATATTCAATATTTGAAAATGTTAAGGGTAGAAATATGATGTACCTTGCTTGCACCTTACACCCGAAGCATTGTTTTCATCCTTCATACGCATCATGGGGTTATCTTTGGGATCTAAGAAGAGATCCCGAACCATTTTTAAATTTATCTGTCAATCAATTGAGAGATATTTTGAAAAAATTTAGTCCTAAAGCACTTAGGGTTCTAAAAACAAATAAAGCTCCAGTAGTTATGAGTAAAGAGTATGCATTAAAACAAAAGCCTTATTTAGACTTAGATTTGGCAATTATTCAAAAAAGAGCTAAACTCGTTAGAGAAAATGAAAATTTTTGCAAAAATATTCAGATTATTCACAGAGAAGCAGCTGAAGAAAAAGCACAAACTAAAACTCAGGAAGACTTATTACCAGAAGAAACTTTATATGAAAAATTTATTCCAAATAAAGATACTGCATTATTTAAAACTTGGCACAGCTCCTCGTGGGAGGATAAATTAAGATTACTAGACAAGTTTACGGACAAAAGATGTAGTTGGTTCGGTCAAAAAATAATTTATCAAGAAGCACCCCAAATCTTACCACCTGACTTATACAAAAATATTAAAAGTGAAATTGCCAGAAGAATTTTGAGTAAAAACAAAGAAAAATGGCAGACAATTAATATGGCTTATACTGAAATTGATTACTTAAGAGATCAAGCATCAAATAGAGATGATGAGGTTGAATTAAAAAAATTGGATGAAATCAACCAATTTATCATGTCAATTGAAAAAAAGTATGAATTTACATAGTTGACTTTATTATTATTATTAATAAACCCTTTTTATGCTTATAGATTTCAAAGATGAAGATTTTGAAAGTAAAATCAAAAGTGAGGATGTATCTGTAATTCAATTCTCAGCAGCTTGGTGTGGTCCTTGTAAGACATTGAAACCAATAATGGATAAGTTAGCAGTTGAGTATAAGGATAAAGCTGGTTTTTATTATGCTGATATTGAAGATGGAGGCATAAATACAGGAAGTGCCGCAGGGATAAGAGGTGTACCAACTGTTATAATTTATAAAAAAGGTGTTGAGGTTGACAGAAAAGTTGGTGGGGTCCCAGAAAGTAACATGAAAGAATTTTTGGAAAAAAATATTTAATTAATATTTAAAAATTCTCCACTTAAATACAAGGAACCAGTAATTAAAAGCAAATCGTTCTCTTTTAAGTTTATTGATCGAATGGCTTTATGGATACTCTCTTTATAATTAACATTAGGTATATCCTTAAATTTTTCTTTTAATTCTTTTCCACTTATTGCATTTGGTTGATTTGGTATATCAACTGTAGTCAAAGATGAAATATTTTTAAAATAACTTATGTATTCTTTGTGATTTTTATTGGCCATCATTCCTATAATAACATGTTTGTTACAATCTAAAGTCTGAAGATATTCATTAAGAACTTTTGATCCACCAGGATTATGTGAAGAATCAAGAATTAGTCTATTATTTTTCACTAAGTTTTTAAGTTTACCAGATTTAATTTCCTCAAGTCTAGCAATATGGGATGCTTTTTGAACTCCATTTATTATGTGTTGGTCCTTAATTTTTATATCCTCTAAAATTCTTAATGTTGCTATTGCCGTAGCAGCATTTTCAAGTTGAAATAGTCCATTTAATTTGGGTTTTGGAATTTTTAAACCACCATAATTATCCTCGTAATAAAAGAAGTTATTTTCCTTTAAAACAAAGTTGTAATTTTCATTAAAAAAATATTTATTCGCACTATTATCAGATATATTTTTTTTAATACATTCTACAATTTTATTAGAATTTTGTTTAGCAACTACTATATTTGAATTTAGTAAAGAGGAGGTTTTTTCAAAAATTATTCTTTCAATAGTTCTGTCATTTTTTGGTAGCCAGTCTAAGTGATCCTCACTACATGAGGTGACTATATTACAAAGATTTTTTTTTAAAATATTTACAGCATCTCCTCTTCCAAACAGGCCAAATTCTGCAATCACAAGATTATCTTTATATTTTTTGCATCCATAAAAGAATGCAGCTGTGAGAGCTTCAAAATATGTTAAAGGTTGATTGTTGTTTACTTCCTCAATTTTAGATAATAAATCTGATAGATCATTATCACCGATCATTTCATCATTATAAACAAACCTTTCATTAATACTCTTTACATGAGGAGAGGTGTATA
Source organism: uncultured Pelagibacteraceae bacterium (assembly GCA_902597575.1). GTDB lineage: Bacteria > Pseudomonadota > Alphaproteobacteria > Pelagibacterales > Pelagibacteraceae > Pelagibacter. The sequence continues at coordinate 13,131 of CACJYF010000009.1, read as the reverse complement.
CATTACATTTAATGTTTGCTTCTCTAAGTATAGATCTTAAAAAAGAAATGGTACTACCTTTCCCATTAGTTCCACAGACCTGTATACACTTAATTTCATCTTGTGGGTTTCCCAACTTTTTGCAAAGATTTTTTATTCGATCTAAGCTAAGATCAATCTCTTTAGGATGCAGCTTTTGTAAGCGATTGAGTATCCTCTGAAGTTTCATTTTCTTCAGAATTTATAGCAGAATTTTTTTTTAACAATATTGATAATAAAGTTCCAATTTTTTCAGAAAGATCTTTTCTATCAACAATTAAGTCTACAAACCCAGTTTTTTCAACATATTCACTTTTTTGAAAACCCTCAGGTAACTCTTCTTTAACTGTACCCTGAATTACTCTTGCACCAGCAAATGCAATCAAAGCACCTGGTTCAGCTATATGAATATCGCCTAGCATAGCATACGATGCAGTAATGCCTCCCGCTGTTGGATCAGTAATACAAACAATGTATGGTAGATTGTTTTTTTTTAATTCATTAATCGCTAAAGTTGTTCTTGTCATTTGTGATAGAGAGATTAAACTTTCCATCATTCTCATTCCTCCGCCAGCACTAACACATAAAAAAGGAGTTTTATTTTCAATTGCATATTGAATACCATATAAAAAGGCCTCACCTTCAGCAGCCGCCATTGATGCTCCTAAAAAATCAAAGTCGGATGCAACAGCAGTAATTTTAATATCATTAATTGTTCCACATACAACCATCATTCCACAATCCATGCCTGTTTTTTTTCTAACACTCTTTAATCTATCTTTATAAGATTTTGAGTCAGTCCAGTTGAGTGGATCATCTTTAGGAATTGGTGTTTTGAAAATTTCATAATTCTTTTCACCAAAAAGAATATTAAATCTTTGTTTTGGGTTAATTCGATGATGTTTATTACATTCAGGTTCAGGACACACCCATAAGTTTTTCTTGAGGTCTTTTTTTAAGATTGGGCCTTTACAACATGATGTCCAGTCACTATTAGCAATATCTTCTTTTGTAGCTCTTTTGTGAAGAGCAGATTTAATTTTTTCACCAGCCCTGATTATTTTGGTAATCCAGTTCATAAAATTTTATATTTAAGCTTTTTCACTAAATTAGCAACATTTGTGACAGGATTTTGTCCTTTTAGAATTGAAAGAGAAATTTCCTTACAAATTGCACTTCCTACCACCAATCCATCAGCTTTTTTCAAGGATTTTATTGATTTTTCTGTAATCCCAAATCCTATTACAACATTTTTTTTTGGATTTATTTTCTTAATTTTAAAGTAATTTGTCATAATTTTTTTTGGAGATACTTTTAATTTACCACCCGTAGTAGATAACATCGATATAAAATAGTTCATAGCATGAGAGTCTTTAATTATTTTATTAAGTCTTTCTTTTGAAGTGGTTGGTGATAAAAGTTGAATTAAATAAATTGATTTTTTTTTACATTCTTTCGTAAAAGACTTATTTTCTGGCCAAGGTAAGTCCACAACTATTAAGCCATTAACTCCAACTTTTTTACATTTTTTTAAAAATTTTTTTTCTCCATACTGAAATATCATATTGTAGTAACCCATTAAAATAATAGGTTTGGGATTTTTATTTTTCTTATATTTTTTTACTATCCAAAAAATATCTTCTATTTTAATTCCATTTTTTATGGCTCTGTATGAACTAGTTTGTATTTGGCTTCCATCTGCAACTGGTGTGTTATGTGGAATTCCTAATTCTAAAATGTCCACGTATTTTGATATGGCATTTAGTATTATCAAAGATTGGTTTTTTGAACTATCACCTGCAACAGTAAATGTTAAAAGAGCTGGCCTGTTTTCTTTCTTAGCTTTTTTAAAAGCAAGATCAATTGGATTAAGCATATTTTCTTCCGAGTCTATTTCTTAAAATTTTTTTATCTTTATAAGCGTCACCACAACTATTAACTACAACAATTGTACTCTTGCTCATTTTTTTTGCCTCTCTTATTGCAACAGAGAATGCATGACTTGGCTCTAAAGATGGCCTTAATTTTTCATATTTAGTTACAAGCTTATAAGCGCTTAATGCTTCCTCGTCACTTGCAGCTGTGTATCTTGCCCTTTTTGTGTCTTTAAGGAAACAATGAAGTGGAGAGATACCTGGATAGTCAAGTCCTGCTGAAATAGACTCTGTCTCTTCTATTTGTCCGTCAAAATTTTGATTTACATATTGAGCTGCTCCATGCAGAATTCCAATTTTTGAACCATAAGTAAGAGGTGCAGCATGTTTCTTACTTTTTGTAGGACCACCAGCCTCAACTCCAATAAATTCACATTGTTTTTTGTCATAATCCATAAATTCATTCCAAAAACCAAAGCTTGAACTACCACCACCTACGCAATTATATAACTTAAGCTTCTTTGGTACAGTTCCAAACTCATCAATCAGTTGAACTTTCAACTCTCTGGATATTTGACTTGTGCTCCACCCACAGATACGAACAAAAACAGCTGGACCTACAGTACTGCCGACACACATTGCTGTTGTGTCACAATTAGCAACCCAGAAACGCATACATTCAGAAACAGCATCAACTAGGGTTTGACTTCCCGAATAAACAGGTATGACCTCAGCACCATTTTTTTTCATTGCCTTCACATTTGGTTGCTGTCTTTCAATATCTTTTGCACCCATAAAAATTTTACATTTTAAACCAAATTTTTTAGCTGCCATACTCAACATTTTACCTGCATATCCAGCTCCTGTGTCACCACATATAATTTTTTTCCCTGATCGTTTTGCTAATAAACAATGAACTGTAGCGTTATAGATTTTATGTGCACCACCATTTGCATCTGATACAACCTTGGACCATATTTGAGCTCCACCCACATGCTTTGTCAAATTTTCTAATTTTATAAAACGAGTAGGAACTCCAATCCAATTTTTGAAGTATTTATCTCTTTCAGAAATAAATTTTTTATCTTTTTTTAGTTTGTTGAATAGAATTTCTAAATCTTCAATAGGTTTCTTCAAAGTTTCAGGAACAAAATTTCCTCCAAATTTACCACCCCAAAAACCCAGTTTATTTCCTTGATCAATTACCTGTATTCCTTTTTTTAGTTTCATATTTTTGAATATAAATTTAACAATTTATTAATTCTACTAATATCTTTTTTTCCACTCTTGTCCTCTAATGATCCACTAAGATCAATTATATAGTCTTTATTTTTAAAGTTTGGAATATCATCTATTTGAATATTTCCTGCAATCATTTTACTCAATTCTTTAGACACTCCATTAAGCAAATTATGATCAAAACTTTCAGATTTATGATAACCTTTTGAATCAAATAGAATTATATCTGAAATATTTGAGTAATCTTTATATCTAATTACATCATTCTTATTAGAAACAGTAATTGCAGTAATTATTTTGATTTTATATTTTAATTTAATTTCTTTTGTTCTATTGGGGCTTACATCATAAAGTTGATAATAATCAAAATTCAAAAGCTTAATTTTTTCTAAAAACTCATCAGTTGGATTAACAAGCACAGAAGTAAAATTTATTTGTTTTTTCTCGACATCAATTAATCTTTTTAATTTTTCATATTCAATAAATCTTTTGCTTTTTTCATAATTAGTAATGAAGCCTATAAATTTTGGTGGGTGGGGATGATTTAAAATAAAATTTAATGTTTTTGGATCAGAGACTCCACAAATTTTTAATCCCATAACCATTAACTTAGGTGATTAATTAATGATTGAGTGTTTTTTTTAATATTGCCTTTAGTTAAATCTCTGCCTATCACCAACCAATCAGCCCCATTTGCATAAGCTTCCTTAGGTGTCAAAAATCTTTTTTGATCATTCGTTCTTGACGTAAATCTTATCCCAGGGGTAATTATTTCTTTTTTAAAGAGTTTTTTTACTAATTTAACTTCTTGTGCACTACACACAATAGCATCTAATTTCGCTTTGGTTGCTAAATTTGCTTGATGTAGGACTAGTTTTTTTACGTCTTTATTAAATCCGATTTCTTTCAATGCTTTATTATCCAAAGAAGTAAGAACCGTTACACCTATCAGTTTTATTTTACCAGATACTTTCTTTGCGGCCTTAAGAGCATCTAATCCTGAACTAATATGAATAGTTAAATAATTAATTTTCAAATCTTTAATTGCTTTTATTGTTGATGCGCAAGTATTTGGAATATCATTAAGTTTTAAATCTGCAAATATTATCTTGTTCCTTAATTTAGATAGAAAAATTCTACCATTTTTTGAGTTTAAGAACTCTAAACCTAATTTATATCCAAGTTTTAATTTACTATTCTGAGTATCTTTTATAATTTTTTTTATTTTTGATATTTTTGATGTATCGCAAGCAACAAATATTTTACTCTTTTTCATTATTAATCTTTTTAAACATATCTTTGCTCATTTTCCAATAAATTACTTTTTTGGCTGGAACTGCAACTTTATCTCCTGTTTTCGGATTTCTTCTTATAGATGATTTTTGATTTCGTGTGGCTAAAGATCCCCACCCTCTAATTTCAACTCTTTCCTCTCTTTTGAGTGCCTTCTTTATTTCGGTTAATATTATATTGGTTACTTTCTCTATGTCCTTTTTTTGAAAATTTGGAAAGCTTTTAGAAATTTGTTTTAAAAGTTTTGACTTTACAACACCCAATTTAACACTTCTTTTTTTAAATATTTCTTATTTTTTTTTATCTTTTTTTTTTAAGTCATCAGATAAAGATGAGAAAGGAAGATTTTTACCTGATCCCTCTGCTCCATATTTTTCAAGAGCCTCTTTTTTTTCAATTTCCTCCAAGAGTTTCATGCTTAAAGAAATTTTACGATTATCCAAATCAATTTCAGAAATAGCACAATCTATTTTTTCACCCCCTGTGAATCTTGATGGTCGTGCATCTGCAGAATTGATTGCTATTTGGGATTTTTTAATAATAAAGTCCATGTCACATCCTTCTGGTCTAACAATTAATCCCTTATTATCCGTTGAAATTATTTTTACGGTAATTGTTTGATTTTTTTTCTTATCTTTAAACCAATCCAAAGGATCTTTTTGTGTTTGCTTAAAACCTACTCTAATTTTTTGATCTTCAACTTTTATTTCTAGGACTTTGACCTTTATTTTATCACCTTTTTTATATTTGGTCAGTTCTTCCTCTCCGTTATTAAGATAAGTTAGATCATTACAATGTAGGAAGGTATCCACATTTATGTCCTCAACTTTTACAAATAGTGAGTATTCATTCTTATTAGTTATTTCACCATTCACAATTGAACCAACTGGGTATTTTTTATTGAAAGTCTCAAATGGATTTTCCAGAGTTAATCTATGAGAAATAGCAACTCTTCTTTTTTCCTTATCTATTTCGGTTATTATACAATCAATCTCATCACCGACTTTTAACATTTTCTTTACTGATACATTTTTTTTTGTCCAACTTAGTTCGCTTGAATGCAATAGTGTAGTTAAACCTGGCTCCAATTCACAGAAAGCACCAAAATCCATAATTTTGACCACTTTTGCTTTATAAATTTTTTTCAGTTCATAATTTTCAATATGTTCAAAAGGATCAGGAGACATCTGTTTGACTGAACATCCTACTTGTAACTTTTCTTTATCAACGGATATTACTTTTAAATCATGTTTCTCACCTATATTAAAAACCTCATCAGGATGATTCACCCTTGAATAAGAAATTTCTTGCAAATGAACTAAAACATCGAGCTCGTTATTAACATTAAAAAAACACCCAAAAGTACTATAACCTTTTACTTCGGCTCCTTTAATAATGTCGCCGACTTTATATTTGTCTACTATTTTTGCTTTATCCTCTTTTTTAAATGAAGAAATTATTTCTCTTCTTGATACACAAGCATTACCTCTTATTTTATCGAGTTTAATTAAGGCAAATTTCTGTGGTTCATTCATTAAATGGCTAATATCTTTAAGTGGTTTATCGCTAATTTGTGAGCCTGGTAAAAACATTAAAGATCCTGTCTCTATATGTTCCACGATGCATCCCCCCTTGCACTTAGAGGTAATTTTTCCCATTATTGGTTCTTTTTTTTCATAAGCTTCAACTAGTTTGTCCCATCCTTTGATTTTCTGGGCTTTGCTTGCAGAAACTACAACTTCACCCATTTTATCTTCTAGTCTTTCCAATAATACTGATATTTTTTCTCCAATTTTAATTTTTTCGTTAAGTCCCATAGCCTTTAGCTCATTAATATCTAAAACAGGCTCAGATTTAAGACCATCAACATGTAAGAAAACATATTTTTCAGTGATCTTGTTAACTTTACCCTCAATAATTTTACCTTCCTCTATATTTATTTTGGATAATTGGCTGTCTAATAGCTGCTCAAACTTTTGATTATCTGGATTTGATAAATCTTTATATATTTCCATTAAATTTTAATTTTTTATCTATAATTTTTTTTATTTTTAAAAAACACGCTCTTTTAGATAAATTTGTTGTGTTAATCAATACTGAATCTTTTGTTTTCTTAAGGGGCGAAATCTTACGAGAATAGTCATTTTTATCACGTTTTTTAATGCTTTTTAACACATCACTATAGGTTATATTTTTGTTTAAACGTTTTAACTCTCTATATCTTCTGTTTACTCTAGTTTTGATACTCGCAGTTATAAAAAATTTAAAATCAGCATCTGGTATTATTTTATAAGTAATGTCTCTACCATCCAGACATGACCCACTAAATTTTATTGGTGGATTGTAGGCACATTTCAATTGAAAGAAGTGAACTAATTTTCTTATTCTTTTATCTTTAGCTATAATTGAAGCAACTGTTGCAACTTTGTCAGTTGAAAGTTTTTTATTCTGTAAATCTTTGATTTTTAATTTTTTAATTTTTTTTTTTATATATTTAATATTATACTTTATAGGATTTGAAATTTTTATATTAGCAATATATCTGTAACAACGTCCTGTATCTAGATGTAATAGGTTGTAATGTCTAGAAATTAGTTTAGCTTGCGTCCCTGCACCTGCTGCAGCTGGGGAGTCAATTGCTATTTTCATTATTCTTTTTCTTTTTTTCATTAATTCTTTAACTGATTCACTATATTCAAAAAATTTGGAAAAGAGGTTCTTATAGCTTTACAATCATGTATTTTCCAAAATCCTCCAAATGACAGTGCAGCTATTACACTAGTCATAAATACCCTATGATCTTTAAGGTAATTGTTAATAATAATTCTTTTATTAATTTTTAGATTTGGATTACCAAAAATTTTAATTGAATTTTTTGTTGTAATATTTTTTATACCCATCTTATTTAAAATCTTTGAACCCCATACGAGCCGCGGACTTTCTTTTTTATTTAATTCGGCCAATCCTTTAAAATATGAAATTCCATCTGCTTTTGCTGCTACCAAAAAAATTACTAAAAATTCATCTATAGCACTTGCATTTAATGTAGATGGGCAATTAATTGGCTTAATTAATTTAGAACTATTAACTTTAATATCAGCAATTCTCTCTCCTTTGTAAATTTTTTTGTTTTGTAAAACTATATTCACACCCATCTTTCTTAGAATAGTAATGACACCAATTCTTGATGGATTTATATTTACATTTTTTATTATTAGTTCAGAATTATCAGAGAGTGCAGTTAATACGATAAAAAAAGCACCAGAACTTATGTCAGAGGGAATATTATAGTTTATTGGTTTTATTCTTTTAATTTTTTTAATTTGTATTATGTCATGATTTTTTCTTTTAATAACACGGATAGGTAGGTTCAGGTTTTTCATCATTTTTTCTGTATGATCTCTACTCTTTTTGGCTTTTATGTAGGTTGTTCCATCAGCCCTCATTGCAGCAAGCATAACAGAGCTTTTACATTGAGCTGATCCTCTTTTTTCATAATATTTAATAGATTTAATCTTTTTAGATCCTTGTATTGTAAGTGGAAGACTGAAGTTTTTTGTTAATTTAAATTTTGCTCCAAATTTAGATAAAGGAGAGGCTACTCTTTTAAAATCTCTTTTTGACAAACTTTTGTCTCCAATCAACTTAATTTTTTTAGTAGAGTTGATTAACAAGCCAAGAATTAATCTTCCTAAAGTCGCTGAATTTTTAGCATTTATAATTGTGTTTTTTTTTAAATTATAACCATCAACTCCTTTTCCAAAAATTAAAAAAAAACCTTTTTTTTTAATAACTTTTATTCCAAATTTTTTAATGATATTAATCGCTGCTATTACATCTTCTGATATCAATAAATTTTTTGCTCTTGAAATACCTGAGGCTATAGATGCGAACAAGACCCATCTAATGCTTATACTTTTGTCACCGCTTACAAAAATTTTTTTTTTAAAATCAGGAATTTTTTTTTTAATTATAATATGATTGGGCATATCTATTAGTTTATTTTAAAACTATCACCAAAGTATGCGTTTTGAGCATTAATATTTTTCACTAGATTTGAAGGAGTGTCTTGCGCGATAATCTTACAATTACTTAAAATCATAGCCACATCCACACATGCTAACAGATCTCTCGCTTGGTGATCACATATGCATATAGTAATACGGCTTTCTTGCTGCAGATTTACAATTATTTCTTGGAGCATTTTTATTGTCATAACGTCTAAAGCAGCAAATGGTTCATCCAAAAGTAGAACTTTAGGCTCACTTATCAAGGCTAATGCTAAAACTAATTTTCTTTTTTGACCACCAGAAAGATATTTAGCTTTTATGTCTTTTAAACTGTCTAATTCGAACTTTGAAATAACGTAATTTATTCTTTGAGATCTAAGATTTCTATCATTAATTATAATTTCACTGATTGCCTTTAAATTATCGTGTAAAGATAAGTCATTAAAATAGCCACCATATTGCGGAACATATCCAACTTTAAATTTTTTTGTTCTTAAATAAATTGGAAAATCTGTTGCATCATGACCGTTAATTAAAATCTTACCGTATTTTGGCGAGATTAATCCTGTAATTAGATTGAAAATAGTAGATTTACCGACTCCATTAGGACCCAACATTCCAAAAATTTGTCCTTCATTAATTTTAAAATTAATATTGTCAAGTATTAGTCTATTCCCATAAGATAATGAGATATTTTTAAATTCAAGAATAGTATTTGTACTTTTAAAAGATTTAATTCTAAATTTTTTAATTATTCCCATTGTATTTAATTTGAATTAATTTTAACTTTTTTTTCGCTCTCGTACATAAAAATTTTTGTATCTTTAGTTGTGATGTTAATTTCAACAACATCCGCTTTAAGTAAGTTTTTTTGATTTGAATAACTAACATTTTTTGAAATTATCAATGAATTCCTATCTAGGGAAAAATCTACATAATTGCTTTTAATTGTATTATTTTCGAAGTTAATCTTCACGTTTTCTGTAAATATAGTGTCATAATTATTAATATTGTACTTTCCATAATCTGATTTGATACTCATAGTGTCTCCATTTACCATGGTAATTGTGGCTTTAACGTTGGTAAGAAAAATTACCTTATTGTTTGTTAAATCTATCTGTCCTTCAGATGCGTTTAAAAAATATTCATTACCTTTAACGTCGTTTGATCTATAATTTACATCCTTTATTATATTTGTTGTAGTATCTATGTCTTCCAAAATATCTTCTTTTTCATTTTCTATTTTAATTGAAGTTTTTTTTTCTTCTTTAAAAATATTAAAGGTGAAAAAAAAAATTATAACTACAGCAGAAAGCCCTAGTAAAATCTTTATTGCAAAACTGTTTATCATTTAAGATATATTCGACTGCAGTATTGTGTGCACGTGTAGCACTCCAACTGTTTTGTCTTTATTTTTTTTTTCGAAAACACATAAGGACGTGATTTTTTTATTATTCATAATTGATAAAGCTTTTGCAGCTAGGTCATTTTTTTCAACACTTATAGGGTTTCTAGTCATTACTTCGTTAACTTTAATTGAGAGTAAATCCGGGTTTTTTTGATTAAACCTTCTGATTTGACCATCTGTAACAATCCCTATCGTTTGCTTCTTTTTATTCTGAACAATTAAGACACCAAGTTTTTTATCACTTAATATTTTAAGAGCTTTTTTCATTTTTATATTTTCGTTTACGAATGGTATTTTTTTTCCAGTCAACATTATATCCTCTACAGTTTTTAATTTTGCTCCTAGAGCTCCTGCAGGATGTAATTTTTTAAAATCTAGTTTTTTAAATTTTTTTTGTTTCATTATAGATATTGCTAACGCATCTCCAAGTGCAAGCTGAACTGATGTACTTGAAGTAGGGATGATTCCACCAGATTCTTTAACTTGGGGAGTTAATAATTTAATATCTGACGCCTTGTGTAAGATTGAGTCTTTTTTTGATACAATGCCGATTAATAAAATTTTATTTCTATTTGCGTACTGAATAATATTTCTTAATTCATTAGTTTCACCTGAATAACTAATTAAAATTAAAATGTCTTTTTTAGTAATACTACCAAGATCACCATGAGATGAATTACTTGCTGACAAAAAAAATGCTGGTGCCCCAATAGATGAAAAGGTTGCAGCTATTTTATTTGCAATTAATCCACTTTTTCCAACACCACACAGTATCACTTTAGATTGGCACTTTGCGATTTCATTTACAGCTTTATTAAATGAACTATTCAAGCATTTTTTTAATTTTATCAATCCAGAAATTTCTAAATTGATTACATCTTTTGCTGTTTTGATAAAATTTTTTTTCATTATTAATGTTCAAAGGTTGATAGGTTATATCCGGCCATCTCCATATCAACTAAAATGGGTATTACTTCCATAGATTTTTTAAACAGGTTTATTCTTTTCTCTCTTTCCAACATCTTAATCAACTTATTTCTTATTTCAAATAGATGCTCAGTGTCAGAAGCGGCATATTTAATTTGTTTTTCTGAGAGGTTTGGATCTCCCCAATCACTTTGCTGCTCTTTTTTTGAAATATCTTTTCCACAAAATTCTTTTACTAGATCTTTGTAGCCATGGTATGAACTAGCGGTTCTTGCTATTTTTGAAGCAACTTTTGTGCAAAAAATATTTTTTGGCTTAACATTAAGATGATACTTTAACCATAAAAGATCTTGTCTTGCATAATGCATGATAAATTGTGTTTTTTCGTTAGATAATGCTCTTACTAGGTTTGGCGCTTGGTAGTTTTCTCTATTGAGTTTTATTAAATAAAAATTTTTTGACTCGAGTCCCAATTGAACGAGAGTAAGAGGATCCCTACCAAGTACTAGCCCTAATGCCTCATTATCTAGACCGATGAATTTTTCATTTGATAAATCTAAATCTTCAGGTAAATCATTCTCAAAAACTTTGATATTACTCATATATATTTATATATATAAGACTAAAAAATAATGTCTATTTTTTGATTAATAAAATGAAGAAAATTTTAATATGGGGAGGCACAGGTCAAATTGGAACACATCTTATTAGAAAGTTAACTCAAAACAACTACACAGTTACTGTAGTTACAAGAAATATCCATCAAAAAGGTCATATAATCAAAACACAAGGGAATGCGGGTTATATTGATATAAAAGAGTGTAGTATTTTTGATGAATACAAAATAAGAAAACTTTTTGAGACTGCAGATATTTGTATTAATTTAATTGGAATTTTATTTGAAAAAAAAAAAGGAAATACATTTAAAAACATTCATACCATTTTTCCATCACTACTGGCGAAACTTTGTAAAGAATATAGAATAAAACAATTTATACATATTTCTGCATTAGGCATCAATGAGGCTTTAGACTCTAAATATGCTCAAAGCAAACTTAATGGTGAACAAAATATTTTGAAAATATTTCCAAATACGACAATTCTTAGACCATCAATAGTCTTTTCATCCTCAGATAACTTCAGCTGTAATTTAATGACATTATTAAGTAGATTGCCAATTTTCCCCTTATATTATAATGGTAAAACAAAATTTACTCCCATACATTGTTCAGATTTGACTGATGTTATCTATTCTTTAATTTCGAAAAAGATAAATTCGAATATTATTGAATGTATTGGGCCAGAGGTGCTTTCATTCAAAGAAATCTTGATTATTTTACTGAATTTAATAGATAAAAAAAGACTTTTATTACCTTTTCCACTTACTTTGGCAATGATGACCGCAAGAATTTTTCAACTTCTTCCAAAACCTCTATTAACTGTTGATCAATTAAATTTACTAAAGTATGACAATGTTGTTTCCGGCAAGTATAAAACAAATTTTGATATTGGTTTACCTGCAAAAAAAATTTTTAGAGAGGAAGTTAAAAAATATTCATATATGTGGACAGAGGGAGGTGAATATTCTATAAAAAAAAATCTTTCAAATTAATTTTATTATGCAGATTTTATTTTTTTCCCAATAAATTCTGGCACCTCATCTTTGTCAACTAACTCTTCTTTTTTACCTTTTGGCTGATAAGCATAAAGCAAATGAAGTTTGCAATAGGAAAAGTCTTTCAATGAGGTTCTACCACAAAAATAGAAGGATTTTTCATCAGGATGACCAATAGGCCATTTACAAGAATTTTCATCGAGCTCTTCTAATTGTTTTGGATTTTCAGGTTCAAAATCTTTTTCAATTATCAACGATTTAAACTTACTTTTTCTTCCTTTTCTTATTTTGTTGTCTCTATTCTCAGCTGAATTGTTAAAGCCTTCGTTTGATGATGCAGTACGAGTTTTAATCTTAGCAGATAGATTAAGCCTATGCGCTTTTCCAATTACTGCATTTCTAGTAATGCCACCAATGATCTCAGCTATTTGGCTTGCAGTGTTTCCTTTTCCCCATAACTCTTTCAATTTATTGACTTTTTCATCGGTCCAGCTCATAATTTACTATATAATGTATTTAGAAAATATATAAACACAATATACTGATAAAAAATACTAATAAAAATATTTTATTCGCAGTTATCAACATTATTCAAATTGAATTATTTATAATGATATTCAATCCCAACTTGTATTTAATTTTTTTGTTTATACAAACAACATTGAAATGAGCTATTTGGCAAAAAATTATAATAGAAAAAAAATCTCTTTTACAAAAGGCAAAGGAAGCTATCTTTACACCTCTAAA
>CACJYF010000008.1 GCA_902597575.1 uncultured Pelagibacteraceae bacterium | reverse complement strand
CATATAAAATCTTTTATAAGACATCTTAAGAATTTTGAATTTGAAAAACCTTTAGGTGATCATGCTCCCAATCAAAGACTTTTGTACGAGCCTAAGGGAGTCTGTGCATTGATAACACCATGGAATTGGCCAATGAATCAGGTTTGCCTTAAGGTAATACCTGCCTTAGCATCAGGGTGCACAATGGTATTAAAACCATCAGAACTTGCTCCATTATCATCAATGATTTTGACTGAAATAATCGATGAAACAAAATTTCCCCCAGGAGTATTTAATTTAATAAATGGCGATGGAAATACTACCGGTGATGCCCTCACACGACATCCAGATATAAACATGATTTCTTTTACTGGTTCGACTAGAGCTGGCGCTTTAATTTCACAAAATGCAGCCAATGATTTTAAAAGAGTAAGTTTAGAATTAGGCGGCAAAGGAGCAAATATAATTTTTAAAGATGCTGATCCAAAAGCTATTGAATGGGGTGCTTTAAGATGTTTTAAAAACTCAGGTCAATCATGTAATGCACCAACAAGAATGTTAATTGAAAAATCGAATTACTCTGAGGCAATAAAAAAACTTAAAGAGTACACAGACAGTATAGAAGTAGGAGATCCTAAAAAAGAAGGGGAACATATTGGGCCAGTTGTATCAGAGTCTCAATATAATAAGATTCAGGATTTAATTAAAAAAGGAATTGATGAAGGAGCAAAACTAATTGCAGGTGGACTAGGGAAACCTGATGGTCATGAAAAAGGATATTTTGTAAAACCAACTGTGTTTGTCGATGTTGATAATAGTATGGAAATTGCTAGAACAGAAATTTTTGGACCTGTATTGTCAGTTATACCATTTGAGTCAGAAGAAGACGCAATCAAAATTGCAAATGATACTCCTTACGGACTAACAAATTATATCCAAACTCAAGACCAAGAAAAAGCTAAACGGGTTGCAAAAAAACTCAGATCAGGAATGATTGATGTAAATGGAGCAGGTATAGCAATCGATACACCTTTTGGAGGTTTTAAACATTCAGGAATAGGTAGAGAAGCTGGTGAGCATGGTCTTCAAGAATTCTTAGAAGTCAAATCAGTTGGTGGGTGGACTAATTAAGAATAGATTTATTTTTAATTCCCTCAAGAAATTTCAAACATTTTTTAAGTTCATTAAGTTCTATAAACTCATCAACTTTGTGAGCTTGTTCTATAGAACCAGGGCCGCAAACAACTGTGCTAATACCTATTTCTTGAAATAACCCTGCTTCAGTTCCAAAGGACACAACTTCTCTAGAATTATCACCGGTTAAACTTGAGACCAATTCACATGCCTCTGAGTTACTTATACGATCAAAACCGGTAACCTCACCGATTATCTCCTTTGTTATTTTTGAGTTAGGAAAAACTTTTTTCATTTCTGGTAATAAAATATCTTTTGCGTATTTATCTATTTGTTGATTTAGAAAGATGCCATCTTCTTTGATAACTGGTCTTGTCTCCCATTCAACGCGACATCTGTCAGCTATTACATTATGAGCTATACCTCCAAATATACCTCCAACTTGTAGTGTTGAAAATGGAGGATCAAATATTGAGTCTTTAGGCGCTCTTCTTTTTAGTTCTTCTCTAAGCTCTATTAATTTATTGGCATACTTTGATGCAAATTCAACAGCACTGACACCTTTGTGTGGCATTGAACTGTGTCCTGCAAGTCCTTCAAAATAAGTAGTGTATTCATAGCATCCTTTGTGTGCGTCTATGATTTTCATATTTGTAGGCTCACCGACTATACAAATTCCGTTTTGAATTTTTCTTTTTTTAAGTTCTTTAATTAATAATGGTGCACCTATGCATGCAGTTTCTTCATCAAAAGTAAAAGAAAAATGAATATCTCTATTTAGATCAACTTTAGAAAAAATTGGAGCGAATGCTAAAGTGCATGCAATAAATCCTTTCATGTCACAAGAACCTCTTCCATAAAGTTTATCTTCTTTAATTGTTGCCTTAAAGGGATCCGTACTCCAACTCTTTGAAACAGGAACAGTATCAGTATGACCAGATAAAATTATAGGTTTTATCCCATTTGATTTTTTGGCTTTAATTGTTGCAAAAAGATTTACTCTTTTTTTTTTCTCATCAAATGTCTTAAATGAAGTAGCGCCCAGGTCACTAAGATATTTTTCACAATAATTTATCAAATCGTTGTTATCTTCACCTGAAATAGTTTTAAATCCAATTAAATCAGATAAAATCTGAATAGAATTCTTGTATATTTTCTCCAAATTTACTTCTGTACTCATTAGTAATAATTAATATAAATATCACTTTTATGAAAGAGCAAATTACTTACGACATATTTGAAAAAATAGATATTAGACTTGGAACAGTCCTATCAGTCAAAAAAAATGAAAAAGCTAGAAAACCATCATTAGTTGTTGAGGTAGATTTTGGAAATGAAATAGGTGTTAAAACTTCATCGGCCCAAATTACTCATTTTTATAATGAACAAAATTTAGTTGGTAAACAAGTGATTGGTGTTTGTAACTTTCCAGAAAAAAATATTGCTGGTGTAAAATCTCAGTTTTTACTTTTAGGATCGATAGACTCTGAAGGAAAAGTGACACTGGTACATCCATCACAAAAAGCAGATAACGGATTACCAATAGCATAAATATGCATCCAGAGTTTTTATCAATGGCGCTCTTTTGGATTGTGGCTGCTTATACCCCAGGACCAAATAACGTTGTTGCATCCTATTCTGGTTTTAATTTTGGAATTAAAAAAACAATCCCACATATTTTTGGAGTTACCTTTGGGTTTACTTCTGTAGTATTTGCTTTAACAATCGGCTTAGTTAATATTTTTAAACTATTCCCAATTATACAAACAATCTTAAAATATTTAGGGAGTTTATTTTTAATTTATCTAGCTTATAAAATAAGTTTTTCAAAATCTTCTAATGAGAAAAAAAATGAAAATCCAATTTCTTTTTTAGATACTTTTATTTTTCAATTTTTAAATCCAAAAGGTGTTTTAATTGGAATTATTATAGTTTCAACATACGTTGAATATGGAGAAAATTATCTCAACTACGCGACTCAAGTTGTTTTATTTGCTTTTTTAGTATCTTTATCAAGCATCACTTTTTGGACATTTGTTGGCAAATATTTAAGGAAATTTGCGACAAATGAGAAATTTATTAAATACTTTAATTATGTTATGTCAGTGCTTCTTCTTTTGAGCATAATTACATTTTATATATAAGATATGAAACCAGGGAATAAAAATTCTTACAAATCATTATCCAACCTTGAGGTTAATGGTAAAAATTTTAAATATTACTCATTGAAAAAAGCTGAGTTAAATGGATTACAAGGTATTTCAAAATTACCAAAGTCATTAAAAGTTTTACTAGAAAATTTACTCAGATATGAGGATGATTTATCAGTTAATAAACAACAAATTGAGGCTATAAAAAATTGGCTTGAAACAAAAAAATCAAAAATTGAAATAGCATACAGACCAGCCAGGGTTTTACTTCAAGATTATACAGGAATACCAGCAGTAGCTGATTTGGCTGCTATGCGAGAGGCTGTAAAAGAGAAAAATAAAGATCCAAATAAAATTAATCCTCTGTCTGCAGTTGATTTAGTCATTGATCATTCTGTTCAGGTTGATCAATCTGCTAAAAAAGATTCATTTGAAAAGAATGTAGATATTGAGTTTAAAAGAAACGGTGAAAGATATTCTTTTTTAAAATGGGGGCAAAGTGCTTTTAATAATTTTAGGATTGTTCCTCCAGGAACTGGTATTTGTCATCAGGTAAATTTAGAATATTTATCAAAAGTAGTTTGGTCAGAGGAATATAAAGGAGAAAAATATTTGTTTCCAGATACACTTGTTGGAACAGACAGCCATACAACAATGGTTAATGGTTTGTCAGTTCTAGGATGGGGTGTTGGTGGAATTGAAGCTGAAGCAGGTATGTTAGGACAACCTATTTCAATGTTAATTCCGGAAGTAATTGGATTTGAGGTTACAAAAAAAATGCCTGAGGGCACAACTGCTACTGACTTAGTTTTAACGATCGTTAAAATGCTTAGAGATAAAGGTGTAGTTGGAAAATTTGTTGAATTTTACGGTGAGGGATTAAAAAATTTGACTTTAGCTGATAGAGCTACAATTGCTAATATGGCCCCTGAGTATGGAGCTACATGTGGTTTTTTTCCAATAGATGACGAAACTTTAAAGTATTTAAAATTTTCTGGACGCGATAAAGAGACAGTGGCAATAGTCGAAAAGTATGCAAAGGAGCAAGGTTTATGGTCAAGTGATGATATTAAGTTTACTGATAAAATATCTTTAGATATGTCCACTTTAGTTCCAACTATTTCAGGTCCTAAAAGACCACAAGATAAAGTTCTTTTAACTGAAGCATCAAGTAATTTTAAAAAAGTGTTTAAAGAATCTACAGATAAAAAAGATTATGAAATTTCCAAGGTAAAAGATACAGATTACGAAATTAAGGATGGTTCAATATTAATTGCTGCGATTACATCATGCACCAACACCTCAAATCCCAATGTTCTTATTGGAGCTGGCCTTTTAGCAAAAAAAGCTGTTGAGCTAGGATTAAATGTTAAACCATGGGTTAAAACATCTTTAGCTCCTGGATCTCAAGTAGTGACTGATTACTTAGAGAAAGCAGGACTAAATACTTACTTAGATCAATTAGGATTTAATTTAGTTGGTTATGGTTGTACAACCTGTATCGGTAACTCAGGTCCATTAGCAGAAAACATAGTTGAATCTATTCAAAAAGAAAATTTATATGCTGTCTCTGTTTTGTCAGGTAACAGAAACTTTGAGGGAAGGATTTCACCTCATATTAAAGCAAACTATCTAGCATCTCCCCCACTTGTTGTAGCTTATGCTCTTGCAGGTCACATGGAATTCGATTTATTAAAAGACTCATTTGGAAAAGATAAAAACGGAAAAGACGTATTTTTAAAAGATATCTGGCCTTCAAATAAAGAGATAGAAGATACGTTGAAGAACTCTCTTAATGCAGATATGTTTATTAAAAGATATTCAAATGTTTCAGCGGGACCAAAACAATGGCAAGAGATAAAAACAAAAAAGAGCAGTATCTATAATTGGGATGAAAATTCTACTTATGTAAAAAAACCTCCATTTTTTGAAAATCTTGGTGACAAGCCAGAGGGTTTTAAAGAAATTAAAAATGCAAGACCATTATTGATATTGGGGGACATGGTTACAACTGATCATATTTCCCCAGCTGGTAATATACAAAAAGATAGTCCAACTGGTGAGTATTTTATGAATTATCAAATTCTTCCCAAGGACTATAATTCGTATGGATCTAGACGTGGAAATCACGAGGTAATGATGAGAGGTACATTCGCAAATATAAGAATTAAAAATGAAATAGCACCTGGAACAGAAGGTGGTTTCACTAAATTGTACCCTGAGGATAAAGTAATGCCAATTTATGATGCTGTTGTAGAGTACAAAAAAAGAAGAACCGATTTAGTAGTTATTGGTGGTAAAGAATATGGCACGGGATCTTCAAGAGATTGGGCTGCAAAAGGTACAAAACTTTTAGGTATCAAAGCCGTGATAGCCGAAAGTTTTGAGAGAATTCATAGATCTAATTTAATAGGTATGGGAGTATTGCCACTACAGTTCATTAATAATATAAATAGAATAAATTTAAATTTAAAAGGTTCTGAATTGATCAGTGTTATTGATTTAGAAAAAGGATTAAACCCATCAGACAAAGTAAAGTTAGAAATCAAATATTTATCAGGTGAAATTAAAAAGATAGAGGTATTGTGTAGAATAGACACTAAAAATGAACTTGAGTATTACAAAAATGGAGGAATTTTACAGTACGTCCTTCGCAACATGATTTAGTATGGAAGAAGATATTTCAATAATTAATTCTAATACCAGAAAAGAAAAAATAAAAAGTTTTTTCGTAAATAACAAAAAAAAGTTACTAGGTTTTCTAATTATTATTATATTATTAACTATATCTTTCTTTGGATATGGAGAATTCAGAGATTACCAGCGAGAAAAAGTTTCTAATTTATTTTATTCAACAGTAATAGATTACGAGAAAAATAATAAAGAAAAAACCGCTACAAAACTAACACAAATAATTAAATTGAAAGATCCAACTTATTCTCCACTTTCTCTTTATTTCATTTTAGATAACGATTTAATTTCAAGCAGAGGTCAAATAAATAATTTATTTGATATTTTAATCAAAAATACGTCTTTAGAAAAAGAAATTAAAAATTTGGTAATCTATAAAAAAGGTTTGTACAATGCTGATCAAATTTCAGAAAATGAATTGTTAGAAATTTTAAATCCGATTATTAAGTCTGAGAGTGTATGGAGTTCTCATGCACTGTATTTGCTAGCGGAGTTTTTTTATTCTAAAGATCAAAAATTGAAATCTAAGGATTTTTTTAATCAGATTATAAATTCAAAAAAATCAAACCCAAGTATAGTTACAGAAGCACAAAAAAGATTAAACAGAGATTTAAGTGATTAGAATTCTTATTTTTTTTTTAGTATCTTTAATCTTGGTGAATTGCTCCTTAAATGAAAATTCAAAGATCTGGAATAAGAAAGAAAAGAATAAAGTTAATAAGAATATTGAAATTATATTAGATGAAAAAAAAATTTCCTATAAGGAATTAAATCCTAATATTAGTTTAGATTTATCACAGGTAAATGTTCAAAATAAAATTATAGATAATAGAAATAATTTCGGAATACAAAATTATTCTGGTAAATTAAAAAAAATCAAAAACTTCACATTTTCCAAGTTCAATAATGAAAATGACACAGATTTAACTCCTTTATTTTTAAAAGATGGGATAGTTTTTTTTGATAATAAAGGGTCAATTATCAGATTTGATAGTGATAAAAAAATTATTTGGAAAAAAAACTATTATTCCAAATTTGAAAAAAAAAATAATCCAAAACTTTCTTTTGCTTTGATAAAAAAAAAACTTATAGTTGTTGATAATTTATCAAACATATTTCTAATTAACTTAAAAAATGGAAATTTGATCTGGAAAAAAAAGAATGATTATCCTTTTAATTCTGAAATTAAAACAGTTGATGATAGATTTTTTGTAATTGATCTTAAGAATGTCCTAAGATGTTTTTTTATAGAAGATGGTTCTGAATGTTGGAATTATGAAACTGAAAAAGCATTGACAATAACAAATGCAAAAAATTCTTTATTTGTGTCTGAAAATAGTGTTTATTTTATAAATAATTTAGGTGACTTAACAGCAGTAGATACATCCTCAGGAAATTTATTATGGCAACTTCCCACTCAAAGCAGCAATATCATCAATATTACTTATAATTTTAAAAATTCGAAGCTGGTTTCAGAGGGTAAAAGTATTTTTTTTTCAAATAACAAAAATGAATTTTATTCAATTGATTTAAAAAATGGTTCAATAAATTGGATTAATGATATCAGCTCAAGTTTGACTCCTATTATTATTAAAAACTTAATTATCACAATTTCAGATAATGGTTATTTATTCATGATAGATAAAGAAAAAGGAAACATAATTAAGATTAAAGATATCTATAAAATTTACAAAGAAAAAAATAGGAAAAAAATTAAACCAATAGGATTTTCAATAAGTCAGGATAAAATATATTTATCTAATAGTGATGGTAAATTAATTATTCTAGAACTTAAAACTGGTAATATTCAAAAAGTTGAAAAAATTGCCAGAAAAATAATGTCAAAACCGTTTTTATATAATAATCATTTATTTATGATTAAGAATGGTGCCATTATACAATACGAATAGAATGTTTTTAAAATTTTTAGAAAAAATAGGTAGAAAGAAAATTGTCCTAGATAGGGGACCTTCTCATCCAGAATTCCATAAAGCAAAACCTTGGATGAATAGATATTATGTTTTGATGAGGCACAGACCAAAATGGTTTCCATTCAATATTCTAATTCATGAAATGTTAGCAGATGACCATGGGGAAGGAGTTCATAATCATACTTTTCCTTATATAACAATAATATTAAGAGATGGTTACTGGGAGACACTAAGTACAGGAAAATTTTGGAGACCACCTGGATATATTGGATTTAGATCAGCAAACAATCTTCACAGAGTTGATATAAAACCAGGGACACGACCTTTAACAATATTCATATCTGGACCTTTTGGCTTAAGAAAGGGACCGAGGTCAGAATATGGCATTGACTTTAAGACTAAAAAAGATTGATGTCAAAAAACCTTGAGGAAAAATTTAAACTGTATTGTGTTTCTGAAAATTTAGAAGTTAATCATAATCAGGTTAATGTAATTAAAAAATTACAAGACTATTTTAATCAAAACTTTACATCTACTTTGTTTAAAATCTTTAAAAAAAAAGGTTTAAAAAAAGCTTTTTATCTTCATGGTGGTGTCGGTGTTGGTAAAACAATGATCTTAAATTTTTTTTTTGATTTAGTTAATCAAGATAAGAAAAGACTTCACTTTAATGAATTTATGTTAGAGTTTCATAATTTTGTCCACACTATAAAAGACAAAAATCAAGAGAATGTAGTAAGTACCTTTGTCAAAGATTTAAAATCAAAAGTATCACTTATTTATTTTGATGAATTTCAAGTTACTAATATCGTAGATGCTATGATTTTAGGAAAGCTATTTGAGGAAATCTTTAAGGAGAATATTAAGATCATACTAACCTCAAATATTGAATTATCTGAATTGTATAAAGATGGATTACAGAGAGACCAATTTTTACCATTTATAGAAATAATGAAAAAAAATGCTATCAATCATGAATTAAGAATTGAAGATGATTATCGAAAATCAAAAGAAAATCAAAAACAAAGATTTTTTTTTCCGTTAAATCAGGAAACCAATTTTAAAATAAACAAATTTTTTAGAATTATTACAAAAGAAAAAAAAAACTCACCTAAGATTTTAAATATTAAGGGGAGAGATTTTACAATACAAAACTTTTATGAGGGGATTTGCAGATTTAACTTTGATGAACTTTGTAATAGAAATTTGGGAGCAGAGGATTATTTAGAAATCGTAAAAAATTTAAAATTTATGATTATTGAAAAAATCCCACAATTTAACGATATTAATTCTAACCAACAGCAAAGGTTTATAACTTTAATAGATATTATATATGATAAAAATTTACCTATAGCTGTGACTGCAAGTCAAGATGTAAGCAAGTTTACCTCTTCAAGATCATTACAGGAACCATTTAAACGTACAGTTAGTAGATTATATCAATTAACCTCCATGAAATATAATTTATGATACAAAAATTTTATGATTTAAAAATAAATACTAATGGTCAGAAATTATATGAATTTACTGATCTAACTATTGAATGGATTAAAAAAAATGATTTTAAAAATGGTATGATAAATTTAAGTATTCAGCATACTAGTGCATCATTAATTGTACAAGAAAATGCGGATCCAGATGTTCAAAAGGATTTAATTAATTATTTTAATAATTTGGTTCCCATGGACAATAAATTGTATATCCATACCACAGAGGGTAAAGATGATATGCCTGCACATATAAAATCATCAATAACAAATAATCAAATATCTTTAAGTATCAAAGACGGAAAATTATTACTTGGAACTTGGCAAGGAATTTATTTGTTTGAACATAGAATAAATCCTCAAAAAAGATCTATCATTCATCATTTTTTAGGTGAGACTTAATTTTTTTTTAAAGTTTGGAAAGCCTCAAGTGCAGCTTTACGTGCTTCTTCATGAATAACTATTGGCTTTGGATAATTTTTTCCTATAACTGTTTTAATCGCCTCCTGATATTTTATTTCCATCTCCCAGGGCTTATGTATAAATTTTTTTGGAACTTTAATTAGTTCAGGAACCCATTTTTTAACATATGCACCTTCTTTATCAAATTTTTCTCCCTGTAGGATAGGATTGAAGATTCTGAAGTAAGGAGCCGCATCCGCTCCACAACCAGCAACCCATTGCCATTGAGCAACATTATTAGCTTTATTGAAATCCAATAAACAATTTCTAAAATGTTTTTCACCTTCAGTCCAATTTATTCTTAGATGTTTTACCAGAAACGAACCCACAACCATTCTTATCCGGTTATGCATCCAGCCAGTTTCATAAAGTTCTCTCATCCCAGCATCAACAATTGGATAACCCGTCATACCTGATTTCCAAGCTTTTAAAATTTTTTCATTTTTGACCCAAGGAAATTTATCAAATTCTTTTCTATAATTTCCTTTTAAAAATTCTGGGAAATAATTGATTAAACTATGTGAAAATTCACGCCAACCTAGTTCATTAATATATTTTCTGTAACCAATTCCTTTCGATTTAATCTCACTACACTTTTTCCAAATAGTATTTACATGAATTTGCCCATGTTTGATATAAGGTGATAATTTCGATGTACCTTCGATAGAAGGATAATCTCTTGCAGTTCCGTAATCTTTAATTTTGCTATCAATTAGATTTTTTAGAATTTTTTTAGACTCTTCCTCAGATACCTTCCAATATTTTTCAAACTTTTTATACCAATTTTTTCTTGGAAGAATATCTTTTGGGTCTATACAATCTTTAAAGAACGTCAATGACTTTGTTTTTTTTTTAATACTGTAATTTTTACTTGGTAGTGATCCTAAAAATCTTTGTTCAGCATTTCTCCAAAAAGGGGTGAAAACTTTAAAAGGCGTTCCATCATTTTTAGTTACTTCTTGAAACTCATTTAAGATATTTCCTTTAAAATATTTGTAATTAATCTGATTTTTAACAAAAATATCTCTAATTTTTATTCCTTTTGCAATTACGTCTGGTTCGTAAATTTTATTCCAATATATAGAAATATTGTCTTTTTTTTTAATCTTTGAAAATATATCTAGCTCATCACCCGCTAATATTTGAAGATTAATTTTAAACTTAGATAATTCAGACTTAAAGATTTCTAATGATTTTGAAAGCCACCATTTTTGTGCTTCTCTTTTGGCATCAAAGTCACTTTTGTTGTAAATATATAGGGCAAGCACGCTCTCATGATTTTGGGTTGCGTAAGAAAGGGCAGGGTTATTTTCAATTCTAAAATCCTCTCGTATCCAAGTGATCGCGTTTTTTGTCATAAAAATTATTTTCTACCTTTAGATAGCAGTTGTTTGTAGAGTTTAACATCTGCATTACCTTCGCATCCAATAACTAAAACATTAGAATTTTGATTAAGGTTAATCAATTTTCTTGCCTTTTTGTTATTGCATACTCCAATCAAAGCAATAATTCCTGGAGTAGCGCATTCACCACCTACAATTGAAGTTTTGCCGAACTTTTTATCTTTTAAACCAGCTACTGTTTTAGCTACATTTTTATCTGAAATTGAGACACAACAATTACTAGCTTTTTTTAATATTTGCCAAGGCACAAGAGACATTTCATTGCAAGACATACCACCCATAATGCTCTCTTTTTTAATTCTTATTTTTTTTAACTTATTACTTTTTATACTTTGAAGAACACAATCGGCTCTATCTGGTTCAACGATAATTATTTTTGGAATTTTTTTAAAATATTTTGCTACTCCAGCAACCAAACCTGCAGCCAAACCACCAACACCCGCTTGAAGAAAAATATGAGTAATATACTGATTAGTTTGATTAGAAATTTCTTTAATTAAAATAGAGTATCCTGCCATTGTTAATTGAGGAATATACTTATAATTTTTTGTAGATACATCTTGAACAATTTTCCAGTTATTTTTTTTTGAGAGTAGTTGGCATTCTTTTAATGATGCCTCATAATTTCCTCTTACTCTTATTACTTCAGCACCAAATTTTTTTATTTCTTTTACCCTTGTTTCACTTACGTATTGACTAACAAAAATTTTACATTTCAATTTCATTCTTTTTGCCCCCCATGCAACTGATCTCCCATGATTACCGGCGGTTGCTGATGAAACAATTATTCTGTTAGTTTTTTTTGAAATTTTTTCCACTGCATAAGCTCCTCCTAAAGCTTTAAAGGATTTTAAGTGAAATCGTTTTGACTCATCTTTATAAAATATATTCTTAAGTTGGAGTTTTTTATTTAATTTATTCAATTTTAATAATGGAGTTGGACTATATCCTTTCCATTTAGATATACTTTTGTGAGAATTGACCAATAAATTTGATGGCAAATATTTTAAGACAAAGTTTCTACTAAATTGAAAGTTTTTATTTATTAAGAATTTGGAGTATTTCCATTTAAGATTTTGCATTAAAAATTTTTTTTATATTCAAACTATAAATAAACCTATATTAATATTTATACAAAGAAAAACTATATGAAAAAAATATTAATCATTGGTGGTGGTGCAATGGGTTCTGCTTTTTCAGTTCCGTGTTTAGAAAATAACAATAAAGTTACTATTACAGAACCATATAATAAAATTTTTATTAACAACTTATCGTCAAAGCAAAAATTTCACCCCTCACTAAAACTTAATCTTCCAAAAAAGTTACAGTATAGAAAATATTCAAAAGATATTTTAAAGGAAAAATTTGATTTAATTGTTATTGCCTTAAGTCTTGCTGGAATTGATTTTATTGGAAAAGAGTTGAAAGATTTAAAAATAAAAACACCATTACTAGTTCTTACTAAAGGACTAAAATATGACAAAAAAAGAAAAAAACTCTTAACTATTTCAGGGTTACTCAAAAATAATTATAATGTTGCAAATGTATCAGTTTTAAAAGGACCTTGTCTGGCTAAAGAATTAGCAAGAAAAAATAAGACAAGCATAGTAATAGCAAATAAGAATATCAAAATAGCTAAATGGATTGGAAAACAGATATCAACAAAATATTATCTGACTGAATTTTCAGGAGATGTGATTGGAGTAGAAATTTGCTCAGCAATTAAGAATATTTATGCAATGGTTATAGGCTCAGGTCAAAATTTAAATACTGCATCAGATTTATTTCAAAAAAGTATAAATGAGATGAAATTTTTGATTAAATATTTTAAAGGCGATCAGTCAACTATATTAGGTCTTGCTGGAATTGGTGATCTCTATGTGAGTGCTGTGGGAGGAAGAAATAGTAAAATGGGAGATTTTTTAGGTAAAGGTTTTACATTTGCTGCAGCTAAAAAAAAGTTTATGCCAAAAGATACAGTTGAAGGTGAGCAATTGGCTAGAGAAATTGCTCCTTATATTTTAAGAAAAATTAATAAAAAAAAGATACCTTTGATGATCAATTTGCTAAAGACGATATTGTATAATAAAAAAATTTAACCAATTAGAAAATTATTTTCTACAAGTAATCCTATAATGATACCAACTAATAATGCAAAAATTAGTTTTTTTTTATCCACTTCTTAAGATTTTTTACCGATTGAAGACGTTAAATTTTTAATGTTCATAGTTGGGAATTTTGTCTTCCATTTTTGTTTTATGTTTTCCCATAATTTTGCCATTCCCAAAGGTTCATAAATCATAAAAATAATCATCAACCCACCAAATATTACCTGCTCGATTGAAGATATTATTGTAGCATCAATAGCACCATGAAAAACATTATTACCAATTGCGTTCAGAAGAACTGGGAAAAGCAAAATAAATGCTGCTCCTATGAAAGCACCATTTATTGTGCCAAGTCCACCCAAAATACACATGAATAATATTTTAAAAGAAAGTTTAATATCAAAAGCAACTGGTTCTAAAGATTTTAAATAACAAAATGCAAAAAGTGCACCAGCAACCCCACAATAAAACGCACTAATTGCGAAGGCCTGTACTTTTGTTCTTAATAATGAAACTCCCATCGACTCCGCAGCTATATCCATATCTCTAACTGCCATCCAATTTCTACCCGTACTACCTCTAGCCATATTCATCGCTAGCAAAGTTAAAACCGTGGTAACAGCTAAACACACAAAATACATAGCTAATGGAGTTGTAAATGGTTTTCCTAAGATAACTATGTCTTGTGCGGTTATAATTCCTGAAGAGTCATAGTTTTTAAACCAACCAAATTTATCTATCATCCATATAATAAAAAATTGTGAGGCCAATGTTGCTACCATCAGATAAATTCCTCTTACTTTTAGACTTGGTAAACCAAATAAAATTCCAAAAGCGGCAGCAATCAAACCTGACACTATTAATGAACCGACAAAACCTAAATCAGGCACTCGTAAAATAAGGTTAAACATCGCAAAAGCACCTGCAGCCATGAAGCCAGCGGCACCTAAAGCTAATTGTCCTGTGTAACCCATAACTATTTGCTGTCCGATTGTAGCTAGAGCTAAGCAAAGCCAAGGTATTAATATGGAAGTGTACCAATATTCTGTTGTAATAAATGATGGTATTACTAATACACTCAGAACCATACAAACAGCTAAGTTAATTAGGTCATTTTTTGTATAAGTCATAAATACTGGTTTCATCATAAATTAAACTCTCCTAATAATTTTTTCTCCAAATAAACCTTCTGGTCTATATAATAAAAAGAATATTGCTAAGACGTAAGGAGCCCAACCTTCAATTGCGCCTCCAAAAAAAGGTCCAATGTATACTTCTAAAACTTTCTCTACTGCACCAATGATTAAGCCACCAATAATTGCGCCTGGAATAGATGAAAAGCCACCTATAATTAAAACTGGTAAAGCTTTTAACGCTAAATCAACAAGAGCAAATTGAACACCAGCTCTTGCACCCCACATACATCCTGCAACTAATGCCACAACTCCAGCAGCAGACCAAACTAATAACATGATATGTTTTAAAGGAATTCCTATTGAACTTGCGGCACCTGCATCATCTGCAACAGCTCTCAAACCAAGACCAATTTTTGTATATTTGAATAGAAGGAATAAACCAATAATCATTATAGCTGCAACAAGTCCTGCAGTAATATCAAGGGCACTAATAAATAATTTTAAGTTATCAGCAATCCACGGCACTGGAAAATCTCCTATACCTAAATCTAATCTTCTTACTTCTACTCCCCATGCTGCTTGGGCTAGGCCTTCTAAAACATATCCTAAACCGATTGTGGCCATTAACACGGTATCTTCGCTAGCATTCATTAAAGGTCTTAAAACAAATCTTTCAGTGCATAAGCCAACTACTACCATCAAAAGGGCAGCCAAAATGAATGCAAGTACGAAAGGTATATTGAAGTCTTGCATGAATCCAACAAAAGCAAGAACTGAGAAGAAAACCATAGCTCCTTGAGAAAAGTTAAACGTCGCTGAAGCTTTAAAAATAAGAACAAATCCTAAAGCTACCAATGAGTACATAGTTCCGGCAAGCAAACCGCCAACTAAAACTTCCATAAAAAATAATAATTCTTCAACCATATTTTTATCCTAGTGTTCTACTCCTAAATAAGCATCTATTACTTTTTGATTTGATCTTACTTCATCAGGCGTACCATCGCCAATAACTTTACCATAATCAAGCACTACAACTCTGTCAGATATATCCATAACTACCCCCATGTCATGCTCAATAAGAACCATAGTTGTGCCGAGTTCATCATTTACTTTTAAAATGAATCTACACATGTCCCTTTTTTCTTCAACATTCATTCCAGCCATAGGCTCATCTAGTAAAATTACAGATGAGTCAGTTGCAAGAGCACGACCTAATTCTACTTTCTTTTGTAATCCGTAAGGAAGTTTTCCAACTGGTGTATCTTTAATATCTTCTATTTCTAAAAAACTGATTATTTCTTCAGATCTTTCTCTATTAATCTTCTCCTCTTTTTTAACTTTAGGTAGTTGAAAAGCAACCTCAAGAAAATTTGTTTTCGTGTGAAGCTTTCGTCCTACTAAAATATTATCTAGAACTGACATTCTTTTAAATAGAGCTAAGTTTTGAAATGTTCTAGAAAGGCCCATTTGTGCCATGAGATTGGGAGTAATATTTGGAATTTCTTTTCCTTTAAAAGAAACTGTTCCTTGTTGAGGTTTATAAATTCCATTTATACAATTCAGCATTGAGCTTTTTCCAGCTCCATTGGGTCCAATTATAGCCCTAACCTCGTGCTCAAGTACATCGAACGAGGTATCAGTTATTGCTTTAACACCACCAAAAGAAAGAGAGATATTTTTTACCTCTAATATTGGTTTACCTATTTTAAATTTTCTCTCAATTGCCATCTTTAATTAATTTTTTTCTTAGTTAAGCTTTCTTCTTTAAGTACATCTCTAAAATTTTTTCTACCTTTTTTTGAAATACCTAAATATAATTCTTTCACTTGATCATTACTCAATAAACTTTGCGCTGTACCATCTAGCATAACTCTGCCTGTTTCAATAATATAGCCATAATCTGAATTTTTTAGTGCAACATTGGTATTCTGCTCAGCTAGTAAAATGCTGACACCTTCTTTCTGATTTAGCTCTTTAACGATGTTAAAAATCTCTGCTACTAATTGGGGTGCCAAACCCATTGTAGGTTCATCTAAAAGTAGCATTTTAGGTTTTGCCATCATAGCTCTTGCAACTGCTATCATTTGTTGCTCTCCACCTGATGTAAATGCAGCTTGGCTTTTTCTTCTTTCCTTTAATCTTATGAAATAAGTATATATTTTTTCTAATTCTTGATTGATATCACCTTTTGATAATTTTCTTGAGTATGCCCCAGCAATAATATTTTCTTCTACAGTCAGGTGGCCAAAACATCTTCTGCCCTCTAATACTTGAACCATGCCAAGCCCAACCATTTGTGAAGGATTTTGTTTCTCAATTGAGGTGCCATCGTATTCTATTGTACCTTTTGTTACTTTACCTCTTTCTGAGGCTAGCATAGTTGAAACCGCTTTTAATGTTGTACTCTTACCCGCTCCATTTGCTCCAAGTAGTGCTACCACTTTTCCCTTTGGCACTTTTAATGAAACATCATGTAGAGCTAAAATAACATTATCATATGTTACTTCGATATTTTTAATATCAAGTATGTTGGTTGAAGTGCTCATTAAATTTTTTTCAATTATATTTATATTAAATTTTATTTAAAGGGGGAGTTAAACTTGATTATCTAAACTCCCCCTTTAGTAGATATTAATTTATTTCTAAATTAATTATCCACATTTTTTCGGTGTAATGTTGTTTTCTTTAGCAAATTTCGCTGCAGATGCCTCTACAAGACCTCTAATAAATGCAGGATCACCTGGAGCTTCCCAACCAGTTACCTGATTGAATTTAGTTCCATCCCACTGCATTACAGCAAATTTACCGGCACCTTCATGGTTTGCGCATGAAATAGCAAATGGAGCTAACATTCCTCCAACTCCAAGTTCAGTAAGTCTAGCTTCAGTCATGTTTAAATTTTCATAACCATCTCTAAACTCAGCACCAGTTACTGCTTTACCAACTTTGTTATGCATTTTTTGAGCAATTCTTAACGCCTCAATCCACATAACGGCAGCACCTAGTCCTCTATTCCAATAAACGGAACCAATCCTATTTGGATCAGCTAAGTTACCTTTTCCGGCACCGTATACTTTATCTTTAATGTCTTTAACTAATGGATATTCTCCTGGTAAAGCATTTGCAACAGCATAAGTTCCCTTAGCTGCATCACCTGCTGGATACATATCCTCTTCGGCAGCACCGAATGTTACATACATCATTCTATCTCTTGGGAAATTAATTCTAGCAGCGTTAGTCATTGCTGTTGAATTCATTCCAGAACCCGCTCCCCAGAAAGTAACCCAATCAGGTTTTTCTTTTCTGATTTGCAGCCATTGAGATTGTTGTTCTAGACCTGGTGGTGGAATTGAGATTTCAATTAATTTCATTCCCCAATCAGAAGTTATTTTTCTCATTGCTGGAAGTGGTTCTCTTCCGTAAGCAGAGTCGATGTGTAAGTGAACGATTTTTTTACCTTTCATCTTATCTATACCGCCTTCTACTTGAGCCATAAACTTCAGTTTAACCGCTATTTGTGACCAGTAGTGACTTGCAGCATTAAATACCCAAGGCCATACTCTTCCATCAGCACCGTCAGTTCTTCCATAACCATATTGAGCTAAAACAACATTGTCTTTAGCCATACGGTTAATTACAGCGTATGCTCCTGGTGTTCCTAAAGTATCAAACACTACTATTCTTTGACCATCTTTTTCTAAAAGTCTTTGGTAACATTCTACTGTTTTAACAGCGTTATATTCCGTCTCACACTCTTGCCATGTAAGCATTACTCCATTTACTCCACCTGTCATGTTTACATAGTTCATGTAATCAATTTGAGCCCCGTAGTAACCAGTACCCATTGCTGAGTAAGGTCCAACACGACTACTTGCTACTGGAAAATATTGCGTCTCAGCAGCAGATACACTTTGAGGTAAAGTAAGTGAAGAAAATAAAGCGATAACTACTGTTAGAGTAGAAGTTAGCCTTTTAATTATTTTTGCTAACATTATTCCTCCCTTAGGTTTAGTTATGTTAAACATTCTAATAAGCTATAATCTAATCACATAGCCTGGGTTTCTGCAATTAATAATCATTATTAAGAAGTAAAACAAAATCGTCACACATAAAAAACAATTACAACTATAGATTGTTAATAAAATTTTAAATAGGAATTGTTTTCTAAGAAATTTATAAAAGTCTAATAAATATATATTTTATTAAATGAGAAAAATTTTAATAGTTGAGGGTAATACAGCTGAGGAAAACGGGAGTTTTACAGAGGCAGGTATTAAAACTCATACTGAAAGTTTAAGGGAAAGTTTAAAATATATATCGAAAGATTTAATAATAGATGTGGTTAACCCATCATCAGATAAAAATATTGATAGTTTCAACAATAAGTTGCACACCTTTGATGGTTTAATCTGGGGAGGAAGCAGTTTGAATATTTATAACGATACTCCAGAAATAAAAAAACAAATTGAATTTATGAAAAATTGTCAAAATAAAGTTAAAAATATTTTAGGAATTTGTTGGGGCATGCAAGTGGCTGTAACTGCTGCAGGAGGTCAGGTAAAAAAAGCCAATACATCACATGTAGGTATCGCAAAAGAAATTGAAATAAATGAATATGGTTTAAAGCATCCGTTATACAAAGATAAAGAAAAGAAATTTAATTCTCCTGCTTTTAATTATGACGAAGTTGTGAAAATACCTGAAAACGGTATTTGTCTTGCATCTAATAAAATTAATAAAGTCCAAAGTTTGTATTTTCAAATAAATAAAACTAGAGTTTGGGGCTTGCAATATCATCCTGAAATAACTTATGAAAAAATGATAAGTTTGATTAATTTTAGAAGAAAAAGATTAATTGAATATAGAAAAGTATTCAAAAATGAAAATGATCTTGAAAATCACATATCTTTTATTGAAAAAGAAATTCAGGTCACAGTTAAAGAAAAAAAAATGTTAGAACTTAAAAATTGGCTTAAAGAATTAAATTAAAATAAACCCTCAATTTGCCCTTTTTGATTTAATTTAATGGTATCAGCTGCTGGCTTTCTTGGTAATCCTGGCATCGTCATTATTGACCCACAAATGACTACCACAAATTCTGCTCCTGAAGATAATCTTACTTCTCTTATTGGTATTTCATGATTTGAGGGGGCACCTTTGAGTTTGGGGTCCGTTGAAAAACTAAATTGAGTTTTTGCAATACAAACCGGTAAATCTCCATGACCATTATCCTCAAAAACTTTTAATTGTTCTTTAACTTTTTCATCGGCTGTTATTTTATCAGCTTTATAGATTTGTTTAGCAATTAACTCTATCTTATCCCAGAGTTTAAGATTGTTATTATATAAAAAATTAAATTTATTTTTGTTATTTTTGCAGACTTTAACAACTTTTTTGGCAAGATCTTTGGTCCCATTTCCACCCTTAGCCCAATGCTTACATTCACTGACTTCAACTTTCTTTTTTTTACAAAAAGTTAAAACAGTTTTAACTTCTTTTTTTGTGTCTAGGGCAAAATGATTTATGGCTACTATTGGCTCTAAACCAAATTTTTTAATGTTTGTAATATGTCTTTCCAAGTTAACCAATCCTCTTTCTAACGCTGATATATCCTCTTTTTTTAAGTCCTCTTTTTCAACTCCTCCATGCATTTTTAATGCTCTTATTGTTGCAACAATTACTACACAGCTGGGGGTTAATCCTGCTTTCCTGCATTTAATATTTAAAAACTTTTCTGCACCAAGATCTGCACCAAATCCTGCTTCAGTAACTACATAATCAGATAGTTTCAAAGCAGTTTTTGTTGCAATAACTGAATTGCACCCATGAGCAATGTTCGCAAATGGACCGCCATGAATGATTGCTGGATTATTTTCTAAAGTTTGAGTTACATTTGGTCTTATTGCTTCTTTAAGTAAAACAGTCATGGGTCCATGAGCATTTATATCTCTAGCATAAAGTGGGCTCCCTTTTTTATCGTATGCAAAAGTAATATTACCAATTCTTTTTTCTAAATCTTTTAAATCATTAGAAAGACAAAAAATAGCCATCACTTCTGATGCAACTGTTATATCGAAACCATCGACTCTTTTGAAATCTTTAGCAACTCCACTAGTATTAATATCAATAAATCTAAGAGCGCGGTCATTCATATCCATTACACGTTTCCAAACTATTTTGTTTTCATCTATATTTAATTTGTTACCCCAATAAATATGGTTATCTATCATTGCTGAAAGTAAATTATGTGCTGAAGTAATTGCATGAAAATCACCTGTAAAATGTAAATTTATTTGTTCCATAGGAACAACTTGGGCGTAACCACCCCCAGCAGCACCACCTTTCATTCCAAATGATGGACCTAAACTAGGTTCCCGAAGACAAACGATAGATTTTTTACCAATTTTATTTAAGCCATCACTTAAACCAACCGAAGTTGTTGTTTTTCCCTCGCCTGCTGGTGTTGGCGTTATTGCAGTGACTAAAATTAATTTACCATCCTTTTTTTTCTTTAGTTTATCTAAAAATTCAAAATTAATTTTTGCGATATGTCTACCCATTGGACTGAAAGCACTGCTCTTATCTGGAACTTTAATTTTTGCTAAAATTTTACCTATCGGTTTCATTTTAGCTTTTCTTGCTATTTCTATATCTGATTTTACTTTAGCCATTTATTCAAATAAAATATTTGTTTAATACATGTTTTTAGTTCATATAAAATATAGTGGTTTCAGTCTCTTGTAGCAATATAAACTCCAACAGATGTTACAATAAAACCGATAATATCTAAATTAGTTAATTTTTCATTTAAAAAAAACCAGGCCATTAAAGCTGAGGTAGACGGAATTAAAAAAAATATCGAGACAGTTTTGCTTGCTGAATTTTTTTTAATTAAAAGCATTAAGATTGTAAAAGCACCAAAAGAGACAAGTAATACTTGATGGCTCATTGCAATGATAAAGACCTTGTTAAAATTTATGTATGGTTCAGCAAAGAGAATTACTATTAGAACATGAAACAAACATCCCCCAAATGCTTGGTAAAAATTACTTACTGACAAAGGTAAGTTTTTGCTTATTTTTTTTTGCCAAATTGTAGATATTGTAATAGAGAGCAAAGCTATGATTGTTGCGATAAGTCCTAATAAAGGGATACCGGAACCTATATCTAGACCCAAAACTAAAGAAGCACCTGTGAAACCAAGTAAAACCCCAATCCATTGTTGGATAGTTATTTTTTCATCAAGGATGGGTCCACTTAAGATGTTTGTCAAAACTGGTTGAAGAGTAACTATTAAAGCTGCTATTCCTACTGGCATTCCAATTGAGATTGAATAAAAAACTCCACCTAAATAAAATCCATGAAAAAGTACACCACTTAAAACAGATTCGGCTATTTTTCTCTTATTTGTTATTAATGATTGATTTAAATAAAAAGAGAATAAACAGAAACCAAGAGCTACAAAAAAAAACCTAAAAGCCAATGCTGCAAAAGGGTCGCTATTATCTACAATTGGCTTAGTGGTTATAAATGCTGAAGACCATAGCAGAATAAAAATAAGAGGATATATTCTAATCACTTTTAGCTTGATAGGTTAATTATCATTTATACAGTTTACTAATCAGTAATATTTAATTGAATAAATTCATTTTGTTTAGTCTCTTTGCACCATAACTCATAACTTTCACACGTTCTCCAAATATGATCAAATGCTCTTTGGGATATCTCCAATGGTAAATTATTTTTAGTATCATAAAGGTCTGGAAACTGGATAAGTTGTTTTACCATCACATCTTTTTGAATTTTTAATAGTCTTATAGTTTCCTCTGGAATTTTTTTATTTGTTTTTAAATCGATAAAATTATTTTTTTTTAATTCTTTTAGCCAATCATCATGAAATTTTCCGCTACTAATATCTTTATAAGTCCTGTTACCAATAAAAGCATCAATAGCCTCTTTATTTGAAAAATTTGAGTTCTTTTTTTTAATTTCTGAAATTTCTAAATAGATTACCTCTGCAACATATAAAACATACGGCTTGTCTTTAGATTGCATTGATTATTTTTGATATTTTTTCATTGCAGCATTTGCTAAAATTAAATTTGGATCTAAAAAAATTTTTGATTTTTTGATTTTATCAAATGATTTAAAGGCAAATATTGCTATGGGTAATTCTGTACAACCAAGAATAATTTTTTTACACTTTTTTTTAATCAAGAAGTTTATAGCTGGTTTAATTTTCTTAGCTGCTGCCTTTACGTTTCCCATTTTAACAAGTTTAATTGCTTGGTTTACAGAATTTTTTTGAATTAATTTATTTGGGTGCATCAATCTATAATTTGTATCGAAAAATTTATTGTATACACCTGTCATTATAGTTCCTTCTGTTGCTAGTAAGCCTATAGGTGAGTTTTTTTTACACGTCCTTTTTGTATGAATATAGACTTCTTTTGGCATGTTTATTATTGGTAATTTTATTTTTTTTTTTAAATCATCATACCAATAATGTGCTGTGTTACATGGAATAACAATGAACTTACATTTATCTTTTTTAAGCAATTTGCATCCTTTAAGTAAACTGTCTAAGACTAATCTATATTTTTTTTTATTTTTTGAATTTGAAAATCTATTTGTTAATCTACTTGTCTGAATTCCAATCGACTCAGGTCGACCAGGTATGTTAGATTTATTATAAAGTAAAAATAGAGGATAATCTTGATCAATTTTTCCTCTATTTAACACTGCAAGTTTATTACAGAAATCAAGACCTGCTTGTGTTCCCATTCCACCAAGAATACCAATCATAACTTATAGCCTCTTTTAGATAAAAGTTTATTGGCCATAAAAATGAAATACCTAAGTTATTTGATTGATACAGCCAATAAAATTTTTGAAAATTATGCAGTTTTTAAGTTAACTGCTGAAGGACCTTTAGGACCATCTTCAACATCGAAAGTCAAAGCTTGACCCTCATCTAAACCGTTCATGCCAGCATCTCTCACTGCTGAAACGTGAACAAATACATCTTTTTCTTTGTCTTCTCGTTCAATAAAACCATAACCTTTAGTTGGATTGAACCATTTTACTTTACCTTGTAGACTCATATTTTTACTTATTGTTATGTTAATTTATCACTTATAATTAAGTAATTGTGCCTTTCTTTAAAATTTTTAGTCTTTTGTCAACTAAATTGATCTACTTACTAGTTTAAATATTAATCATTGCTAATTAGTTTTGTAAAATAAAGAGAATTTATGTCCTCTTTATAATGCGCAAAAGGCTCACAAGGCTGAAAGTTACAACTTTTAAATAACTTTCTTGCAGGCTCAAAAAATTCTCCAGAACCTGTTTCAATACTAATTCTAAGAATATTTAGATTTTTTGCTTCATTGATTAAATATTTTATTATCTTAATTCCGTTTCCTTTATTTCTAAAGTTATCATGAACTCTTATTGACTTAAATTCACCATGGTCTTTACTTAAAAATTTAAGCGCACCACATCCCATTAAGTTGCTATTTTCCCATAGACTCCAAAATTTTATTGACGAAACCTTTAAACCAGGGATATCCAGAACATGGGCACTTCCCTGTGGGGATGCAGCTCTTAGTTCTTTAAAATGTTTTGTAAGAAGTTCATTTACTTCTGGATGATCAAAATTTCCTTCAATCGACTCTATCATTTTATCAAAGTAGTGATGTGTCCCATCTTTCTTTTAGCTTTAATTTCTTTTTTTAAATAATCAAAAAAAAATTCGTTTTCACCTAAACTATTACTTTTTCTATATTGCTCAATCTGACTTCCTATTAAATTAACCATCTTTGCATTAGATAGTTTTTTTAATGAGACTTTTTTTAGAGAACAAACTGCTCTTACATGATTTTCAAATTGGCTAACATTGTAAGCGTTGATAGTGAGATGACCAGAATTATGTACTCTAGGAGCAATTTCGTTAACAAATAAATTTTCATTTCTATCTATAAAAAATTCTACACAAAGAGTTCCTATAAACTTTAATTCTTCAGCAATATCCATAGCCCAATTTTTCGATTGTTTAAAAATATTTTCACTTATATCAGCAGGTATACTTGAGTATTTAAGTATTTGATCTTCATGAATATTTTCTATTGGTTCATAAATTTCATATTCGTTATTTCCAAATCTTGTAATAATCACTGAAATTTCTTTTTTAAGTTTTACTAATTTTTCTAGTATGTAGCCTTTGGAAAAATCTATATTTAAAGCATCCACCTCTTTAATTTCTTTAATAGGGTATTGGCCTTTACCATCGTAACCCATAGTTGTTGTTTTTAAAATACCTGGAAGCAAATCTTTTAAAGAATCTAATTCAGATTTTTTATCAACAGATGCATATTGTGTGGTTCTAATATTAAGTTTATTTACAAAATCTTTTTCAGCTAACCTGTGTTGTATTAGTCTATTGATAGATGGTTTTGGTAATACAGGCTTTATCTTATTGATTTCATTGAGAGTTTCAAATGGAATATTTTCAAATTCATATGTAACGATATCTACCTTTTCGATAAATTCATTAATTTTTTCTTTTTCATCGTATTTACCACAAATAAACTCATCACAAAAATTTTTTGCTGGTGCATCTAAATCATCACAATAGATTACTGTTTTTATATTCAACTTTTGTGCAGCATTTGAAAGCATACTTCCGAGTTGACCACCACCGATAATGCCTAACTTTATCTCTGACATTAATCTTACTTAGGTCTTTTTTTTACAGATCTTGTTTGTGATGCACGCCATTTTTCTAATCTCTTACTTACAGTAAAATTATTATTTGCAATTATTGATGCAGCAAGTAATGCTGCGTTTATCGCTCCATCATTTCCTATAGCTAATGTTCCTACTGGGATACCCTTAGGCATTTGGGCAATTGACAAAAGACTATCTAAGCCTTTAAGTTTTTTACTTTCAATTGGAACACCCAAAACAGGAATTGAAGTTAAAGCTGCAATCATTCCAGGTAAATGCGCAGATCCTCCGGCACCAGCAATTATAACACTAATATTATTTTTTTTTGCCTTACTTGAAAATTCATACATTCTTTTAGGTGTTCTATGAGCTGAAATTATTTTAGTTTCAAATTTAACACCGAGAATTTTAAGTACTTTTGCAGCTAATTTCATTGTTTTATAGTCCGATTGACTACCCATCACCAATGCTACTTTTTGATTTTTGATCTTTTTCATTGAAAAATTTAAATATAATCTTATTTCAAAATTGAATAAAAATTTCAATAAAATAAATAAAACTAAAAAAAAGTGTTAATATCATTAATAATGTTTTCATAAAATGAGCAATGATAAAGATTTTGATAATTCAAAAGAGTTAGATGATATTTGTGATGAGTGTAAAAAGGAAGATGAGAGTGTTACTCAAAATTTAATTTTAACAGGATTTAAAATTTGTAAATCGTGCAGAGTTTCAAAAACAATTTTTCCGATTTAAATACTGTTTACCGGTAAAGCATTCATTCTACTCATTACAAAAGAAATAGATAAGAAGACAATAATTAGAAAAGATAAGAACACAATTCCAAAAGATTTTAAATTTGATTTAAAATTTAAAATTTGTCTTGTTGAGATAATTAGCGCAGCAAAAATCCAAAATTGAGTAATAAAAATTATTGGTATCATTAACTCAGGAGTAACAGCAAAGAATCTCAGTAGACCAGGAGCGTGAGCAAATCCAACAAAAGTTAACACTTTTTTAAAAGAGACTTTTGTTTGTTTATCAGGAAATATCTTCACTCCCAAAACATAAATTAAAATTGCCCAAATAAACCAAGTTAAAATTGCTGTTAGTCCTGACATCCCGATAGCTGTCTTGATGACTGTATTTGCAGCTACAGCACCCGCTACTCCATCTAAGATCATAATTAATCCAGCAAAATAAATTGAGGCTTCACCAAAATTTCTATTATCTGTATAAAGAGACTTGTCTAGTTTAATAGACTTAAAGATAATATTTAAAAACTCTCCAAACATTTAATTTTTTTTATTTTTTTGCTCTTTGTATGAAACAATCAATGGAAAGACTATTAAAGCAATAATAATGATAATGCAAATTCCAATTAAAAAACTTTTAGACATTTAGATTAAAAGTAATCTAGCTCTTTCAAAAACTATTAACCTGTAACCACCTCTCTGGTATTCTTATTAAAAGACTCTTTGAATGGTATATCAACTACAACTGCATCTACTGGTTGACCTGGACTATTTGAATATTTCTCTGGAAGATGAACTTTAAATTTGGTTCCAACTTTTCCCTTCGGAAAACCATTAGCATTCAAAGTCCCGTCAAAAGGAACGTAGCCCATTGCAATATTAGTCTTCTTCTCAGGATGCCACCAAGGAGAGGTAATAAATCCAACAGGATCACCACCATTTGCATTTGAGATTAACCAAAAATCAGGTGCATAATCTTCTATTGGCTTTCCACCCAGCTCTAAACCAACTAATTGCAGTTTGTAAGGTTTCTTTCCTGCTTTTATTTCTGACTTCATTTTTTCTAAAACTTCTTTACCTACATAGTCAGACTTTTTATTCCATTCTCCTTTACCAGATAAAGAAACTTGATAACCAAGATTACACTGAAAAGGATTATGTTGCTGATCCATATCTTGCCCCCAAGAAAGTATGCCTGCTTGAATTCTTCTGTGGTGAGCTGGAGCAATAACCATCAAATTATGTTTTTCACCAGCTTTTAGAACAGCGTTCCACATATCATCCGCGTATAGTGTTGCATTTCTTAAATAAATCTCATATCCAGCTTCTCCAGAGAAACCAGATTGTGAAATTACACAACTTCTTCCTGCTATTTTTGCCTCAGCTAATCCGTAAAAAGGCATATTATCCAAATCAAACTGATCGCCACAAAGATCTTTCATTAAAGCTTTAGATTTAGGACCTTGTATTTGAACTGGGCAATGGTCAGTTTCTTCAATTTTACAATTAAATCTTCCATCAGCGTTTACACCTTGTAGATACATTCCAATATCGGAGTCTGATAGAGAAAACCAGAATTCATCTTCTGAAATTCTTAAAAGAATTGGATCATTTAAAACTCCACCATAGGCATTACATAAAATTACATATCTTGCTCTCATCGGGGAAATTTTTGTTGCATCTCTAGTAATTACATAATCCACAAATTTTTCTGCATCAGGACCTTTAACTCTTATTTGTCTTTCGACAGCAACATTCCACATTGTAACATGGTTTACGATTGCATCATATTCAACCATTGCACCACCATCTTCAGGTTTAACATACCCTCTTGGATGATAAATTCTATTGTATACTGTTGCCCTCCAACATCCTGCTTGCATAGATAAATGCCAATAAGGTGATTTTCTAACTCTTGTAGAAATTAACATTTCAACTTTTGTAGGACCACTTTGCCTTAAGTTATAAGGGACTTCTCTATCAGACTGATCGACTGATGTAGCATGTTTTAATTTTGTATAATCAAACTCTTTAGACATATTTGTTCTCCTTCAACCACTTGTTAGTTTCCGTCAAGCCGCCGAATGTATAAATGTGAAAAAAATCAGTATGAGATTTAATTTTCCCAATTAAATCATTTGGGTCTTTAGGTTTTAATAAATCTAATGCCTTGCTAAAATTAGATTTAAGAAAATTTAAGGAATTTTTTGCTCCAACGATATTTGCAAATTTTATTAGGCTTGATATCTTTAGAGGCCCAGTAATTCCTACATGCACTGGCACACTTTGTTTTGAAATAAAATCTATAATAGGCTGAGGATCTAGCAACCATTGTGTTACTATGTAATCAGCATAAGGTTTTTTATCTATCATAGCTTTTTTTAAATCTGAATCGGATATATCAGGACTCCCCTCCGGGTGTCCAGCAATTCCTATTGTCATCTTCTCAAAATAACCAGTCTCCAAAAGTTGGAAGGAGCTATCGAATTTTCCCATCGGCTCTCTACCACCTCCGATTACTAGCACTTGTTTAACGCCCCCATCTTTACATCTTGAAACATAATCTTTTAGCTGTTTTTCATCTTGCATTGATCGAGCAGGGAAATGAGGAACTGGGTTAAAGCCTTTTTTAACCAAATCAACTGCTTGTTGAGCTGTTTCTTTGTAGTCACCCCCAGGCAACATTGTGATATAAACATCACTCACTTTTGGAACAGTGCTTAAGTCAGTTTTGGGACTTATTTCAAGAGAAAATTTCATATTTAGATAATTATATCTTTTGAAAATACTGTCAAAGAAATTCATCTTATAATATAATTATTTAATGGCACAAAAAGACGTAGGAAACAAAGTACCAATTTATAAATTGAAAACCACAAAAGAGGTAATGGATTACTACGATGAGTGGGGTGAAAATGACAAATATAATAAAGATATGGTTGATTGGAATTATACAGGACCAAAAGAAACTGTTAATACTTTCCTAAAATATGAGAAAAATAAAGATGCTTTGATCTTTGACGCTGGCTGTGGAACTGGTTTAGTAGGCTCAGAACTAAAAAAATTCGGTTTCAAAAACTTTCATGGCGCAGATCTATCACAAAAATTACTGAACACTATTCCGTTAAATTTATATAAAAAACTGCTTAGGACTGATTTAAACAAACCAATCAATTTAAAAGATAATACTTATGATGCAATTTTTTGTGTAGGCACTTTTACTTTTGGCCACGTAAAACCAAATGCGTTAGATGAATTCTTAAGAATAACTAAAAAAGGTGGTCTAATTTGTTTCACTATTAATGAGGGTATATACAAAAATTATGGATTTGATAAAAAAATACAGGAATTAAATAAAACAAATCTTTGGAGTGAAATAGAGTTTTTTAAGTCTGATTATATTGCTAGCAAAGATGTCAATGCTTGGTTGGGTTTGTACAAAGTAAAATAATGAAAATTATATTAATAATGGGTTTGCCCGGTGCAGGCAAAACAACTTTAGCCTCTCATTTAGTGCCTTTGTTAAAAGCTAAATGGCTTAATGCTGATGAAGTGCGGAAAGAAGCAAATGATTGGGATTTTTCTGCAGAAGGTAGGGTTAGACAAGCAAAAAGAATGTGGAGCAAAGCTGAGGAATATAAGAATCAAGGACAAAATGTCGTCGCAGATTTTGTCTGCCCAACTCCAGAAGCTAGAAATTTATTCCCTGCAGATTATATAATTTGGCTGGATACTATCGATGAAGGAAGATTTGAGGATACAAATAAGATGTTTGTTAAGCCAGAAAAATATAATTTTAGAGTCACAACAAAAAATGCAAAGGATTGGGCAGATAAAATATTTATAGATATCAATACAGAATAAAATAATAATTATTATTATGTTCAAAAAAATATCAGTTTGGGTTGCAGTATTCCTAATATCTTTAATACTCTTAGGAACTATTTTGTTTGGATCATTAATAATTCATTATTATGAGTATGGTCCAAGATTTCCTAGATTACAAAAAATTGCTATTTCAATTGCTTCTATACCAATAAATTTTGAAAAGATTTTACGTTTTGGAAATAAACTTGAACCATTAAAACAAATACCAAGAGCACACGGTGAAAAAGTTGAAAATATTGTCAAAATAAAAA
Source organism: uncultured Pelagibacteraceae bacterium (assembly GCA_902597575.1). Taxonomy (GTDB): domain Bacteria; phylum Pseudomonadota; class Alphaproteobacteria; order Pelagibacterales; family Pelagibacteraceae; genus Pelagibacter. The sequence goes on along the minus strand of CACJYF010000008.1, from coordinate 12,068 downwards.
AAAATAATAAGGGTGATTACCTTAAATTTTATAATATAAATATAAATCCTGAAAGAAAAGAACTTTTAGTTCTGCCTCGATATGATAGAGAAAAAAAAAAATCAGTGGTTGAGATTCTTGATTTAAGTAACTTAAAAGTTATTCACAGATATGATCATAATATTGATTTAACTTATGAAAAGTTCAAGGTAGGAAAAGACAATACTCAAAAAAGATTTCAATATGGCCACCCTTTGATATTAGATGATGGGAGTTTAATTGCCAAAAATGTTATGTTTTCACCTTTGTTTAAAATTGATATTTGTGGAAATGATTTATGGTCTACTAAAGAAATGAACTTTCATCACTCAATAGAGAGGGATCATGAAGATAACATTTGGGTGGCAGGAACCCCCAACGGTGTAAGTTCAAATGTTAAAAATAATCTCGATATTTTCAGAAGTGGTTTAAGATTTGCTGATGATTCAATAGTTAAGATCAATCCAAAGAATGGTAATATAATTTATAAAAAATCAGTTTCATCTATTCTTTTAGAAAACAAAATTTTTAGTGATAGTGATGTGTATACTTCAAGAGATCCAGTGCACTTGAATGATATTCAGCCAGTTTTAAATGATGGACCTTATTGGAAAAAAGGTGATATCTTTTTAAGTTTATTAAGGAACTCATCAATAATCCATTTTAGACCGAATACTAATGAACTGGTAAATTATATTAGAGGTCCATTTTTTGAGCAACATGACATTGATATCATCTCCGACCATGAGATTTCTATATTTAACAATAATAATTCAAAGGCGGAAGATAGTAAATTTTCTGAATTATTAATTTATAATTTTAAAACTAACAAATATAAAAAATTACTATCAGAACAGTTGGAATTAAAAAAATTCAAAACACCCACGGAAGGACTATCTGATACCTCTTTTAATGGATCAATTATCATGGAAGAAACTAATAGTGGGAGAATATTATTTTATGATAGTGAGGGTCAATTAGAATGGGAATTTGTTAATGTATCCGGTGATGGAAAAATATATCCAATTGCTTGGTCAAGATTAATTTCTAATCTTGACTCGATAAAGAATATTAAAGAAAGTATTAAAAATCTAAAATGTTAAAATTAGTTTTAATTATATTAGGCAGTGCCTTTTTTTTTACACACGCACTATCATATGTCGGACCAGGTATGGGAGGAGGTCTAATAGCCGCTACGTTAGGTATTGTTATAGCAATTATTGCATCAATATTTGCAATACTTTGGTTTCCTATAAAAAAATTTATAAATAAAAGAAAACAAGAAAATTTAAAACAAGATAAATCCAACGAAGAAGAAAAGTAATGACCCAAATAGGGTTAGCTATATTTTTAATCATTTGTTATGAAATTTTTGTGTATCTTAAATTTTTTAAGCTTTTACGTTTAAATCTGGTCATTTATAAAAAACTCTTTTCAAATATTTTTGATAATTCTCTGTCGGATAAAAAAAAAGAAATATTAATATTTAAAATTTCAAAAAAATTATTCTTAGTTTCACTCAAAATTATTGTAATATTAATATTAATGGTATTAATATTTTACTTATTGAGTTTATATTTTTTAAACATCATTAATTTTACATTAAGTATAATTGGATTTTTATTTTCAATAATTGTTATATTTCTGTACAAGTACTTAAAAGTATTAATATGCAAAATTATAATTTAATACAAAAAATATTACACAAAATTTGTTTCAAATATAAAATAGTTAATAAAAGCCTTTATGAAATAGAAAAACTTTTATATTTAAATAATTCTGAATTTCAAAATGTGGTCGAACAAAAACACATTTTTATAGCGGGATTAGCAAGATCAGGCACAACATCTATCTTGAACTATTTGTACAGCAGTGATGAGTATGCATCATTAACTTATAAAGATATGCCTTTTTTATTCTCAGTAAACTTAAATTCTAAAATCTATTTTCAAAAAAAATCCAAACCTCAAATTAGAGCCCACAAAGATGGTGTATATTATAATCTAGATAGCCCAGAGGCTTTAGACGAAGTTTTCATCACAGCATATGAAGGTCAGGATTTCTTGAGGGAATTTGTTAATTATGTTTCATTGATATTAAAACTTTATAATAGAAAAAAATATATAAGCAAAAATAACAATAATTTCAAAAGAATAAATTTAATAAGAAAGTGCTTTCCTAATTCAAAAATTTTAATTCCATTTAGGGATCCTCTGCAGCATTCATATTCATTGTATTCACAACATAAAAATTTTTTGAATTTACAAAAGTCAGACAATTTTATCTTAAGTTATATGAATTATCTAGGTCATAACGAATTTGGACAAAATCATAAACCTTGGTATAAACCAAATTTGTTTACTGATAATTTAGAATTTAATTACTGGATAGAACAGTGGATTAAGTTTTACGAAAATATCTTAAATTTTTACGAAAAAGACAATACAAACATTAAATTAATATGTTATGAAAAACTTAAGGACAATCTATATCTAACAGAAATCAACAATTATTTAGAAATTGATAAAATTAATTTGGACGGATTTAATATATCTAAAAAAAAAACTACTGATAAGTTCAACAATCGTCTATTTGATAAAGCAGTTGATATATATAGAAAACTAAATATGTTCTATTAATGCTAAAAATTCCATTATGGCTTTTAATATTGATATTAATTTTTTTAATAATATTTTCGGTTATTTATGGATCATTAATTGTCCAGCATTATGAGTATGGTGCAAGATATCCAAGATTGGAAAAGGTAATAATTAAAATATCCAAATATCCAATTGAAATTAGACAGAAATTATTATTTGGTGGTGGATTACCTGGTAACTCTAAATAGATTTGAACATCTAAAAAAGTAATTAAAAAATATTGGTATTTTTAGAAAATAATAATTTATAATACATTAATAAAATTTGAAAATAAGGAGACTTAGTGAGCTATCAATGGGATAATAAAAAACCAACTGCTCAAATGCTAGGACGATGGCAACCATTTCATGATGGACATTATAATTTATTTAAGGAAATAATAAAAAAAACTGGTCAAGTTTGTATTCAAATAAGAGACGTTCAAGGAGTGGACGATAACCCATTTGATTTTAAGACAGTCAAAAAAAGTATTGACGATAGACTTAATCCGGAATTTGAGGGACGTTTCAAGGTTATGCTAGTTCCAAACATAACCAATATTTGTTATGGAAGAGGTGTAGGTTATAAAATTGAAGAAATTGAATTATCAAAAGAAATTCAGGAAATCTCTGCAACAAAAATTCGAGCACAAATGAGAAAAGAAGGTAAACTTAAATAAAACTATATGAGTATTAAGATTATTAACCAAAAAGATATTTCAAGAATAATAATGAATGAGCCCAAAACTTATAATTCACTGTCATTCAAAAATTTAACAGATTTAATTAACGTTATTAAAAAATTGGATAAAGATAATAATACTAAAGTTATAATAATTGAGGGAGCTGGCAAAGGTTTTAGTGCAGGACATAATTTAAAAGAAGTAAAAAGTTTAAAAAAAAAAAAGAATTACCAAAAGCTATTCAATTTATGCTCAAAACTTATGTTACTTATTGTGGAGGGTAGAAAGCCAGTTATTGCTAAAGTTCATGGGGCTGCATATGCTGCTGGATGTCAGTTAGTTGCAAGTTGTGATTTAGCTTTTAGTTCTAGAGATGCATTGTTCTCAACGCCAGGCGTGAACATTGGTTTGTTTTGTAGTACTCCTATGGTTGCAGTAAGCAGAAAAATAAAAAGAAAACCAATGATGCAAATGTTATTAACTGGCGAACCGATTTCAGCAAAATATGCAAAAGAAATTGGATTAATTAATGATTTTTTTCCAAAATCAAAACTTAACAATGAAGTTTTAAAGATTGCAAAAAAAATCGCATCAAAATCAAATCTGACAATTAAAATAGGTAAACAAACATTTTATAAGCAATTAGAAATGCCATTAAGAAAAGCTTACGCTTACACCAGTAGAATGATGACACAAAACATGATGGCAATGGATGCAAAAGAGGGAATTGCAGCATTTCTTGAAAAAAGAAGACCTGTTTGGAAAAATAAATAATATGGTCAATATCAAGGACATTCTCTCAAATTATAAGTATATTGCTTTAGTTGGAGCTAGCAAAGATTTAAATAAAACTTCAACACTAGTAATGAAATATCTGCAAAATTATGGATATAAAGTTTATCCAGTTAATCCGACTATTATAGGTCAGGTAATATTAGGTGAAAGAGTGTATGGAAAAGTTTCAGAAATTGATGGGCCAGTAGATATCGTTGATGTATTTAGACCTTCTGATGAGGCAGTTGAAATCGTTAATGATGCCATAAAGATTAATGCAAAAGTTTTATGGCTTCAATTAAATATAAAGAATTCTGAAGCTAAGAAAATTGCTGAGGCAAATAACATAATTTATATTGAAGATAAATGCACTAAGCTTGAAGTAGAAAAATATCTGAATTAATTAAAATTATAGATTATGTTTAAAAAAAAATTTTTATTATTAAAATTTATAACAATTTTTTTTATCTCTATTTCTGTATCTAACGCAGAATTAATCAAACCAAATAGTAAAATTAGTCCTTCCGAAGTTGTAAAAATACAATTGCTTGGTTTACAAAAAAATAATGATGGATTTAAGGATAGCGGGATAGAACAGACCTGGAATTTTGCTCATCCTAGCAACAAAGAGGTCACAGGACCTCTAGATAGATTTAAAAGAATGATAAAAAGTGACAATTATCAAATGATGATAAATCACTTAAGCCATACAATTACTCAGGTAAGAAGTGATGCTAGCTGGGCTCAATTTGAAGTCATAATATTAGATAAAGAAAAAATTTATCATAAATTTAATTGGCAAGTAGAAAAATATACTGAAGAAGGACCTTTAAAAAACTGCTGGTTGACAACTATGGTTTCAAGCCCTGTGTCATTAGGGAGCTCAATATAATGCTCATGATACAATTTTGTTTCGGAATGAATGAAAATTTAGTAGGAATTAGATTATGAAAAGCAAAACAAAAGTAGTTGTAGTTGGCGGAGGTGTAGTAGGTGTAAGTGCACTATACCACCTCGCAAAAAAAGGTTGGTCAGATGTTGTTTTAGTAGAGAGAAAAGAGCTTACTTCAGGTTCAACCTGGCATGCTGCTGGGCTTCTGCCTCTATTTAATATGAGTTATTCGGTAGGTCAACTTCATAAATATGCTGTCAATTTATACAAGACATTAGAGGAAGAAACAGGAAAAAATGTTGGCTTTAGTGTAGTTTCAAACATTCGTTTAGCTAGCACAAAAGATAGAATGGATGAGTATCATCAATATGCAGGAGTAGCAAAAACTATAGGAGTTGATGTAAAATTTTTAACACCTCAACAAGTAAAAGAAATTTGGCCTTTATGTCATACAGATGATTTAGTTGGAGCAATACAACACCCTGAAGATGGATATATTCAGCCAGCAGATTTAACTCAAGCTCTTGCAACAGGTGCAAGAAACAGAGGAGCTGAAATCTATCGAAACACAACTGTTTTATCTATGAAACAAACTAAAGACGGATGGATAGTTGAAACTGATAAAGGTTCAATTGAATGTGAACATGTGATTTCTTGTTCAGGTAATTTTGCACGACAAACAGGTGAAATGGTTGGATTAGATATTCCAGTCATACCTGTTGAACATCAATACATTGTAACAGAGCCACATCCAGAAATTCAAAAAAGAAAAAAAGAGGGGCTACCAGAGATGGGAGTCTTAAGAGATAGTGACAGTAGATGGTACATGAGAGAAGAAGCTGGCGGATTAATCCTAGGCCCATATGAAGATGGTGCTCCAGCTTGTTATGTCGAAGGACCTTCAAAAAATTCAGAGTACGAATTATTTCAGGAAGATTTAGATAGACTTGCTCCACATATTGAAGGTGCAATACATCGTGTACCTGCTTTTGGAGAAGTAGGAGTTAAAAAAGTTTATAATGGAGCAATCTGCTATACTCCTGATGGAAACCCTATAGTTGGCCCTGCATGGGGTTTAAAAAATTTTTGGATTAACGAGGGGCATAGCTTTGGAATAACTGCTGCAGGCGGTGCTGGTTGGCAATTAGCAGAATGGATTGTAGATGGAGAGCCAACCATAGACATGCTAGGTGTAGAACCAAGACGATATGGAAATTATGCCACCAAGTCTTATTTGAAAGCTAAAAATGAGGAGGCTTATAGCCATGTTTTTATAGTTCATTATCCTGATGAAGAAAGACCAGCAGCAAGACCTTTACGAACTGCACCGTGTTATGAAAGAATGAAAGCCTTAGGAGCTGTATTTGGACAAAAATTTGGATGGGAACGTCCTAATTTTTTTGCAACTGATGGAATGGAACAAAAAGATGACTGGTCTTTTAGAAGATCAAAATGGTTTGATGCAATAAAAAAAGAATGTGAGAATGTGAAAAAAAACGTTGGACTTTTAGATATGACTGCATTTGCAAAATGTAGGATTAAAGGACCAAAAGCTGAGGAATTTCTTGACTACTTAGTTGCTAATAAACTTCCGAAAAAAATTGGAAGAATTAATTTATGTCATGCACTTAATACTAAGGGTGGTGTTCATTCAGAATTTACAATTATGAAAGAGGCAGATAATAGCTATTATCTCGTTTCTGCTGGAGCAAACTTAAGATTAGATCATGATTGGATACAAAAATGGATGCCAACAGATGGCTCTGTGATATTTGAAGATCTAACTAATAGCACTGGAGTTCTAGTTATTGCAGGTCCTAAAGCAAGAGAATTAATGAGCAAGGTTTCAACAGATGATTTTTCAAATGAAAATTTTAAATGGTTAACTGCTAAAAATGTTAATGTTGGATATGCGCCAGTTAATGCCATGAGAGTAAATTTTGTTGGAGAATTAGGATGGGAATTACATCACCCAATTGAATACCAAAACCATATTTTTGATAAACTAATGGAAGCAGGTAAAGATTTAGGAATTAAACCATTTGGTATTAGAGCGATGAATAGTTTAAGAATTGAAAAATCTTATAAGCTTGTAGGAACTGAATTATCTATTGAATATTCTCCTTATGAATCTGGTTTAGATAGATTTGTTCATCCAAATAAAGGAAATTTTATTGGCCTAGAAGCTTTGAACAAATGGAGAGAAAAAGGTTTTGATAATAAATTGGTTACTCTTGAAGTTCACAATACAACAGACTCTGACGTATTAGGAAATAATCCAATTTATAAAGATAACAAAGTTGTAGGAAGGGCAACTGGGGGTGAATACGGATTTAGAATTGATAAATCAATAGCTTTAGCAATGGTAAAACCTGACTTAGCTAATGTTGGAGAGAAACTAAAAGTTGATATTCTTGGTAAGATGTATGAGGCTACAATTCTTGAAGAAAGTCCATATGATTCTGAAAACAAATTATTGAGAGCCTAATGAAAATTTTAGTAGCAGTAAAAAGAGTAATTGATTACAATGTTCAAATCAGAGTGAAAGAGGACAACTCGGGTGTAGTGACTGACAATGTTAAAATGTCAACTAATCCACCAGATGATAATGCAATTGAAGAGGCGGTAAAGATTAAAGAAGCTGGTAAGGCGACAGAGGTAGTAGCAGTAAGTATTGGGGAAGAGAAAGCACAAGAAACAGTTCGTAAAGCACTGGCAGTTGGAGCTGATAGAGGAATACTCGTTAAAACAGAAGGTGTTGTTGAACCTCTTTCCGTTTCTAAATTATTACAAAAAATTGTTGAAAAAGAAAAACCAGATTTAGTTTTTATGGGTAAACAGGCAATCGATGACGATTGCAATCAAACAGGTCAAATGTTAAGTGCACTTCTTAATTGGCCTCAAGCTACCTTTGCATCTAAAATTGATATCAAAGATGACAAGTTAGAGGTGACAAGAGAAATAGATGAAGGTTTAGAAACAATAGAAATAAATGTTCCAGCAATAGTAACATGTGATCTAAGATTAAATGAACCAAGATACGCTTCATTACCAAATATAATGAAAGCCAAAAAAAAACCTATTGAACAATTAAATGCGTCAGATTTAGGAGTAGATATAAGCCCAAGAATCGAACAAATTAAAGTTGAGGAACCACCTAAAAGAAAAGCTGGCATTAAAGTTGCTAGTGTATCTGAATTGGTTCACAAATTAAAAAATGAAGCTAAGGTAATTTAAATGTCAGTTTTATTAATTGCAGAACATAATAATAAAGAATTGAAGCCATTTACACTTAATGCAGCAACCGCAGCATCACAGATTGACAATGATGTTCACGCTGTAATTATTGGAAATAAATGTGACGAAGCAGCAAAAGCATTATCAAAATTAGAATTTGTTAAGAAAGTTATCCAAGTCGAAGCAGATTACTACGAGAATTTTGTTGCTGAAAATTTTGCACCAGTAATTGTGAAATTAGCCGATAACTATTCGCACATAATAAGTTCAGCAAATACTTTTGGTAAAAATTTAATGCCAAGAATTGCTGCTGCTCTAGATACATCTCAAATCAGTGATATAACTAAAGTTATTGCTCCCGATACTTTTTTGCGACCAATTTATGCTGGAAATGCTTTTGCAACAGTAAAAAGTAAAGATACAAAAAAATGTGTAACTATAAGACCAACATCGTTTGACGCTTGTGAAAGTTCTGGTGGATCAGCATCAATAGAAAAAGCTGAAGCCAGTGAGGAATTTTCAAAAACAAAGTTTGTAAAAAGAGAAGAGGTAAAATCGGATAGACCTGAACTTGGCACTGCTAGAGTTGTTGTATCAGGTGGTAGAGGAATGCAGAGTGGAGATAATTTTAAACTTATTACCTCTTTAGCTGATAAATTAAATGCAGCAATTGGAGCATCTAGAGCAGCAGTTGATGCTGGATATATAAGTAACGATCACCAAGTTGGTCAAACAGGTAAAGTTGTTGTCCCTGACTTATATATTGCTGTTGGTATCTCAGGGGCCATCCAGCACTTAGCAGGAATGAAAGAAAGTAAAGTAATTGTCGCAATAAATAAAGATGGAGAAGCACCAATTTTTAGTGTTGCAGACTATGGTCTTGAAGCTGATCTTTTTGAGGCAGTTCCTCAATTCTTAGAGGAATTAAACAAATTAAACACTATACAAAAATAATATAATCTGTAAAAAATTAATTTATGTCCAGAGAGACAATGGAATATGATGTAGTAATTGTAGGTGGCGGTCCATCAGGATTAGCTACAGCTATAAAGTTAAAACAATTAAATTCAGAACTAAACATTTGCTTGTTAGAAAAAGCATCAGAAATTGGTGCCCATATTTTAAGTGGAAATGTATTTGAAACAAGAGCTTTAGATGAATTAATTCCAGGTTGGAAAGAATTGAATTCACCTATTAAAACTAAAGTTACCAAAGAAAAATTTTTATTTTTAGGAAAAAATAAATCATTAAGCTGGCCAACATGGTTATTACCAGCAGTTCAAAAAAATCATAAGAATTATATTATAAGCCTTGCGAACTTATGTAGATGGCTCGCAGAACAAGCAGAAGCGCTTGGTGTTGAAATTTTCCCTGGATTTCCAGCAAGTGAAATTTTATTTAATGATGATGGTTCTGTAAAAGGTGTAGCAACTCAAGATATGGGTATTGATAAAGAGGGAAACAAAAAAGATAGTTTTGAGCCAGGTATCGATTTATTGGGAAAGGTTACTGTTTTTGCAGAAGGTTGCAGAGGTCACTTAGGAAAACAATTAATTAAAAAATTTAATCTTGATAAAGATAAAGATCCACAACAATATGGAATAGGATTTAAAGAGATATGGGAAGTGGATGAAAAAAATCACCAAGAAGGTTTGGTAATGCATACTGCTGGCTGGCCGTTAGATAATAGTACCTACGGAGGAAGTTTTATCTATCATGCAGAAAATAAACAAATATTCTTAGGTTATGTAATCGGTTTGGATTATCAAAATCCTCATTTGTCACCATTCGATGAATTTCAAAGATTCAAGACGCATCCTGCAATTAGAAAAATTATTGAGGGTGGAAAAAGAATTTCCTATGGCGCTAGAGCTTTAATAGAAGGTGGCTTTCAAAGTTTGCCAAAAATGTTTATGCCTGGAGCATTATTGATTGGGTGTGATGCAGGTACTTTGAATATGCCCAAGATAAAAGGATCTCATACTGCTATGAAAAGTGGAATAATTGCAGCAGAAACAATTAATGACCATATTAAGGATAATAAAGAGCTATCAATTTTTGAGGAAAAATTAAAAAAAAGTTGGTTATACAAAGAGCTTTATGAAGCAAGAAATGTTAAGCCTAGTTTTAATTGGGGCTTAATTTTAGGAATTATTTTCACAGGTATCGATCAAATTTTGTTTAGAGGAAAATTACCATTTACACTAAAACACAAACACGCTGACCATCAAACATTAAAACCAGCAAATAAAATGCCTAAAATTGACTATCCTAAGCCAGATAACGTTATTACTTTTGATAAAACGAGTTCAGTTTATCTCACCGGCACAAACCATGTAGACAATCAACCTATTCATTTAAAACTTAAAGATCCGTCATTACCAATTAACTATACATTAAATGAATATGACGAACCCGCGCAAAGGTATTGTCCAGCAGGCGTTTATGAAGTTCAAAAGGATAATGGATCTAATAGATTTGTTATTAACTCTCAAAATTGTATTCATTGTAAAACTTGTGACATAAAAGAACCTTCTCAAAATATCACTTGGGTAACACCTGAAGGTGGGGGTGGCCCTAAATACGGGAATATGTAATTAAGACAAATCTATTGCAAATTTTTTTAAAGTTTCGATAGGTAAAATTTTCAGAGTATTTTCATGTGTACTTTTTAGATAAATTGGACAACCTTTACCAGCTTCGACAGCTCTAGCATACCAGCTAGCACATACACACCATCCATCTCCATCCTTTAAACCAGGAAAACCATATTCCGGATGTGGCGTAATTAAATCGTTACCAGCTTCTTTACACCATTCTAAAAATTCGGTAGTTACTTTTGCACAAACGGTGTGTAAACCTCTGTCATTCTCATCAGTGTTACAACAGCCATCTCTATACCATCCAGTAAGTGGATCCAATGAACAACTTTCTAGATTTTCACCCAAAACATTTTTTTGCATTGATTTATCCAAATATATTAAAAATTTTATTATCTATTAGCCCATTAAATGAAATCGAGCGTCTTTCATCATCTGTATCTTTAAAAGGATAAACGGTATGCATTAAATAATGAGGAAAAAAATAAAAATCTCCAACTTTTGGTTCAATTGGATATCTTGATGGTGATAAAAATCTTCTACTTCCATCTATTAAGTCCAGGTTTCCTCCTCTGTAGTTTGCTTTATTCTCTTGATAGTGTTTTCCAAAAGTTTTAGGCACTTTGAGAAAACCTGCTCCTGAAACGTGGCCAGAGTGCCAATGTATGGGATTATATTCATTTTTAAATTGTCTTACTACCCAAGTTTCAATTAACTTAAACTCTGAAATTTTTTGCTCCATATCTCTATAAATCCATGCAGCCACTGAGTCTCCTAAAAATTTCAACCAGCCGCTTTCTTCAACTATTTTTTTATCTAATCTGAATTCTTGTTTTACATCACCAACTAAAGTTTTACCTACATCAAGTTCTTTAAATTGTTCTTCATTATTAATTGTCTTATCAATATAATCATTTAATTTCTTAACCAATTCATCCGGAATTTTTGCTTTAAAAATAGATGGACCGAAAGGTTTAATTAAGCCGTAATTGTTTTTCATAATTCAAATTTTTGTAGGGTTTGGTTCACCTTTGTATACTTTTTCTGGGTCAAATTTTTTTTCTTTTTCTAAAAACTTCATTTTTACTTCTCTTCCATTATGAATTATTCCTAAAGGTATAGATCTATAAAAACAAGATCTATATCCAACATGACAGCTTGCTCCCTCACCAATATCAACAGTCAACCAAATAGAGTCTTGATCATCATCAATGCGAATTTCTTTT
>CACJYF010000007.1 GCA_902597575.1 uncultured Pelagibacteraceae bacterium | reverse complement strand
TTTTGAATCCTTTTAATAGAGTCAAATAAATTTTGCTCATTCGAAAAAGTACAATCTATAGAAACTGAGTTTTTGCCAAAAAAATTAATAAATTTATTAAATTGTGAATTCGATAATATCGGGCTATTCAGAACATAAATATTTTCTTTTGTAAGGGTATCAAAATCTAAAATATTCCCAAGATTACCAAATCTAGTTTTTAAACTCATAACTTTATTTTCTCTTAGAGAGTCAATTGGTGGGTTAGTCACTTGGCTAAAATTTTGTCTAAAAAAATGATAAAGTGGTCTATATTTATCTGATAAAACTGCTAAAGGCGTATCATCGCCCATAGAACCCGTGGCCTCTTTAGCATCTTCTGCCATAGGATGTAAAATTAACTCTAAGTCCTCCAAGCTTATGCCAAAAGTGTGTTGTCGTCTCCTTAGATCTTCGCCATCAAAATTATGTTTCTCATTAGAAATAAGTAATTTTTCATCTAAATCTATTATCTGAGAATTAAAATGTTTATATTCTTTTGCTAAATAGTCTTTAATTTGGTTATTCGTAAATAATTTACCTTTTTCAATTCTAACCCCAATTATTTCACCAGGGCCTAGTCTTCCTTTTGATAAAATTCTTTTTTCATTTAACTCAATCATTCCAGTTTCAGATCCAGCAAAGAGAAACTTATCTTTTGTTATTGCGTATCTTAAGGGTCTTAAACCATTACGGTCATTTGCTGCAATAACCCACTCATTATCTGTTGCAGCAATTGCTGCAGGACCATCCCAAGGTTCCATTGTGCTATTTAAAAAATTAAACAGTTGTTGATGGTTTTTTGGTAGAGTTTTATTTCTTTTTGACCAAGCATCAGGGATCATCATTAATTTTGCTAAAGGAGCGGGTTGACCTGATTTATTTAATAACTCAAAAACATTATCTAGGGCCGCAGAGTCTGAAACACCTTTTTGAATAACTGGCTTTAAGTTTTCAATATTCTCAAAAAAAGGACTACTCATCTCTTGTTCGTGAACTCTCATCCAGTTTTTGTTTCCTTTATAAGTATTAATTTCACCATTATGGGCGACTGCTCTAAACGGTTGAGCCAAACTCCAGCTCGGAGCGGTGTTGGTTGAAAATCTCTGATGAAAAATTGCAAATCTTGAAATAAATCTTATATCTCTTAAATCCAAGAAAAAATCTGAAATAGCTTCAGCTAAAAACATGCCTTTATAGATAATTGATTTAGCGCTTAATGAACAAATATAAAAATTATTTAATGATAAATTGAACGCTTTATTCTCAATTTTTTTTCTTGTCTCATAAATTTTTCTCTCAAGATCTTTATCAATTAGATTTTTATTATTTGCTTTGAAAAGTACTTGAATTATCTCTGGCATTGTTTGAAGAGCCTTTTCTCCCAAAACTTTTGGATTAACAGGCACCTGCCTCCAACCATAAATACTAAAATCATTTTTGGTTAACTCACTTTCTACAATCGTTTTACAGCTTTCCTGTGCAGCATAATCATTCCTAGGTAAAAAAATCATCCCAACACAAATATCGGAACCATCGTGTGTGTGACCTGTGACTTCTATTTTTTCAACAAAAAAATCCTTGGGTATTTCTAAATGTATTCCTGCCCCATCACCCGTTTTTCCATCAGCATCAACAGCCCCTCGGTGCCAAACAGCTTTTAAAGCTTCAATTCCATATTCTACAACTTCTCTTGATTTTTTTCCCTCTGTCGATGCAATTAACCCTACTCCACATGCATCATGCTCCATTTCTTCTGAATAAACATTATTTTTAGTAAGTAATTCTAAATTTTTTTTATAATTGATCATTATGCAACTTTTGATTTTTTTAATTCTATATTTTCAAGATAAGACTTGATTGACGACGCAGCATCTCTACCATCTTTTATTGCCCATACCACTAAAGATGCTCCTCTTACAATATCTCCAGCAGCAAAAACACCTTTGATATTTGTCTCCATAGTATCAAAATCAGCTTTTATTGTTCCCCATTTTGTAACTTGCAACTCTTGTGCTTCAAATAACAATGGCAAATTTTCTGGATCAAATCCTAAAGCTTTTATTACTATATCTGCTTTAATTTCAAATTCAGATCCTTGTTTAATTTCTGGTCTTCTTCTACCTGAGTCATCTGGATCTCCTAGTTGGATTTGATCTACAATTAATTTTTCAATTTTATTTTTTCCTTTAAATTCTTTTGGACTAGACAACCAAACAAATTCAACACCTTCTTCTTCTGCGTTAGCTACTTCTCTTGCAGATCCAGGCATATTATCTTTATCTCTTCTATATAGGCATTTAACCGAGTTAGCTTTTTGTCTTACTGAGGTTCGAACACAATCCATTGCTGTGTCCCCACCTCCAATAACTACAACATCTTTACCTTCAGCATTTAATATACCTTTATCAAATAAATCAACTTTGTCTCCTAATCCCTTTTTATTTGATGCTGTTAAAAACTCCATAGCAGGAAAAATATTATCTAAGTCATTTCCTGGTAGATTAATCTCTCTTGGTTTATAAACCCCGGTAGCAATTAAAATTGCATCATGTTTTTTTCTCAGTTGCTCTAAAGTTGCATCCTTACCAACTTCAAAATTTTGTTCAAATTTAATCCCACCATCTTTCAACAATTCGGTTCTTCTCTCGACTACATGTTTTTCTAATTTAAAATTTGGTATACCATAAATCAACAAGCCACCTGCTCTGTCATATCTGTCATAAACAGTTATTTGATATCCATTTTTTCTAAGTTGTTCAGCAGCTGCAAGTCCAGCAGGTCCAGCACCAATTATTCCAACACTTTGATCTTTTTCATGTTTAACTGAAATTGGTTTTACCCATCCATTCTCCCATGCACTATCTGTAATATATTTTTCAACTGATCCAATTGTAACAGTGCCATGGCCTGACTGCTCAATAACACAGTTACCCTCACACAATCTGTCTTGTGGACATATTCTACCACAAACCTCGGGCATGTTGTTTGTGCTCTGAGATAACTCATAAGCTTCCTTTAATCTGCCCTCAGCAGTCAATTTGAGCCAGTCTGGAATATTGTTACTTAACGGACAATGGACTTGGCAAAAAGGAACACCACATTGAGAGCATCTACTTGACTGCTCTTGTGCTTTTTGAGTTATAAATTCGTCATAGATTTCATTAAAATCATCTTTTCTATTATCAACTCCTCTTTTAGGTGGAGTTTGTTGACCTATTTTGACGAATTTAAGCATTTTATCAGTCATATTTTTTTAAAATTTATGGCAAGATATACATTGTTTTTATTAGTAAAAGGAATATATAGGTCAATAAAATTGACCTAATTATAACAATATTTAGCTTAAAACCTACTTAATCTGATTTTTGCATATCTAATATGATTAAATCGAATTGTTTAAAATGAATATTTTTTAAGTTACGACACTTATATGTTTCGAGATTTTATAGAAATTTTAATTCTTTCTTCAATTCAAGGAATTTCAGAATTCTTACCCATAAGCTCATCAGCTCATTTAATATTGGTATCAAACTTTTACGATTTAGAGACAAGTTCTTTGTTGATAGATATAAGTTTACACTTAGGCTCATTAATTGCGGTAATTTTTTATTTTAGAAAAGAGTTATTTGATTTAAGAAATAATAATAAATTATTAAGTTTAATAATTGTTGGTTCTTTGCCTTTAATGATATTTGGATATATTTTATATACCACTGAATTTATTCATCTTTTAAGAAACACAAAAATAATTGCATCAACAACATTGTTTTTTGGACTCATACTTTTTTTTGCTGATCAAAGAAAAGCTGGTCGAAATATCTCTACTGATTTGAATATTAAGTCAGTTTTATTAATAGGTTTATTTCAAATATTAGCATTAATACCAGGAGTTAGTAGGGCCGGAATAACAATTACTGCAGCAAGGTTTTTAAATTTTAATAGAATTGACTCTAGTAAAATTTCTTTTTTATTATCTATACCTGCTTTAACAGGAGCAAGTTTCCTTGGTTTGAGAGAGGCTTTTGAACAAACAATAGAAATAAATTACTTATTATTGATTGCCACTTTCTTATCATTTATGTTTTCATTTTTTACAATTAAATATTTTCTTAAATTTATAAATAAAGTTTCCTTCAATATATTCGTAATATATCGAATAATTCTTGGCTTAATTTTATTTTTAATAATATATACTTAGGTTGTTTTCTTAATTAATGGAACTAATTGGGATAATAGGACCCCACTTAATATGAAAAAACAACCAAGTAGATTATTAATTCCTAATATTTGATTTAAAAGAAACCAAGCAGCGATCGTTGCAAATACACCTTCCAAAGAAAAAATTATTGCTGCTGGTGCTGGTGTTATATTTCTTTGAGCATAAATCTGTAAAACAAATGCAAAACCACCTGACAAAATTCCAGCATATAAAATTGAATCTATTTCATTCAAAATATTTTCAATTACAAATTCCTCAGAAAATAAACCTATAATAAATGAAAATAAAGCAACTAGTAAAGTTTGAATTGCACCAATCGTTAATGGTAGATTGTACTTTTTAATAATCATACCAGTAAAAATAATATGTGTACTCCAAAATAAAGCTCCCAATATCACAAGAGTGTCGCCTAGTCTTACAGTTGCATCTTGAAAATTTGTTAACAAATATCCACCAATCAAACATAAAATTACTGATGGCCATACACTCCAATGTAAAAAATCTTTTTTAAAGATGAAAATAATTATGGGGACCATTGGAACATAAAAAATTGTAAAAAAAGCAGCATTTGCTACATCGGTGTAAAGCAACGCAACCTGCTGTAATGCTGAGCCTAGAAATAATGACACTCCAATTAAAAGTGACAGAATAATGAATGTTTTCGTATTAAATCTAAATTCCTTTTTTAGTTTTTTTGCTTCAAACAATAATGCTAAAGGAATAATCGCTAAAAAACCTACGAAAAATCTTACAGAATTAAAAGTGAATGGACCAATGTCATCCATACCTGTATCTTGTGCAATGAATGTAGTCCCCCAAATGAAAGTGCAAAGTAATGCACTAAATAATGATAGAGTTTTTGACATATCTTTTATACAGCTAATTTATAAGCAAAATTTTTTCCTAGATTATCTTTCAAATCATTGTTAAATCGAGCAGCTTCAGCTCCATCAATTATTCTATGATCATAAGATAAAGATAAAGGTAGAATTGTTCGTGTTATGAACTTTCCATCAATAAAAATTTGTTTTTTTTGAGATTTACCAACTCCTAGAATTGCGACTTCAGGGTAATTAATAATAGGTGTAAAAAAAGAACCACCAATACCTCCTAGACTCGTTATAGTCATAGAACCACCAAATAATTCTTTTTTATCAATTTTAAGATTTCTGCATTGATCACTTAATTTTTTAAGTTCAGTACCTATTAAATTTATGTTCTTGTTATCAGCATTTCTAAGTTTTGGTACCATAAGCCCATGCTTCGTATCCACAGCTATTCCAATGTGATAATACTTTTTTAGAGTCATTTTTCCTTTATCAATTTCATCAATAGATGAATTAAAATTTGGAAATTTTTTAAGTGATGCAGTTAAAGCTTTGACAATAAAAGCTAAAGGAGTAATTTTTTTTTTTTCTCCAGTGTAAATATCTGTAAGAGAAGTTCTAAACTCCTCTAATTCAGTTATATCTGCTTCGTCATGATTGGTCACATGAGGAATATTGGACCAAGAATTCATAAGATATTTAGATGAAAGTTTTTTTACCCTTGGAATATCCTTTATCTCGGTTTTTCCAAATTCAGAGTGAGGATACTCTAGTTCTATTATTTCATCTTTTTTAAATTCTTTTTCAATATTTCTCTCAAGAGTTTTTGCAACAAATGACTTAACATCACTTTCAGTTACTCTTCCTAATCTTTCACTACCTTCAACTTTGCTAATATCAACACCAAGTTCTCTAGCAAATTTTCTGACTTTTGGCGAGGCTGAAGTTTTTTTTGAAAAATCTTTTACAATAATATTTTTTGGTCTAACTTTTTTTTCAATTTCTATTTTGTTTTCTTTGATGTTTTCCTTTTTGGTTGATTGTATTTCTTTAGTTTCTAAATTGTTGTCTTTTAATTCAATTTCTAAAATCTTACTACCCTCAGAAACCTTATCACCAACTTTTAAGTTTAATTCTGTAACTAATCCATCATGTAATGAGGGGATTTCAACACTCGATTTATCACTTTCAATTGTGATTAAAGGATCATTTTTTTTAATCTCTTGACCTTCTTTGATTAAAATTTCAATAACCTCTACATCTTTGAATTCACCAATGTTTGGAACTTTTATATCTTTTTTTGACATTCTATAATTTTGTTGGCATAGGTTTATCAGCATCAATCTTATACTTTTTAATTGCTTCTTTAGCGTATTTTGATGCAATAAGCTGTTCCTTAGCTAAAATGCTCAATCCATATGTTGTGATATGTTCCTTATCAACCTCAAAAAATTTTCTTAACTCTTTTCTTGTATCACTTCGTCCAAATCCATCT
Organism: uncultured Pelagibacteraceae bacterium; assembly: GCA_902597575.1. Taxonomy (GTDB): domain Bacteria; phylum Pseudomonadota; class Alphaproteobacteria; order Pelagibacterales; family Pelagibacteraceae; genus Pelagibacter. Next base: position 40,512 of record CACJYF010000007.1, on the reverse strand, counting down.
GTTCCTAGTGAATAAAAACTTTTATTTACATAAGGTCTTATCTGATCGGAGTTCATTCTCATATAATCAGAGGCTGCTAAAATTGGTCCTTCAGCGTTACCTAAACATTTTTCTACATAGCTTTTTTTGGGTTCTTTATCAGGATTTAGAAGATTATATCTCTCTACGTCAAGACCATCCCTTCTTAATTCATTAAAGCTTGTTACACTCCAAATCTCACTATCGATTTGATATTCATTTTGTAATATTTCTGCACCAGCTATCATTTCTCTCAATATTGTGCCAGATCCAAGAAATTGAATTTTAGTTTTTTTATACTTATTAAACTCCTTTATTTTGTACATTCCTTTTAAAATACCCTCCTCACATGATTTATCTTTCGGCATTTCTGGATGAGGATAATTTTCATTCATGGTTGTAATATAATAAAAAATATTCTCTTTTTTCTCATGCATTCTTCTTAAACCTTCTCGAAATATTACTGCGAGCTCATAGTGAAATGTTGGATCGTATGATCTGCAATTAGGAATAGTCGAGGCCATTATGTGGCTATGACCATCTTGATGTTGTAGACCTTCCCCAGCAAGAGTTGTTCGTCCAGCAGTAGCTCCAATTAAAAATCCTCTGGACTGACTATCTGCACCTGCCCAAGCAAAATCTCCAATTCTCTGAAAACCAAACATTGAGTAGAAAAGATAAATTGGTATCATTTCTATGTCATGATTTGTGTATGAAGTTCCCGCAGCAATCCATGATGACATAGCTCCGGCCTCGTTAATTCCTTCCTCTAAAACTTGACCACTCTTTTCCTCTTTATACGAACTTAGTTGAGCAGAGTCTTCTGGCTCATATTTTTGACCTTCATGTGCGTAAATTCCTATCTTTTGAAAAAAACCTTCCATTCCAAATGTTCTAGCTTCGTCAGGAATGATTGGGACCAGCCTAGATGCAACATTTTTATCTCTTAAAAGATTTGTCAACATTCTGACTAATGCCATTGTGGTCGACATTTCTTTTTCACCTGTAGAAACTTTCATATTATCAAAAATATCTTTTGGAGGTGCTTTAATGGGTTTTGCGTAAGTAGTTCTCTCAGGAATAAAGCCACCCAACTGAAGTCTTCTTTCTTTAATGTATTTTATTTCAGGTGAATTTTGATCTGGCTTATAATACTCAATATTTTTAACCTGCTGATCTGTTAATGGGACATCGAATCTATCTCTATAATACATTAAATCGTCAACATCTAACTTTTTAGTCTGATGAGTCGTATTTACACTTTCACCACTTTTACCCATGCCATAACCCTTTATAGTTTTAGCAATTACTACAGTGGGACTACCGATATTTTTAGATGCTTTATCATATGCTGCAAAAACTTTATGAGGATCATGTCCACCTCTATTTAATCTCCAAATATCTTTGTCAGAAAGGCTTGAGACAAGTTCCGAAGTTTCTGGATATTTTCCAAAAAATTTTTCTCTAACGTAAGCTCCATCTCTTGCTTTCATTGCTTGATATTCTCCATCAACTGTTTCATTCATTGTCTTAATAAGATGACCTGTTTTGTCATTAGCTAACAATGAATCCCAATAAGAACCCCAAATTACTTTAATAACATTCCATCCTGCTCCTCTAAAAATTCCCTCTAATTCTTGTATAATTTTGCCATTACCTCGCACAGGACCGTCTAATCTTTGAAGGTTACAATTTACAACAAATATTAGATTATCTAAATTTTCTCTAGCCGCTAAACCAATTGCTCCTAAAGACTCTGGCTCATCCATTTCACCATCACCCAAAAATGACCAAACTTTTCTACCCTCGTCTTTAATTAGGCCTCTATTAATCAAATATTTCATATATCTTGCTTGATAAATCGCTAACATTGGTCCTAAACCCATAGAGACTGTTGGAAATTGCCAAAAGTTTGGCATTAACCAAGGATGTGGATATGAAGATAAACCGCCAGGCTTAACTTCCTGTCTAAAAGAGTCCAATTGTTTTTCATTAAGCCTTCCCTCAAGGAATGCTCTAGCATACATACCTGGTGCACTATGACCTTGAAAATAAATAAGATCTCCTCCAAATTTATTATTTTTAGCTCTCCAAAAATGATTCATACCAACATCATATAAAGTTGCAGCAGATGCAAAAGTTCCAATATGACCCCCAAGTTCAGGAAATTTTTTATTTGCTCTAACTACCATTGCAGCAGCATTCCATCTAATCAATGACCTAATCCTTCTTTCTACATTCTGATCACCATTTGATTTCTTCTCCTCACTCACAGGAATCGTATTTATATAGGGGGTATTTTGCGTGTATGGAATATTGGCGCCCTCCATATAAGCTTTATTAATTAATTCCTTAATCAAATAGTGAGCTCTCTGATTGCCATCTTTTTCAATAACATCTGAGAGAGACTCTAACCATTCTCGTGTCTCTAAAGGATCAATATCGCCCTCATTTACAACTTCAATTATGCTAGATTTTTCTCTATCTAATTCTGGAATTTGCTTTTCTTGTTCTTTATTTTTTTTTAAAGAATTTTCCGCCTCTAAAATTAAATTTTCAGTATTTTTGGGAACCTCTTCTAATTTAGACAATTTTTCACTAGAACTAGATATATTTAAAAGCAAATCCCCTTTTGAGACTTTATCACCAACTTTTACCTTTATGTTTTCAACTTTTCCTGAAAAAGTTGATGGAATTTCAACACTGGATTTGTCACTCTCAATAGTGACCACTGGATCGTTTATTTTAATTTCTTGACCCTCTGCAACAAGTATTTCAATTACCTCAACATTTTCAAAATCGCCAATATCAGGAACTAATAATTTTTCAGTCATTTTTATGTTTTATACACTATAAAAATATAGTTAATTGCAATTTTTAACACATTCTGTCCTATTTTTTGACACTCTTTTATTCTTAAATCCAAAAATGATTAAAAAGTTATTAAAATCACTTATTCATTCAAATTATAATACACACATAGACGCTAAAATGTGGATACAAAAAATATTACTAGAAGGGAAGTACAGAAAGACAAATTCCTAAATTCTTTCAATACATAAAGCTATACCCATTCCACCTCCAATACAGAGAGTTGCACAACCCTTACTTTTTTTTTGTCTCTTCATTTCATGTACTAAAGTTACGAGTATTCTTGCTCCTGACGCACCAATGGGATGACCTAGAGCGATTGCACCACCATTTACATTGACTTTATTTGGGTCAACACCTAACTCACGAATTACAGCTATGCTTTGAGCTGCAAAAGCTTCATTGATTTCAAATAAATCAACCTCATCTAAATCCCATCCAGCTATATTAATTGCCTTGCGAACGGCTTCTATTGGCCCTAGACCCATTAAAGTTGGATCTACTCCAACTGATGCCCATGAAACTATTTTTGCAAGCGGATTGATAGATTTTTTTTCTGCTTCTTTAATATTGGTTAAAAATAAAGCTGCAGCACCATCATTTATACCAGAAGAATTTCCAGGTGTGACTGTTCCATTTTCTTTGAAAACTGTTTTAAGTTTTTCTAAATCCGAAATTTTTAGACCTATTCGTGGATGCTCATCTAAGTTTAGCATGTTATTGCCCTGATTAATTTTAACTAATTCATCATCAAATTTATTATTTTTGATTGCTTCTTCTGTTTTTTTTTGAGAAATTAGAGCAAACTCATCTTGTTCCTTTTTAGATATGTCAAATTTTTTTGCAATATTTTCCGCTGTAACTCCCATATGATAATTATTAAAAGCATCCATTAATCCATCATTAATCATTGTATCGGTTAGTTTATCTTCTGAAATTTTTCTTTCATCTCTAAAAAAAATTGAATGTGGTGCTATTGACATATTCTCTTGTCCCCCAGAAATAACATTTAATGACTCTCCTAATTTGATAGATTGATATCCCGATATTACTGCTCTCAATCCAGACCCACAAACTTGATTAATTACATGGGCTGGTTTTGAAATTGGTATTCCAGCGTTTATTGCAGCTTGTCTAGCAGGGTTTTGTCCAGCTCCAGCAGTCAATACTTGGCCCATTATTACTTCGTCTACCTCATCTGGACTAAATTTAGTTAATTTTAAAGCTTCTTTGATCACTAAAGATCCAAGCTGATCAGATCTCATTTTTTTTAATGAACCTCTATAAGATCCTATAGGTGTCCTAACAGCGCTAACAATGACCACTTCTTTTGATCTATCTATCATTAATTTTTTAAATTTATCTTATAATTAAAATATACTAAAAATTAATATATTGTATTTAAATAAAATTATAAATGCGCCTGTAGCTCAACTGGATAGAGCGCTTGGCTACGGACCAGGAGGTTCTGGGTTCGACTCCTAGCAGGCGCACCAAAAAAATGTTTGATTGGATACTTAAATCTTCCTTGCAAAGATCCGTAATATATTTTTTTATAATAATCTTTATAATTTTATTAATTTTAACTTTTATATTGTAAGAATTCTATGACAGACAAATTTGAACAAATAAGTTTAAAACCAGGATTTATGAAGCATAATGGGGGAGTTTTATTTAGACAAACTTCTGAAAATCAGTATGAATTTAAATCTACCATAACAAAAAACCATCTAAATTCAGCTGGTATCACTCATGGTGGCTATCTTGCGGCTTTAATTGATGCTGGTTCTGGTTCTGCCGCTCACAGGTCAGCAAAGCCATCACGGTGTGTAACAATTTCATTAGATTTAAAATTTATTGGTACATCTAAAGTTGGAGACGAAATTATCGGAAATGTTAAAATTTTAAAAAAGACTAAAACACTTGTGTTTTTATTTTGTGAACTTAAGTGTAACAATGAAATAATAACTGCAGCAAACGGTATTTGGAAAATCCTAAAATGAAAGCCTATCAATGCCTAGTATTTTTGACTAATTTTTTAAAGATGAAATAAACTAATCAATTATTAAAAACATCTAAAAAGCAAATATTAATAATTATATAAAACTTTATATATGTGCTAAAATAATTTTATTAATTTTAAAATGAGAACTTTTAAACCTTCGATTCGGTCTTGTTTTAGTCTATTTTTGTTCTTTAACACTAACAATATCTGGTAGGTTAAAAAAAAGGTATACCAAACATAGAATGATTAAAAAAAAAATATCAGCAATTCTTGGTCCGACTAATACTGGAAAAACACACCTTGCAATAGAGACAATGTTGTCTTTTGAAAGTGGTATGATCGGTTTTCCTTTAAGATTATTAGCGCGTGAGGTCTACGACAAAGTACTAAAAAGGCTAAACTCAGACAAAGTGGCATTAATAACTGGCGAGGAAAAAATTATTCCATCAAATGCTAAATATTTTCTATGCACTGTAGAGTCTATGCCAATTGATAAGCAATTAGATTTTGTTGCTGTTGATGAAATTCAAATGTGCTCAGATCATGAACGAGGTCATATTTTTACGGATAGACTTTTAAATATGAGAGGTGAAAAATTAACGATGTTTATGGGTTCAAGTACAATTAGGAATATTATTACCAAACTAAATGACGATGTAGAATTTATTAATAGAAATCGTTTGTCAAAACTCTCTTATTCTGGCCACAAAAAAATTTCAAGAATAGATCGAAAAACGGCTATAATTGCATTTTCTGCGGAAGAAGTATACGCAATAGCTGAACTTATCAGAAGACAAAAAGGGGGAGCCTCAATTGTTATGGGGTCTCTCAGTCCAAAGACTAGAAATGCTCAAGTCGAATTATATCAATCTGGCGATGTTGATTTTTTAGTTGCAACAGATGCAATTGGGATGGGTATAAATATGGATCTCAATCACGTGTATTTTTCAAATTTGAAAAAATTTGATGGAAAAAAATTAAGACGATTAAACTTATCTGAAATTGGTCAAATTGCTGGTAGAGCAGGGAGATATATGAATGATGGAAGCTTTGGGATAACCGGTCAATGTGGGTTAATTAGCCCTGAGGATGTTGAATTACTCGAAAATCATAAATTTGAGGAGATTGGCTATTTATTTTGGAGAAATTCAAATTTGAATTTTAATAACTCCACTTCATTAATAAGATCACTAGATGAAAAACCCCATAAAGGCTGGTTGAGAAAAATATACGAATGTGAGGATGAAAAAGCTTTAAAGTTTTTTTTAAAAGACAAAAATTTTGAAAATATCAAGTTTAATCAAGAAAAATTAAGACTTTTGTGGGAATGTTGTCAAATTCCAGATTTTGTTAAAAAAACATACGGTAATCACTATAAGGTAATTGGAAATGTTTTTAAATATTTAAACAGTAAAACAGGCAAAATTTCTAACGATTATATGCGATTACAGTTAATGAAACTTGATAAATTAGATGGAAATGTAGATTCTTTGTCAAATAGAATTGCAAATGTAAGAACTTGGTCATATGTTTCAAATAAGAATAATTGGGTGGAAAATCATAATTATTGGATAGAAAAAACTAAGTTATTAGAGGACAGACTTTCAGATAGATTACATGAGGAACTTACAAAAACTTTTATTGATAAACGTGCAAGTATTCTTGCCAGAGGTTTGAAACAGGATATGGAGTTTAATACAAAAATTTTAAATAATAATGATGTAATAATCGACAATCAGTTTATCGGTAAAATAAATGGTCTCAAACTAGAATTGGATTTAAAAAAAGGAGCCTTAGAAACTGACATTAAATCTCTAAAAAAAGCCGCCAGGCAATCTGTTGGTCCTGAACTCGAAAAAAGAGTTAAAATTATAATTGAAACTGGTCTTGTTGAACTTAGAGATGATTCTAAAATTTATTGGAATAATTCATCAATCGCGAGGTTGACTGCTGGTAAAGATTATCTAAATCCTAATTTAGAATTAATAGTTGACGACATTTTAGAACAAAATCAAAAGCAAAAGTTATTAGATTTTATCAGTAAATGGTTAAAAAACAAAATTGGTACAGTTTTAAAAAGTTTAATCGATTTAAAAAATATAAAAGAAAAAAATCCTTCAACAAAAGCTTTAGCATATCAACTTTATGAAAATAATGGTGTAATTAAAAGGGAAAAAGTTTCTGAATATTTAGACAAACTAGATCAAAATGAAAGAAAAATTTTACGTAACATAGGAGTGAAATTTGGAAGATATCATGTATTTTTGTTTAGATTAATAAAACCTGATGCAGTTTCCTTAAGAACATTACTATGGAAAAATTATCATCAAAAATATTTCAATTTAAAACCTCCAACATTTGGTTTGAACTTTTTAAACGATAAGGATTATAAAAATAAAAATTTCATGTTGTTATGTGGTTTTGAGAAATTCGATACCTTTTTTGTTAGAATTGATATTCTTGAGAGATTATTTATACAAATATTGAATTCTGATAATAAAGAAAATGAAAATATGATCAAAATGGTCCCAGAGATGATTAATCTACTAGGCTGTAGTAAAGAAAATTTTAAAAGGTTAATTGGTATTATGAATTATAAAATTTTCGAAAAAAATAATGATCTTTTCTTTAAATATAACCCCCCTAAAAAAAATAAAAAGATTTTTTTAGAAAAACCTAATAAAGAAAGCCCTTTTATGGTTCTTAAAAATCTTAATTTAAACTAATTGATGTTTTTTAAAAAAAAAGAGGAAGTAAATATTAATAGTAATTTAGTTGAAATATGTGCTCTTTTGATTCATGCAGCAAAAATTGATGAGCACTTCTCTGAAAAAGAGGAAAATATTATCAAACAAACAATGCTAAAAATTGGGACAAAAAATGATCATTTAGATAAATTATTTAATGAGGCAATAAAAATAGAAGATAATTCTAATCAAATACTTAGTTTTACAAAACAAGTAAAAAAATGAATGAAGACAATAAAATTCAAATTATTGAGACATTGTGGAGAATTATTTACTCTAACAATGAGGCGGATATCTATGAGACAAGTTTAATGAGAAGGCTTGGTGGATTGTTGTACATTGATAACAAAGTAATGGGGGATATCAAAGAAAAGATAAAAAATGAGAATTTATAATGACTTATTTAGTTAATGATAAATGTATTAAGTGTAAGCTAACTGATTGTGTTGATGTTTGCCCGGTTGACTGCTTTTATGAAGGTAAAAATATGCTTGTAATTAAACCCGATGAGTGTATAGATTGTGGCGTTTGTGAACCTGAATGTCCAGTTAATGCAATACAAGCTGACACAGAACCAGGAAGCGACAAATGGTTAGAGATCAACACAAAATATTCTGAAATCTGGCCAAATATAAGTGAAAAAAAAGATCCACCATCGGATCACGAAAACTATAAAGATGAGCAAAATAAGTTTGAAAAATATTTTAAAGAGAACATTTAAGAAAAAATCAAAAACAAAAAAAAAGGTTACAAAAATTAAGGTTGCAAAAAAAATAAAAAAACCGATTAAAAAAATTAAAAAATCACCAAACCTAAAATTAAAAAAGAATAATACAAAAAAACAAAATAAAAATACTCAAAAAGATTTAGAGTTAAAAACTGAGAACTTAAGAATTGCAAAAGGGACGGAAGTTAAACCTGAAATAAAAAAGGTTAATAAACAAGCATCTGAAAAAAGAGAGTATAAAATTAAAGATTATGTTGTTTATCCAAAACATGGTGTTGGACAAATATCAGAGGTTAAAAAAATTAGCATTGGTGGGATAGATGTAGAAACGTATGTAATAAAATTTGAAAAAGATAAAGCCAATGGAATGGTTCCAGTCAATAAACAGTCTCATCTCCGTTCATTAGCAACTATAAATCAAGTAAATAAATGTATTTCAATTCTAAAAAGTAAGCCAAAAATTAAAAGATCAATGTGGAGTAGAAGAGCACAAGAATATGAGGCTAAAATTTCTTCAGGTAAAATTTATGAACTAGCAGAGGTAGTTAGAGATTTAAACAAAGGAGATGATTTGATGGTTGATCAATCCTATGTCTCCAGTATGTAACCAGCCATCTTTAATTACTTCATCTGTTTCTTTTTTTTTATTCCAGTAACCTAGCATAATGTTTTCACCTTTAACTAGGATCTCACCATCTTCAGCAATTTTTACTTTATTAGTTTTGAAAGGGGGGCCCACTGTTTCAATCTTAATTTTTCCAGGAATATTACAACTAACAACAGGAGAGGCTTCAGTTAATCCATATCCTTGTAAAGTTGGTAATCCTATAGAATTCAAAAATTCACCAATTTTTTGATCTAAAGCACCCCCTCCGGAAACAAAGGCCTTTAGTTTACCACCAAATTGATTTTTAATTTTTCTTCTTACCAATTTTTCACAGAAAAAATTAATGAAATTTTCTTTCAAACTTAATTTACCTTTATTTAGTTTTTTAATCCCGAGTGAGATCGTAGATAAAATCAGCTTCTTCGTAAGACCCTTTTGTTTTGAAAAATTCATATAAATTTTACTGTATAAATTTTGATAAAATCTAGGGACTGCTGTCATTATTGTCGGTTTTGCAACCGACATATTGGATAATAATTTTTCCAGACTTTCAGCGTAATATACTTTTGCGCCAAGTGAAATTTGAACAAATTGAACTGCATGTTCATATGAATGAGATAATGGTAACCACGTTAGAAAGACTGGTTTTTCATTTTTAAATAAGGGCACTAAAATATCTAATGCACCCTCACAATTGGATAAAATTCCACCATGACTCAACATTACTCCTTTTGGATTTCCGGTCGTTCCAGAAGTATAAATAATGCATGCAAGATCATTTCTTTTTAAATCAAAATTAACAGAATGAACAATTTCAAAATTTTCATCAATCAAATTATTTTGATAATCAGCAAAGATATTATGAAAAAGGTCTGCCTTTTCATCAATCCTATCTATTGATATGAGTGTTATATCTTTAGCGATAAATTTCTTAATCTTATCAAATTGTTCCTGATTAGAAACAATGCAAACTTTTGGTGAACAGTCTTTAATTATATATTCGTAATCTTTATCAGAGTAAGTAGTAAATAAGGGTACTGTTACTCCACCTGCATTCATAATTGATAAATCAGAAACTAACCATTCTGGTCTATTTTCTGAGATTAATATACATCTATCACCTTTAGAAATTTTTTTTTTTAGATAATTAGATAATATTCTTATATATCCATCTATTAATCTCCAAGAATAAGAAATTGGCTCTCTTAATTCAGCTAATTCATGATCTTTAGGTTTAAGATTTATTAAAAACGCTGGCTCTTTTAGACTATATTTTTTTGGAATATTTTCTTCCGATTTTCTAAAAAAAAGCTCTACTAGGCTATTTATATTTTTTAGTTCCATAATATGGTGGGCGAAGAGAGAATCGAACTCTCACTTCTTGCGAAACACGATTTTGAGTCGTGCGCGTCTACCAGTTCCGCCATTCGCCCATAATTATTTAATAATTTATTAAATAGTATAAGAACTAAAATTATATTAAAACCAAAAAATGTTTAATAATCTTTACAAAAAATGTTTAGATTTAGCGGCACACAAAAGTTCGAAGTACTACTTGGCACTTGTATCTTTTGTTGAAAGTTCTTTTTTTCCTATTCCTCCTGACGTTATGGTTATACCGATGGTGATCTCAAAAAAGAATGATTTTATCAAAATCTTTCTTATTACAACGTTTTTTTCTGTTATGGGTGGTATGTTAGGTTACTTAATAGGAGCTTTCTTTTTTGATTTTGGATCACAAATTATGAGTTTTTATGGATATGAAAATAAATTATCTTATATCAAAAAAAATTTAGTTAATAGTGATGGTTTTTATGCCTGGTTAGGTATACTTTTTTTAGCAGGATTTACTCCTCTTCCCTATAAAGTTTTTACCATTGCAAGCGGCCTAATAGGTTTTAATTTCTTTGTATTCATATTAATTAGTTTGGTTTCGAGAGGGTTGAGGTTCTTTATAGTATCATTCTTATCTTATAAGTTTGGGAATTTATTTACTGAATTCATGGAAAAGCACGGGTCAAAATGGTTTACGATAATTGGAATATTAATTGTTATAATTTGCTTATCAATTTATCTAATTATAAAATTTTATGTTTGATTTAAAAAAAGAACTTTATCTAAAAATTGTTTTAATTATTAGCTTTATCGCATTGATTTTTGCGTATTTTGTAGAATATATTTTAGGTTATCAACCATGTAATTTATGCATTGTAGAGAGAATTCCTTATGGGATAAGTATAATCTTAATTTCTATAATTTTTATTGTAAAAAAAAATCAAAACTTTTTAACTTTGCTATTGATACTCACTTTTGTCTTTTCGTTTATAATTTCTATTTATCATTATGGAATTGAGCAAGGCTTTTTTGAGGAATCAACTGTATGCAACGCAAGAAATTTTACAGAAAATATAACTAAAGAAGATTTACTTAAAGAGTTAAGCAAAAAAGCTATAAGCTGTAAGGATGTGACATTTAGGATTTTTGGATTTTCTCTAACAAGTATTAATGTTGTGTTAAGTTTATTATTAATTATAACCCTCATAAAAATTTATATTAAATATGAAAAAAACGAGTAATAAAGTTGAAGAATTTATAAGAGTTGATCACGCTGGTGAAAGAGGAGCGGTCAAAATTTATGAAGGTCAGTTATTGGCTCTAAATACTATTGTCAATAACGAGAGTCTAAAGAAGACAATTGAAGATATGAAAGAACATGAGATAGAACATTGTCAATTTTTTGAAAATGAAATAAAAAAAAGAAATATTAAACCTACAAAATTTTTACCTTTATGGGATTTAATGGGTATAGGTTTAGGATTTGGATCAACATTACTAGGAAAAAAAGCAGCGATGTTGTGTACTGCATCAGTTGAAGAAGTAATAGACAAACATTATTTAGATCAAATTAATCAGTTAGGTCCTGAAGAAAAAGAGTTAAAAAAAAAGATAACTAAATTTAGACAAGATGAGCTAGATCATAAAGATATAGCCTATGAGGAGGGTGCTTCAAAAAAAGGTTTATACTCAATTATGGACAAAATAATTAAAACAGGTTCAAAGATAGCTATTCGTATTTCAGAAAAAGTTTAGAGATTAAGCTTCAAGCTCAACATCCCAATACAAATAATCCATCCAACTTTTATGTAAATAATTTGGAGGAAAATTTTTTCCATTACGATGTAGATCTTCTGTTGAAGGTTGATAAGGGTACTGACTTAACTTCATTCCTGATGTTTTTAAAAGTTTACCACCCTTTTTAACATTACATTCAGAACAAGCTGTTACAACATTATCCCAATTAGTTTCTCCCCCTTTAGATCTTGGCAACAAGTGATCAAAAGTTAGCTCTTCGCCACTACCACAATATTGACAAGAAAATTTATCTCTTAAAAAAACGTTAAATCTTGTAAAACTTGGTTTAGTTTGGGGCACAATATAATTTTTTAATGCAATAACGCTCGGTAGCTGCATGTTAAAAGATGGACTCCTAATTATTCTATCATAATTACTTACTATAATAACTCTATCTAAAAAAACTGATTTAACGGTATCTTGCCAAGACCACAAAGATAAAGGATAGTAACTTAGTGGTCTGTAATCTGCATTAAGAACTAATGCGGGACATTTTTCTAAAGATACATTTTGTTCAACAAAATTATTCATCGCATAATAGTAACTTAATTGAAAAATTATTTCAATAACTAGCGATTATTAAATTTTTCTAAAATATAATTTAATCCTATGCTTGAAGCTTCTACTGGGATATGATGACCACAATTTTTTATAAGTCGTGTTTCGACGTTAACACTATTCCTAATAAAAAAGTCTTTAGCTTCAAGCAAAAAATTAGATGAAACAATTTCATCTGCGTCACCATGAATCATCAAAATATCTGCATCTACATTTTTTCTTTTAATTAAATATTCTTGATTGATTATTTTTCCAGAAAAACCAACTATACAATTATATCTTTGATCAGAAATTAAGCCTAAGTTTAATGACATCATACACCCTTGACTAAAGCCAGATAAACAAATTTTATTATTCTGTAAGTTAAACTCATTTTTTATTTCATTTATAAATTTATTTAGTTTAGTTTCCGCTTTTTTAGATTCATTCAGAATATATTCTGGATCATCCTTTGATAAATCAAACCATTGATAACCTGAGGGATTTATTGAACATTTTTCATGACCATTTGGACAAATAAAAATTGTATTAGGCAAATGACGTCTCCAACCTAAAGATAACATGCTAATATCTTGACCATCGCCACCATATCCATGAAGTAGGATTATCGCATTTTCAATTTCTAAACCATTCTCAGGTTTTAGTATTATTGTATCAAGACAAAATGTCATAGTTTATAATTAATGTTTTTTTATTTTTAAAACAACCTACAATAACTAAATGATTTCTGGAATAATTTTAAAAGTGTTATCTATAGCATTATTAATCGTAGTTGGAGTAGTTCTTATACTCGGAATTGGAACTTTATTCAAAGGAGGTGAGACTAGTAAAAAATACTCAAATAAATTAATGCAGCTAAGAGTAATATTACAATTTATAGCTATTATTGTATTAGTAGGCTTTGCATATTTTTTTAAAAATTAATTATAAAGTTTTAGCCACTCAATAAAATTTTCTTCATTAAAATCTATTGAACCAATTATTCTTGCAAACTCTTTGCCATTTTTATTTATTAAAATTGAAGTCGGGATTCCTCTTAAAGCAAACTTTTTAGTTAAATTTATATTTTCATCAAAATATAAATCTAAATTTTTAATATTCATGTCATGAAAAAATTTTTTAGCTTTTTTAATATTATCTTGTCCAACATTTACAGGAAAAATTTTAAGGTTATTTAAATCTTTATTTGATTTCAATAAATCTAATGATGGCATCTCCTCTTTGCATGGAGCGCACCAAGTTGCCCAAAAATTTAATAATAAAACATTTCCTTTATAATTGGCTAAATTTAATTGATTATTTTGATCATCCAAGAAGGTTAAATTTGTATATTCTTTTAATTCTTTATTAATTATAAGGTTTTTAATATTTGGGGTTTCGTTAGCAAACGTGTTTGAAATTAAAAATATAAATATTACTAAAAATCTCATATTAAAAATGTATAAATAATTATCATGGTAAAAAATAAAAACAATAAGGCAATTTGGAATAGCAGAATAAAAACAAAGACATCTGCTCTCTATAAAAGATATGGTAGCTCAATTAACATTGATAAGAAACTTTTTAAAGAGGATATAATTGGATCAATCGCTCACGTAGAAATGCTTTTTAAACAAAAAATTATTTCTTTTAAAATCAAAAATAAAATTATCTATGGACTTAATAAAATTGAAAAAGAAATATTGAATAATAAATTCGAATTTAATCAAGAATTTGAGGATATTCATATGAACATAGAAAGAAGACTCACACAATTGATAGGTGATGATGCGGGCTATATTCATACAGCTAGATCAAGAAATGATCAAGTTATTACAGATTTAAAGATATGGATGAAATCAGCTACTCAAAACATAGACTTAACTTTAAAAAAATTAATTAAAACTAATCTTAAAATTGCTGAAAAAAATATTAAAACCATCATGCCTGGTTTTACTCACTTAAAAAATGCTCAAGCTTTATCTTTAGGTCATTACTTAATGTCTTATGTTGAAATGTTTAGTAGGGATAGAAAAAGATTTTTAAATAATTTAGAAAGTCTCAATGAAAACCCTCTTGGAGTATGCGCATTAACAGGAACTTCCTTCAATATTGACAGAAACCTTACAACCAAAAAATTAGGTTTTAAAAACCCTACTAACAATTCGGTGGATACGATATCAGATAGAGATTTTGTTATAGACTTTTTATATAGTTGTTCTGTATGTGCAATGCATATATCCAGAATAGCTGAGGAATTAATAATTTGGAACTCTGATGGTTTTAATTTAATAAATTTGTCTGACAAAGTTGTTACAGGATCTTCCATAATGCCTCAAAAAAAAAATCCAGACATGTTAGAATTTTTGAGAGGAAAAACAGGAGTTATGTATGGAAATTTATTTTCAATGTTAACTGTGCTTAAAGGATTACCTTTATCTTATTATAAAGATCTTCAGGAAGATAAAGAGATAATCTTTAAAACCAATGATACTTTAAATAACTGTTTAAAAATTCTCGAAGAAACTTTAAATAATTTTAATCCAAATAAAAAAAAAATGTTAGAGCTGGCCAGCAATGGTTATATTACTGCGACCGATTTAGCTGACTATATTGTTAAAAACCATTCCAGATCTTTTAGAGAAGCTTATCAAAAGACGGCTGCTATAATAAATATGGCTGAGAAAAGAAAAAAAAAATTAAACGAGTTAACATTATATGATTTAAAAAAAGTTGAGCCGAGTTTAACAAAAGAAGTTTTAAAAGTATTTGATTTAAAAAATTCTGTAAATTCAAAGAAATCTTATGGAGGAACCGCTTTTGATAACATTAAAAAAATGATATTAAAATATAAGAAACAATTATAATGAAAAAATTTTATCTTTTATTAATAATTTGCCTACTAGTAATGTCTTGTGGAAAACGAGGAGATCCCACCTATAAAGAACCAGCTTCCAAAATACCTTATGATGTTACAAAATATTCATGAAATATGTAAATAAAAAATTTTTGATTGATGGTGTCAAAACATCTTATCTAGCCAACAAATTTGGAACTCCGCTTTATTGTTATTCATTAAAAAGGCTAAAGAATAACATAAGTAATTTGAAGAATAATTTTAAAAAAATTGATCCAATTATATGCTTTTCTGTAAAATCAAATCCCAATACAAATCTGTTGCGTGAAATTAATAAACAGGGTCTTGGAGCTGATGTTGTTTCAATTGGTGAATTAATGAAAGCCCTTAAAGCAGGTATAAAACCAAGAAATATTGTTTTTTCAGGAGTAGGTAAAACTAAAGTTGAAATTGAATATGCCATTAAAAAAAAAATTTTACTAATAAATGCGGAATCTAAAAATGAAATTCTGCAAATAGAAAAAATTGCTAGAAAACACAAAACTAAAGTTAATGTAGGAATTAGATTAAATCCAAATACTGATGCAAGGACTTTAAGCCAAATATCAACAGGGAAAAAAGAAAATAAATTTGGAGTTTCCGACAAAGTGTTTTTAGCACTTGTCAAATATGCGAAAAAATCAAAAAATTTAAATTTGAAATGTTTAAGCGTCCATATAGGAAGTCAAATCTTAGACTCAAAACCATATGAAAAAATGCTAGGGATTCTTGATAAAATTATAGAGAAAACCAAATTTAATTTTGAATATATTGATTTAGGTGGTGGAATGGGAATTAATTATAATAATGATAAGAAGACTTTAAATCTAGATAAATATTCTAATAGTATAAAAAAATTTTTAAGAAAAAATAAATCTAAAATTATACTAGAACCAGGTAGATCTATAATTGGCAATACAGGTATTTTGATATCAAAAGTGATTTATAATAAAGAAGGATACAAAAAAAATTTTATAATACTAGATGCAGCTATGAACGATCTTATAAGGCCGGCCTTATATAATGCAAAACATCAAATTAAACCAGCTGTAAAAAATAATAACTATGCAAATAAAGTTTATGAATTTGTTGGCCCAATCTGCGAGAGCACTGATAAATTTGGAGCTTACAAAAATTTTCAAAAATTAAGGGAGAATGATTTAATTATAATTTGTGATGTTGGAGCTTATGGAGTATCCTTAAGTTCAAATTATAATTTAAGACCTAAACCAGCAGAAATATTGATTGAAAAATCTAAAGCTAAGGTGATCTCAAAAAGACAAAAACTTACTGAAATAATTTAAAGTTCTCTAAATATGATAAGAAACTTTTTATTTTCATTTTCTTTTTTTTCAGGAATTATTTTTATATCAATAATTTTTTTACCCTCACTTTTGTTACCTCAAAGAATTACTTTGTTTGGTGGAAAACTTATGGGCTATTGGTCCCAATATTGTCTAAAAATCATTCTATCAACTAAAATAGTTATTAAAGGAAAAGATAATATAATCAATGACGAAAAATTTTTCATCGCCTCTTCACATCAATCAATGTTTGAGACCTTCTTTCTTCAAACTATTTTTAATTCACCAGTGTTTATTTTAAAAAATGAACTTATCAAAATTCCTGTTTTTGGATGGTACTTAAAAAAGATAGGCTCTATTTCAATAAAAAGAAATAAAATTACAAAAGATAATCTTAATTTTTTTGAAGATATTTCAGAAAAAATTCAAAATTCTAAAAGACCAATAGTTATTTTTCCCCAAGCCACACGAGTTTTGCCTGAGGACCGACCACCTTTTAAAAAAGGTGCATCAAAAATTTATGAAAAATTAAATATTTTGTGTCAACCAGTTGCGATCAACTCAGGTTATGTGTGGCCAAAAAAAGGTATGAAAAAAACTAATAAAATAATTACTGTATCTATACTTAAACCAATTAAACCTGGTTTACAAAAAGAAGAATTTTTACAAGTACTTGAAAAAAAAATTTATGATGAACTAGATTTAATTTGCTAACCTTTCATTGGCATTACAATAAAAATACTATCAAAATCACTTGGATCCTTTATTAAGACAGGTGATCCCATATCATTAAAATATAACTCAATTTTCTCGCCATCTAATTGAGATGCTACGTCAATCAGATACCTAGAATTAAAACTAATTTCTAAATCATGGTCAAATTTTGTTAAGAGTGTCTCATTACCGTCTCCACTATTTGTGTTATTAACAGACAAATTTAAAGTATCTTTTGTTAGGTTAAATTTCACACCATCTTTTTTATCAAATGATACTGATGCAACTCTATCAATTGAATTCAAGAATAATTTTAAATCAATCTCTAATTTTTTTTGATTATTTTTTGGTATAACTTGAATATAATTTGGAAATTTTCCATCGATAAGTTTTGAAATTAAAATGCTATTACTTAATTCAAATTTAATTTTTGACTTCATATTTGAAATTTTTACTTCACCATCATAATTATCTAGGATAGAACATAGTTGATAAATAGTTTTTTTTGGTAAAATTATAGGTTCAAAATCTATTTGCTTTTCTAGTCTTATTTTCGAAATTGACATTCTATGACTGTCTGTTGCGACAGCTGTTAAATATTTTTTTTCATCAACTTCTGTTTGATGAAAGTATATGCCACTTAAATAATGTCTTGTTTCATCATTAGAAATTGAAAACTTACATTTATTTAATAACTTTAAGAAATGTTTAGATTTAATCGAAAATTCATTATGATTAAAATTTTCATCAGTGACCGGAAATTCTGAATGACTTATACAGTTCAAATTGAAAATAGATTTATCTGACTCTAAATGTAACTTATTTTTATCATTTAATGTTAAATTGATTTTTTTTCCAGAAGAAATTTTTCTCACTATATCATAAATTACAGAGGATGTTGTGGTAGTCTTACCCTCTTCAGACACCTCAATATTATTGATTTGATGAATAAAAATTATATCTAGGTCTGTTGCAGTCAAAATTAATTTTGAATTACTAGCACTTAAAAGAATATTTGATAATATTGGTAGTGTACTCCTTTTTTCAATAACCCCTTGACAGTAATTTAATGCTTGCTGTAAATCCTGTTGGTTTACACTAAACTTCATTTTCTTTTGTATTATATAATATTTGATTTTTTAACTTATCTATATTTTCTGCCATATCTTTGTCATTCTCTTTTAACTTCTCGATGGTTTTTACTGAATGTATTATAGTGGTATGGTCTCTATTCGAAAATTCTCGTCCTATTTCTGGTAACGATTTAGGTGTTAAGATTTTTGTAAGATATATTGCAGTTTGTCTTGGTCTTACCAAATATCTAGATCTTCTAGAAGACAGCATTTCATTCTTGCTAATTTTAAAAAATTTACATACTAGGGTTTGTATTAGATCAATAGTAACCTTATTTTCGCCAATATTTAGTAAATCTTTTAAAACAATTTTAGTCTCTGCCAAATTAGGTAATTTGTTATAAATTCTAGAAAACGAAATTAGACGATTAATAGCGCCAACTAATTCTCTTATACTGTTGGATATTTCAAGGCTTATAAAATCTTTAATCTCACTTGAAATTTCTATCTTATCTGCATAAACCTTATTTAATTCATTTATTTTTTTTTCAATGATATTTTTTCTCAATTCAAGATCAGGTTTTTGTATATCTACGACTAGTCCTCCAGAAAATCTAGACTTTATTCTTTCTTGAATTCTAGACAATTTATTGGGCGGTCTATCAGCAGATACTATAATTTGACTACCCTTTTCAAGTAAGGCATTAAAGGTATGGAAAAACTCTTCCTGCATAGCTTCTTTACCATTCATAAATTGAATATCATCTATTAGTAAAATATCAGTGTTTCGAAAATATTCCTTAAACTTTACCATATCGTTTGCTTTTATTGATTTAATAAATTGGTACATGAATCTTTCAGCTGGAATAAACATTACTTTTTTTTTTTGCTTTAATTCGAAACCTATAGAATTTAAGAGATGTGTTTTACCCATTCCAACACCTCCATAAATATACAAAGGGTTATATTGGGAGAAATTTTCGGTAACTTTCAATGAGGCCTCATATGCAAGCTTATTACTGCTACCAGTTACAAAGTTTTCAAACCTTTTATTATGATCTACACGGTTATATTGGAGAAAAGAGTCTTTCAAAAAGGAGATATTTTCACTTTTTTTTGGTAAAATTTTAGTATTATTTTGATTTTGCAAATCTATATTCTTCTCTTCAATTCTAAATTCAATTCGAATTAAATCTTTTTTAAATGACTTAACAATATGTAGGATTTGATCCAAGTATCTTGATGTTATCCAATCTCTTATAAATCTAGTTGGTACTGATATCAATATATAACTATTGAATTCTTCGATTAAATCTATCTTTTTTAACCAGCTTTCATAAACCTCCGAGCCTAATTTCTTTTTCATCTCATTTTGAATTAACAGCCAATCTAATTTATTTGATTTTGGTTTATTTAAGTCCGAATTTTTGTAGATATTTTCCATATTCATGAAGAAACTTTAGTAAGAGCTATAATAAAAATTATTGCAACAAAATATTTTGTAAATTCAAAAAAAAATAAAATCTAGGATTGTGCAATATTAAAAGTTTACAAAAAAAAAATTGAAATCTAGGATTGTGTAAAATTTTAAAAAAAAATTGTATTCAAATTTTTTTTATATAAAAATTTATCAATAAAATTTATAATTGAACTCAAAGAGTCCGTGTTATTTACTAAATCTAAATGTTGTATTAGAATGAATTATAGCTATAGATTTTGTAGATCCTGAGGTTGTATCAATTAAACAACTTTTAATATGATTATATAGAAGAAATTTTCTTAGTTATTCTGGAGATATTTCTTGACGCATTTTGTTTTTTAATTATCCCAGTTTTAGCAATCTTCATTAATTCAGAATTGAACTTAGGTAAGAATTCTAGTGCTTCTGACTTATCTTTTTTTTCTAATAAAATATTCATTTTTTTGATTGCATTTTTATATCTACTTTTTCTAATTTTGTTTACAGAAGTTTGTTTTGATATTCTTCTTATTCTTTTAATTGCTGATTTTGTATTAGCCATGTGCGCAGGGGTATAGCTTGAGAAATAGTATCGGTCAATCAAATAATTCATTCATTTTTGGCAGAAACTGCAAAAGAAAGTTGATCTATTTGAAATATTCTTTTTTTGAATTAAGCCTTTACAATCTATTCGTTTACATTTTTGTCCTTCTCTCTGGTAAACTTTAAAGTTATTTTGAAATGAGCCCTTATTTCCTAATACATCTTTAAAGTCTCTTATTGAGGAGCCTCCTCTTTTTATAGCATTTAAAAGGACTAACTTTGAGTTTTTAAAAATTCTTTTACACTCTGTTTTATTTATAGATCTCCCCTCTTTAGCAGGATTTATCTTACTCATATAGAGAATTTCACTAGCATAAATATTTCCAATTCCTGAAATAAAATTTTGATCTAAAAGAAAATTTTTAATATTTTTTTTTTTGTCTTTTAGATTTTCATAAATATAATTAATATCAAAACTTGAATTAAAAGGCTCTGGACCTAATTTTTCAAATCTTTTTTCAAGAGACTTTTGATCTTTTATAATTTCAAAAAAACCAAATCTTCTAGGGTCATTATATACTAATCTAAATTTATCAAAAAAAATTTCAATATGATTATGTTTATAAGGTAATATTGGGGAATTATAAAAACTCATATTTGAAAAGAAATTTCTCTTGTTATTCTCTAAAAGATGGATCGTGCCACTCATACCAAGGTGAATCAATAATTTGTTTTTTCCAGATAAAAAAAGAATTAGATATTTTGAAAATCTCTCAACATTTAAAATTTTTTGATTTTCTAAAATTTTTTTAAAATTTAAAGGTATCTTAATTCTTAAATTTCTATTCCTAACTATTACCTTTTTTATAGTTTTTTGTGTTATTTTTTTATTTAGTGATTGTCTTACAATTTCTACTTCTGGTAATTCTGGCATTTAATACTATATTATTTGTATATTTAAATTTTATGCAACAAGATCTTCAAAATAAAAAAGGGCTAGTTCAAAGTGTCTTCAACCAAGTTTACGATCAATATGATCTAATGAATGACCTAATGTCACTGGGAATTCATAGAATGTGGAAAAAAAACTTAATAAGTATGATGAACCCTTCTATCAACCAAAAGTTAATAGACGTTGCTTGTGGAACAGGAGATATAGCTAAAATTTATTTAAAATGTGTAGGTAAAGAAGCTGAAATAGCTTGTGTTGATCCAAATAATGGGATGATAAATATTGCTAAAAAAAAATTGCCTAATTATAAAAATCTAAAATGGTATATATCCTCAGCTGAAAGTTTGCCTGTTTCAAGTAATATATTTGATTTTTATACAATTAGTTTTGGATTAAGAAATACAAAAAATATAAAAAAATCCTTGAAAGAAGCATACAGAGTTTTAAAACCAGGAGGTCGCTTTTTATGTCTTGAATTTTCAAAAATTCAAAACGCTAATTTAAATAATCTTTATAAAAAATATACTAGGCTAATACCAGAAATTGGTAAAATTGTTGTTGGAAAAAAAGAGCCTTACCAATATTTGATTAAAAGTATAGAAAATTTTGTTAATCAACATGAGCTCATAGAATTAATGCATGAAAGTAAATTTGTTAAATGTGATTATACAAATTTATCTGGTGGTATAGTTTCAATTCATAGTGGTTGGAAAATATAATGATAAAAAAATTAGTAACATTATTTAAACTTGGAAGAAAAATCGCAAAATCAGACATTTTGGATATAACCTCTAAATTTCAAGAACCACCTCTATCAATTAAAATTTTATTTAAAATTTTATCTTTCTCTTTTTCCTCAAAAAACAAGAGAGAGGTAACCAATAATACCAATAATGAAGGAGAAAGGTTATCTAAAACGTTAGAATCGATGGGTACAACTTTTATAAAACTAGGTCAATTCTTAGCAACAAGACCAGATATTATTGGAGAAAGTTTATCAAAGGAACTTGAAAGTCTTCAAGATAGATTGCCACCTTTTTCCCAAAATCAAGCCAAAAAAATTATTGAAGCTGATTTGGGAATTAATACGTACAACTCAATTATTGATTTAAGCGAGCCTGTTGCAGCTGCATCTATAGCTCAAGTTCATAAAGCTAAAATAGAGGATAATGGAATAATAAAAGATGTTGCCATAAAAATTTTACGGCCTGATATTAAAAAAATTTTCAATGATGAAATTGATGCTATTATGTTATTTGCATTCTTAATTGAGTCTTTAATAAAAAAAACAAAAAGATTGAAACTTGTAGAGGTAGTTTTTTTACTCAAAGAAATTACTAACCTTGAAATGGACCTAAGATTTGAGGCAGCTGCTGCAAATGAATACGCAGAAAACACAAAAAATGATATTGGTTTTAATGTTCCAAAAATTTACTGGAATTATACCAGTGAAAATGTAATGACGCTAGACTGGGTAGAGGGTATCTCAATTAGAGAAACTGAAGAGTTAAAAAAAAAGGAAGTAAATACAAAGAAATTAGCAGAAGATATTATTCAAAATTTTCTCAGACATGCTGTTAGAGACGGTTTTTTTCATGCTGATATGCACCAAGGAAATATTTTGATAGACAATGATGGCCATATTGTTCCTATTGATTTTGGAATTATGGGCAGGCTGGATAAAATGAGTAAAAGATTTTTAGCTGAAATACTCTTTGGTTTTATTCAAAGAGACTACAAAAAAGTTGCTGAAGTCCATTTAATTGCAGGTTTAGTACCGAAAGATGTCCCCATAAATGATCTTGCTCAAGCATTAAGATCTATAGGTGAACCAATTTTTGGTCAAGCAGTTAAAGATATATCTGGTGGAAAATTATTAAAACAACTTTTTGATGTTACAGAAAAATTTAATATGCAAACACAACCACAATTATTAATGTTACAAAAAACAATGGTAGTAGTTGAGGGAGTAGCAAGAAAATTAAATCCTGAAACAAACATTTGGACTACATCTAAACCTATTCTTGAAAACTGGTTGAAAGAGACAAAAAACCCTATGACCACAATTAATGAAACAATTAATAGCACGTCAGAAGTAATAAAAAGATTACCAGAATTTCCAGAAATAATGGATAAAGCTAATCAGGCTCTAACCTTTTTAGCTAGTGGACAAATTCCTCAAAACTCAAATTCTTATAATGCATTGAGCGACAAAAGATCTGAAATGGTGGCTTTCAGAAATCAATCTATAATAGGTTTTTTATTGCTTGTAATTCTTGGTCTTCTAGTATTTTAATTCACAAAATGAAAAATTTAGCTAACCAAAAAATTTTATTTGTAATTTGTGGAGGAATCTCCGCATATAAAAGTTTAGAATTAATAAGATTATTTAGGAAAAATAAAGCCGATATAAAAACAATTTTAACAAAGAGTGCTAAAAAATTTGTAACTCCCTTGTCGATCGCTTCATTATCACAAGGGAAAGTTTACGAAGATCTTTTCAGCATAGAAAATGAGTTAGAAATGGACCACATTGCTTTATCAAGATGGGCTGATGTAATTATTGTTGCTCCTGTAACTGCAAATACTATTTCAAAACTTGCCTCTGGAAATGCTGAAGATTTAGCTTCAACTGTTATTCTAGCTTCTAATAAGCAAGTTTATTTGGCTCCAGCAATGAATGTAAGAATGTGGGAGCATCAATCTACTAAAAACAATTTGAAAAATTTAACAAGTTACGGTTATAAAATTATAGGTCCTATTACTGGTGATATGGCATGTGGAGAGTATGGTGAGGGCAAAATGTCTGAACCAATCGAAATATTTAATGAAATCCAAAATTTTCTTGAAACTAGGGATAAAAATAAAAAGATTAAAGCTTTGGTTACCGCAGGTCCAACAAATGAATACATTGATCCAATAAGATTTATTTCGAATAAATCAAGTGGTAAGCAAGGTTATGAAATTGCAAAATCCTTACATAATAGAGGATTTGATACAACTTTAATATCAGGTCCAACTAATCTAGATATAGATAAAGAAATTAAACTTATAAAAGTCGAAACAGCAGATGAAATGTTTAAAGCTACTCAAAAAAATTTACCAGCAGATATTGCAATATTTTCAGCTGCAGTTGCTGATTTTAAGATTGATGTAAAAAGTAAAGATAAAATAAAAAAAAAAGAAAGCCTAAATATCAAATTAGAAAGAAATGTTGATATCCTGAATTATATTTCAAATCATAATTCAATGAGACCAAAACTAGTTATTGGTTTTGCAGCTGAAACCAAAAATTTAGACTCGAATGCCATGAAAAAACTTAAAAATAAAAACTGTGATTGGATTGTCGCAAATGATGTGTCTAAAAAAAATATTGGTTTTGATAGTGATTATAACGAGGTTACAATTCATTATAATGATCTTAAAAAGAAAAGAGAGATACTTTCATACAAAAAAAAATCTGAAATCTCAGAGGAGATTGTTGATAGAATTGTCAATCACATGATTTAATGGTCAGAGTATTAATTAAAAAACTTGATCCTAAGGTTGCTCTTCCATCTTATAAGACTAAAGGAGCTTCGGGTATGGATCTAATTGCTTTTGTGAAAGAAAAAATAGTAATTAAACCACAAACCTCTGCTTTAATTCCAACAGGATTATCCGTCGCTTTCTCTGAGGATTATGAGATACAAATAAGGCCGCGTTCGGGCTTAGCAGCTAAAAACAATATTAGTGTCTTAAATAGCCCTGGAACTATTGATAGTGATTACAGAGGTGAGTTAAAAATTATCATATTTAATCATAGTAATCATGATTTTATTGTTAATAATAATGATAGAGTCGCACAAATGGTTTTAACCCCTATTGCAAAGATAGAATTAGAGGAAGCAAATGAATTGCCCAAAACTTTAAGAGGAGAGGGTGGATTTGGCTCAACAGGCAAATGAGTCAAAATTTAAATAAAAGCCAGGTTGAGAGATACTCAAGACAAATAATCTTAAAGAATATTGGAGCTTTAGGTCAAAAAAAAATAATTAAATCTAAAGTTCTTATTATTGGAATAGGTGGTTTAGGTTGTTCTGTTGCAGAATTTCTTACTAGAGCAGGTGTGGGTAATCTTGGGATAATTGATTTCGATAATGTAGATATAACCAATATTCATCGACAAAGCCTTTATGATGTAAAAGATATCAGAAAGTCAAAGGTTATAGCGGCAAAAAAAAAATTACATAAAATTAATTCAAATACAAAAATTAATTGTTACAAAGTTAAACTCAATAAGGGCAATATTAAAAATATAATAAGTAAATATGATTATATCATAGATGGATCAGATAACTTTAAAACTAAATTCTTAGTAAATGATTATTGTAAAAAAACAAAAAAATTTCTTGTTGTAGGAGCTATAAGTAAATTTGATGGACATATTTTTACTTTTAATTTTAATAATAAAAACACACCATGCATAAGATCCTTTTTTCAAGAAAAAGAAATCTCAGATGATATTTTAAATTGTGAATATGGGGGTGTTTTAGGAACAGTTGCTGGTATAATTGGTACAATTCAAGCTAATGAGGTATTAAAAAAAATTTTAAACATTGGTAAAAATTTAAATGGATATATTCTAATACTTGATTTACTAAATCTAAGTTTCAGAAAGGTTAAATTAAAAAAATTAAAGATATCTAAATAATGTTTCAAAAAATAATATTATCACTTATTTTTACATTTTTTTATTTATCCAATTCTTTTGCGAATGAAATTTTTCTATCTTTAAAAAAAAGTAAGGTCAATGTCAGGTATGGACCTAGCTTAGAGTCGCCTATAAAATATATATATAAGAAAGTCAATCTCCCGATAAAGCAAATTGATAAAAATGAAAATTTTCGAAGGATTATTGATGTAAAAAATAATAGCGGCTGGATACATGTTTCACAATTAAAACAGGTAAATTCAATTATACCGCTTAAGGATAAAATTTTATTTCAAAAACCATCTAACTTTTCAAAACCTTTAGCAAAAATCAAAAAAGATAGAGTATTAATTGTTAAAAGATGTAATAAGAATTGGTGTCAGATTAAAACATCTAAATTCAAAGGATGGATTAAAAACACCGATGTTTGGGGAAAAATTAAATAACTTTAAAATATTCAGTTATTTTTGTTGCACACACACGTCTTTGATTACTGGCATATTTGCGCAATCGCCACATTTAGTTTTTTGCACAATACAACCATCATCAAGAATTTCAACATCAACAACTTTATCACATTTGGAACAAGTTGAAGAGATTGTAAGCCCACATTTTTTACAATTATAATTTTCAATTTGCATATGTACAAAAATAATATGATGAAAAATGCTTTCAAGAAAAATCTATGAGAATAATTATCATTAGCACATTTTTTTTGATAATGATAATTATTATCAAGAATTATCCAAATAAACGAATTATGATTTTTTTAAAAATTTTTAATTTTTCGACTTGCTTGCCCACCATTTATCTAAAATGAAATACCAAACGGAGTTAGCTATTGGTTCAACAATTGCATCAGTCAATGCAATCACAAAAGAAACGTCAGCGACTAACATTAAAACAGTTATCGCTATCGCAAAGTGTCCAATTGTATAGATTATTGTTCTAAGGATAGAACCTTTATTATTTTGGTAAATATTACCTGCTGCTTTAAATATTCCGCTAGTTATTTCCATTTTGTTCCTTAAAAGGGCTTTCTAGAACGCAAGCTACTAAGTGAATTCTAGCCTGTTCCCCGCCATTAAAGAAATTATGGTATTTTGTGTTGTTGGTTATCCAAACTTTACCATCAGCAGGGAGATGTTTTGCAACATTCTCGATTACCATCGAACAACCCTTGTTAGTAATAATTGGTACGTGCAGCCTACACTCTGGGTCTTTATGCCAGCTGAGTGTTGACCTTGGCTCTTTTAACAAAAGTCTTACTCTACCCAGTTTAAATCTTTTACTTAACGTGTCATAAACTTCTTTAAAATAAGTATTCTCAAATTCAGGAATTAATTGAGTATATTTAGACTCATCTATATCAACATCTCTACAAACTTCTTTTCCAGTTTCATCTGCTATAGTCCAATATTTACCTCGAATATTATTTCCTTCAATAGAGCTTTCGTCATTTGGAATTTGGTTTAATGATATTGCACCAAAGTGTGTTACTCCAGGAGAGTTAAATTTTTTAGCTTTTAAAATTTTATCTAAATCTTCCCTTAATCTTGTGATATCAAAATTAAGGTCTGGGACCTCATAAAAATCATCGAAAGTTACTGATGGCATAAAATAATCATTTAGTTTTTGTTAATTTAGTTTCAAGTCAAACCTGTCCGAATTCATTACTTTAACCCACGCTGCGATAAAATCATTAATAAATTTATCACCTGAATCCTCACATGCATAAACTTCTGCTAATGCTCTTAATTGAGAATTTGACCCAAAAATCAAATCAACTCTTGTCGCTTTCCATTTAATTTTTTGAGTTTTTCTGTCTTTTCCGACAAAAGTCTGCTCTGATTTATCTTCTTCTTTCCAAGTGGTATTCATATCTAGTAAGTTTATGAAATAATCATTTGTCAGATAACCAGGTCTTTTTGTAAAAACACCATGTTCTGAATTGTCATAATTAGTATCTAAAACTCTCATTCCACCTATTAGAGCTGTCATTTCAGGCGCTGTTAAACCCATCAACTGAGCCTTATCTACTAATTTTTCCTCTGCAGAAACATTTGAAGCTCCACCATTCAAGTAATTTCTAAAGCCATCTGCTTGTGGTTCTAGAAGGCCAAATGAATTAATATCAGTTTGGTCTTGTCTCGCATCTCCTCTTCCTGCTGAAAATGGAACTTTAACTTTATAACCAGCTTTTTTTGCGGCCATTTCAACTCCAACACCACCTGCTAGTACAATTAAGTCAGCCATTGAAACACTTTTTTTATTACTGTCAAATTTACTTTTGATTTTACTTAAGGCTTTAATCACATTTGATAAATTCTTAGGATTATTAACTTTCCAATTTTTTTGGGGCTCTAACATTATCCTTGCACCATTAGCACCACCTCTTTTATCTGATCCTCTAAAAGTTGACGCTGACGCCCAAGCGGTTGATACTAAATCTGAAATCGATATTTTTGACTTAGAAATTTTATTTTTCAAATCTTTAATATCTTTTGACTTGAGTTTATATTTTGGTTTATCTATTGGGTCTTGCCAAATTAACTGTTCTTTTGGAACTTCACTACCAAGATAACAGACTCTAGGACCCATATCTCTGTGAGTTAATTTAAACCAAGCTCTTGCAAAAGCATCATGAAACTCTTTTGGATTTTGATGAAAATGTTTTGTAATAGGGCCATAACTTGGATCAACTTTCATTGAGATATCAGTTGTTTGCATCATTGGTGGGTGTAGCACACCTTTCTTATGTGCATCAGGAACCATTTTAATTTCTTGACCATTTTTCTTAGGCGTCCATTGGTGAGCACCAGCAGGGCTTTTTGTAAGCTCCCATTCATGTCCATATAAACAATCTAAATAGCCCATGTCCCATTTAATGGGATTTTGAGTCCAGGCGCCCTCAATACCACTGCTTATTGTATCAACACCTTTTCCAGATTTGTAACCACTATTCCATCCAGTAGACTGGTCTTGAAGTTTTGAAGCCTCAGGATCAGGACCCTTAAATGATTCAGATGCTGCACCATGCGATTTTCCAAACGTATGTCCTCCAGCAACTAATGCAGCTGTCTCATAATCATTCATAGCCATTCTGCCAAATGTCTCTCTAATATCATGTGCTGCAAGTTTTGGATCTGGATTAGCATCAGGACCTTGGGGGTTAACATAAATTAAACCCATATGTGAAGCACCTAATGGTTGTTCTAAATCTCTTTTTCCACTATATCTCTCAACACCTAACATTTCTTTTTCCGAGCCCCAATAGATATCATCTTCTGGCTCCCAAATGTCTGTTCTACCAGCTCCAAAACCAAAAGTTTTGAAACCCATTGAGTCTAACGCAACATTACCAACAAGTATAAATAAATCAGCCCACGAAATTTTTCTTCCGTACTTCTTTTTGATCGGCCATAAAAGCAATCTAGCTTTATCCAAATTCACATTATCTGGCCAAGAATTAAGAGGAGCAAATCTTTGATTACCTGTTCCAGCTCCACCTCTACCATCACCAGTTCTGTAAGTTCCTGCAGCGTGCCAAGCAAGCCTAATAAAGAGTGGTCCATAATGACCGTAATCAGCTGGCCACCACTCTTGTGAGTTAGTCATTAATTTTTTTAAATCTTTTTTCAGTGCTTTATAATTAAGTTTTTTAAACTCTTTAGCGTAACTAAATTTTTTATCCATAGGGTTAGATAAATTTGAGTGCTGACTAAGAATTTTAAGATTTAGGCTATTAGGCCAAAAATCTCTCACCGTTTGTCCCCGTCCTGCAGAAAACTTTGCGGGTGTTCCTGCCCCCGTAAAAGGACATTTGCTCATTTGATTTGCCTTAAAAGATTTATCTTTAAAATTTTCAGTACTCATTATTTTCCTTTAGATTATTTCGTTAAAGGGTATAGTTTATAATGATTCTAAAAAGCTGTCAATTGGTTTAAAATGACGCTAAAGTAAAAGCAAATAATTAGTCTTCTAGCTTAACAAGAACTTCGACGGATTTAATCTTTTTACCGTTTATTTTTTTTAAGATGTTTATTGGGCCTACATCAGAATTTTCTAAATCAATCAACTTTTCATCTTTTAAATCATAAAAATGATGGTGATCGGTAACATTTGTATCAAAATAAGTTTGGTTTGAATTAATCGGGATCTGTTTAAGGTATCCTTTTTTTTCAAAAGCATGAACAGTATTATAAATTGTTGCTAATGAAATTTTGTTATTTTTTTGCTTCTTAATTTTCTGATCTAGCTCATTAATCGTGAAATGAAATGTCTTTTCTGTATTAAATAAAACCTCACATATTTGAAGTCTTTGTTTAGTTGGTCGTAATCCAGAATTTCTTAATTTATCGATATATTTCACTATTTAACCGTATTGTTATTTAATATTATTCTAAACTGAGGTTAAATTTATATTATATAATGGTAAAATCAAGTAAATAAGGATACTCAATTCTATGAAAAAAAACTCATACTCCTATGATGAACTTATAAATTGTGGAGAAGGAAAATTATTTGGCCCAGGTAATGCTAAATTACCACTTCCACCAATGCTGATGTTTGATAGAATTACAGAAATTAATGATGACAAAGGAGCATTTAAAAAAGGTTCTTTAAAAGCTGAATTAGATATTAAAAAAAATCTTTGGTTTTTTGATTGTCACTTTAAAGAAGATCCTGTTATGCCTGGCTGTCTTGGTCTTGATGCTATGTGGCAGCTGGTAGGTTTTTTTTTAGGTTGGATTGGAAATCCAGGAAAAGGAAGGGCTTTAGGTGTAGGTACAGTGAAATTTACAGGAGAAGTTTTGCAAAATATAAAATTAGTAAAATATGAAATTGATATGAAAAAAATCATGTCTCCTGGAGGTACTACAGTAGGTCTTGCCAATGGTATGGTTTTAGCTGATGGTAAAAAAATTTATTCAGCAGACAATTTAAAAGTAGGATTATTTAAATAATGAAAAGAGTCGTAATTACAGGTTTAGGAGTTGTTTCGTGTTTAGGAAACAACCAAGATGAGGTATACAATTCTCTTTTAAACTCAAAGTCTGGAATATCTTTCAGTCCAGAATATAAAGAACATAATCTTAAAAGTCATATTCACGGTAAACCAAACATAAAACTTGAGGATTTTATTGATAGAAAAACAATAAGGTTTATGGGATCAGGCTCAGCATATAATTATATTGCAATGAAAGAAGCTATCGAGGACTCTGGGCTTGAGGAGAAAGAGGTAAGCAATTTTAAAACTGGAATAGTAATGGGCTCAGGTGGCCCGTCAATTGAAAATGTGATTTTGGCTGCAGATAAAACTAGAGCTAAAACTCCAAAACTTATGGGACCATTTATTGTTCCAAGAACAATGGCAAGCACTGCTTCGGCAACTTTGGCTGTACCTTTTAAAATAAAAGGGACTAATTATACAATGAGCTCAGCATGTGCAACTAGTGGGCATTGTATAGGAAACTCTATGGAGTTAATTCAAATGGGGAAACAAGATATTGTATTTGCTGGTGGAAGTGAGGAAATTCATTGGGCCATGACAGCTATGTTTGATGCAATGACTGCTTTGTCCTCAAAATATAATGATACACCTGAAACTGCCTCAAGAGCTTATGATAAAACAAGAGATGGTTTTGTTATTGCTGGTGGGGGTGGAGTATTGGTGCTTGAAGAATATGAGCACGCTAAAGCAAGAGGTGCCAAAATATATGCTGAACTCACTGGATATGGAGCAACTTCAGATGGTTATGATATGGTAGCTCCATCTGGCGAAGGAGCTGTAAGATGTATGAAGATGGCAATGGCAACAGCAAAAAATAAAATTGATTACATTAATACCCATGGAACATCTACTCCTGTTGGAGACATAACAGAACTAAACGCTGTAAAAGAAACTTTTGGTGAACAAATTCCGAAAATTAGCTCAACAAAATCTTTATCAGGTCATCCTTTAGGAGCAGCGTCGGTACACGAGGCGATATATTGTCTAATTATGATGAAAAATAATTTTATTGCAGGTTCAGCTAATATCAAAGAAATGGACGAGGAAGCTAAAAAGTTTCCAATTGTTGCAAAATCAGAGAAAAATGTTTCTTTAAATGCGGTTATGTCAAACAGTTTTGGCTTTGGTGGAACCAATGCTGCACTTATTTTTGAAAAGGTTTAATCATGAGCTTGATGAAAGGTAAAAAAGGATTAATCATGGGAGTCGCTAATGAAAGATCTATTGCTTGGGGTATCTCTCAAAAACTTTCAGAGGCTGGCGCTGAATTAGCTTTTACGTATTTAGGTGATGCTCTTAAGAAAAGAGTTGTCCCTCTAGCAGAAAAATTAAATTCAAAATCAACTTTTAGCTGTGATGTTGAAAAAAAAGAAGAGGTAGTAAAATTATTTGAGGATATCAAATCTCAATGGGGAGAAATTGATTTTGTGGTTCATGCAGTTGCATTTTCAGATAAATCTGAATTATCAGGCGAATATTTAAATACAACTAGAGAAAATTTTTTAAGAAGTATGTTAATTTCATGTTTTTCATTTACTGAAGTAGCAAAAGAAGCATCAAAAGTGATGAAACAAGGTGGAAGTCTTCTTACATTAACTTACGAGTCTACTAAAGCTATTCCAAATTATAACGTAATGGGTGTGTGTAAATCAGCTCTTGAGGCTAGTGTAAAATACTTAGCTAGAGATTTAGGCGTTAAAGGCATGAGAGTTAATGCGATAAGTGCTGGCCCTATTAAAACCTTAGCAGCTTCTGCCATTGGAGATGCAAAATTTTTATATAAATGGAATGAAGATCATTCATTCCTAAAAAGAAATGTTGATATTCATGATGTTGGCAATTCAGCATTATATCTTCTAAGCGATCTTGCAAATGGTGTTACTGGTGAAATTCACTACGTAGATGCTGGATATAACAAGGTTGGGATGCCAGATCCTAAAAATATCACCTGAAATTTAGTTAAATTTAGTTAAATATAAATTTAATTATCTTAAATAATATTATTCAGTAGCTTGTTTCATAGAAAGTTTAACTTTACCTCTATCAAAACCAATTACTTTTACTTTTACTTCGTCACCTTCTTTGACAACATCAGTTACTTTAGCAACTCTTTTATCTGCAAGTTCTGATATATGAACAAGTCCGTCTTGTTTTCCTAGGAAATTAACAAATGCACCAAACTCCATAATCTTCATAACTTTTCCAGAATAAATTTTATTTAACTCAGCTTTTGCAGTGATATCTTTGATCATTTGCATAGCGATGTTTCTAGACTCTTCATCTGGAGCAGCAACAGTTACTATACCCTCATCATTCACGTCAACTTTAGCACCTGATTTTTCAACTATCTCTCTTATGGTTGCTCCACCTTTTCCAATCACAGCAGCAATGTCTTTTTTATCAACATTAATTTTTTCCATTTTTGGAGTGTGTTTTCCAACATCAGCTCTTGAGGCTGATAATGCTTTATTCATCTCTCCTAAGATATGAACTCTTCCATCTTTAGCTTGGCTTAATGCCTGCTCCATTATCTCAAATGTAATACCTGTAATTTTGATATCCATTTGAAGAGAAGTAATTCCATCTTTAGTTCCGGCAACTTTAAAGTCCATATCACCTAAATGATCTTCATCACCCAAGATATCTGATAAGACACTAAAATCATCACCTTCTTTGATCAAACCCATTGCTATACCTGCAACTGGTTCTTTAATGGGTACACCCGCATCCATTAGTGCTAATGATGTTCCACAAACAGTAGCCATTGAAGATGAACCATTAGACTCAGTAATCTCCGAAACTACTCTAAAAGTATAGGGGAATGCTTCTTTTGATGGCAATGAAGAATGTATTGCTCTCCACGCTAATTTACCATGTCCAATTTCTCTTCTACCAGTTCCAATTCTTCCTGTTTCTCCAACTGAAAAAGGTGGAAAATTGTAGTGAAGCATGAATCTTTCTCTTTGTAATCCATCTAAACTTTCAATTCTTTGCTCATCATCCGATGTACCTAAAGTAGCTGTCACAATTGCCTGTGTTTCACCTCTGGTAAACAAAGCAGAACCATGGGTTCGTGGTAGAACACCAACTTCACAAGATATAGGCCTTACATCAGATAATCCTCTACCATCAATTCTGTTTTTATTTTTTAAAATATCTGTTCGAACTATTGATTTTTCGATTTTTTTGAGTTCAGAATTAACATCAAGATCTGTGTAATTTTCATCTTCCTCATAAAGTTTTTTAGCTTTGTCAGTAATTTCTGAAATTTGATTTGATCTATCTTGTTTATCTATCGTTGCAAAAGCTTTTTTAAGATCTTCTGTAAAAGTCCCCTCAAGTTTTTTCTTAACTTCCGACAGGTCTTTTTTTTCAACAGTCCATTCAGGTTTTCTACATTCTTTCGCGAGTTCTTCGATCATTTCAATCACAGGAACAAAACCTTCATGACCAAATTTAACTGCATTTAACATTTCTTCCTCTGTTAAACCACTCGCTTCAGACTCAACCATAAGCACTGCATCTTTAGTACCTGCTACAACTAAGTCTAATTTTGATTTTTCAAGCACAGTTTTCGATGGATTTAAAACATATTTTCCATCAATATAACCAACCCTAGAGGCTCCAACAGGTCCCATGAACGGCATTCCTGATATAGCCAAAGCTGCTGATGAAGCTGTAATTGACAAAATATCTGCTTCATTTTCTTTATCGTAAGAAATTACAGTTGGTAACAACTGAACTTCATTTTTAAATTCATCAGGAAATAACGGTCTGATTGGTCTATCAATTAATCTAGAGATTAATGTTTCACTCTCAGTTGGCCTTGCCTCTCTTTTGAAATACCCGCCTGGAATTTTTCCAGCAGCATAGTACTTTTCTTGGTAATTTACAGATAATGGAAAGTAATCAACATCTGGGTTAACTTTTTTTGCTCCCACCACTGTTGCTAGAACAACTGTTTCTCCACATTTTGCGATTATTGCACCGTCTGCTTGTCTTGCTATTTTTCCTGTTTCTAAACTTATCTTTTTTCCTGCTACTTCAATTTCCTTTTTATATACTTTAAACATTTCATTTCCATTTCGTTTCGTTCGTTTCGTTTCATTCCGTTCTATCTATTTTGATTTTTACTTTCTCAATTTCAATTTCGACAGTACATTTTTGTAAGAATCAACCTTATTTCTTTTAAGATAATCTAACAATTTTTTTCTCTTATTAACCGCTTTCAGTAAGCCGACTGAGGAATGTTTATCCTTTTTAAACTGCTTAATATGTTTAGATAAATTCTCAATTTTTTCTGTTAATAAAGCTATTTGAATTTCGGATGATCCTGTATCCTTTTCATGAATAGCTAATTCTGCTGATTTTTTGCTCATATTTATTTTCCTACTTATTTGTTTGTTTAATTAAATTTTCAATTTTTTCTGCATATTCAAAGGACTCGTCCTTACGAAAAAGTATTTTTGGTAAAAACTTTGTAATAATTTTTTGAGACAAAATTTTCCTTATTAAAAAAGAATATTCTTTTAATTTTTCAATTGTTTTGTCAGCATTTTTGCCACCCAATGGTAAAACATAAGCTTTGGCTATTTTTAAATCCTGACTCATCCTCACCTCTGTTACCGTTATATTATTTGTTTCCAAATTAGGTATTTTTGCCTCATTCCTTATAAAGATCATACTCAAAGATTGCTTTATCATTTCTCCAACTCTGAGTTGCCTTTGAGAAAATTGTTTACCTATTCTATCAGCCATTATATTGACCTTTCAGTAGATGTAACATTAAAAGCCTCAATTGTATCATTTTTTTGAAAATCCATGTAATCTTTGAGAGCGATACCACACTCTTGTCCAATATCTACCTGTTTTACTTGGTTTTTTTCTCTAAATATTGTTGCTATTTTACCAGTATAAATAATTGTGCCATCTCTAATAATTCTTACACTGGAATTAGCAAGAATTTCACCCTCTGTTACCTTGGAACCTGCAACTTTGCCTGCACCAGATACTTTGAATATCTCTAAAATTTGAGCAGTGCCAGTTATACTCTCTTGCACATCTGGGGCCAATAGTCCTGACATACTTTTTTTAACAAAGTCCAATACCTCATAGATTATATTATATGTTGAGATCTTTATATTCTCATCTTCTGCCAATTTTTTTGCCTCTTTGCTTGGTTTTACATTAAAAGCTATTAAAACAGCTTGTGATGCTTTAGCTAAAGTAACGTCAGTTTCTGTTATCATTCCTATATCTGCTAAAATAATTTTAGGTTTCACTTCATCATGTTTGATTTGATTAATTGCACTTTTGATAGCTTCAGAGGAACCGTGAACGTCTGATTTGATAATCAAATTTAAATCCTGAGATGATTTGTTTGAAAACGCTGATTCTTGTGTTGCAAAAGATAATGGGTTTTTAATATCTTTATTTTCCTCTGTTCTATTTTCACTAAGAGTTTTTGCTTCTTTTTCGCTATCAAGAACAATAAAATCATCCCCTGATTTAGCAGCACCATTTATACCTAGGATTTCTACAGGAGTTGAAGGAATCGCTTCAACAACATTTTCACCTTTATCATTTAATATAGCTCTTATTTTGCCCCATTTTATACCACTAACAAAAAAGTCTCCTTTTCTTAAAGTGCCACTCGTTACAATAATATTTGCGACGGGACCTCTTCCAACATCAATTTTCGATTCTAGAACTACTCCAGTAGCTTTTGAGTCAAAATCAGTCTTTAAATCTAAAATTTCTGCTTGTAAAGTTATTGCTTCAAGCAATTTATCCAAATTCATTTTTGTTTTAGCAGAAATTTCAACCATTAACGTATCTCCTGATAAATCCTCAGCGATCAATTCATGCTCTAATAACTGGTTTTTTATTTTTTGAGGATCAGCATCTGGCAAATCACATTTATTTATCGCCACAACTATAGGGACTTTTGCAGCTTTCGCATGTCTTATTGACTCTACTGTTTGAGGTTTAACTCCATCATCTGCTGCAACTACTAAAACAACAATATCAGTTAATTTTGATCCTCTTGCACGCATTTCAGTAAAAGCAGCGTGCCCAGGAGTATCAATAAAAGTTAAATTATTATCACCACTTTTAATTTGATAAGCTCCAATATGTTGTGTAATTCCACCAAATTCACCTGATACAACATTTGCACTTCTTAGAACATCCAAAACAGAAGTTTTTCCATGATCAACATGGCCCATTACAGTTATTATTGGTCCTCTATTTTTTAAATTTTCAGTGCGAGAGTCTTTTATTTTTTTTATTATCTCTTCTGCTTTTTCTTCCCTAATAGGATTATGTCCAAATTCTTTTACTAAATACTCAGCAGTATCAGCGGCTAATGTTTGATTTATTGTTACAGTAACCCCCATTCCAAACAAGTGCTTAATTACATTACTAGACTGTTCAGCCATTCTATTGGCCAACTCTCTTACAGTTATAGCTTCTGGAATATTTATATTCCTTTTAACGGGTTTTTGATTTTCTTTACTATCCTCTTTATTTATATTTTTAAGTTCTTTCTGTCTTGCTCTTTTTACAGAGGCCAGACTTCTTTCTCTTGTCTCTATTTCATCACTTAAAGCCCTAGAAACAGTTAATTTTACATCTCTTTTTTTTAAACCACTTGCTTTAGATTTTTTGTCTTTATCATCCTCTCGTTTAAATCTTTTTGTTGCTCTTTGCTCTGCCAACTTACGTTTTTCAAAATCACTTATTCCTAAATTAGGATTATTTACTTTGAGGTTTGTTTTAAAGTTATCTACTTTTTTATAGTTCGTTGATGAAGGTTTATATCCACCTCCTTTCGAAAACTTTCCTTTTCCTGGAAATTTAGGTGACTGCCTGTTAATTATGACTGTTTTTTTTCCCTGATTATTTATACTATCAATATTTTTTAATGACTTTTTAGGACCACCAGAAATTGTTAATTTTGTTTTTTTGTTTTCCATTACTCATCTCTCAATCTTTATAAACTATGTTTCTAGCTGACATAATTAATTCATCAGCCTCAGCTTTAGATAATGCAAAGTCCTCTAAATAGCCTTGAATCTTTATTTTTTCTCCTTTTACAACATCAAAGCCTCCGGTTAACTCATCCGATGCCAGATCAGCAAAATCCTCAAGTTTTAAAATTTTTTGCTCACCCAAAGTTAACAACATGCCAGGTGTTAAGCCTTTCAAATTAATCAATTCATCTGATATTCCCAAATCTTTAATTCTTTGTGAGATATCCTCTTGATCTTTTTTATAAAATTCTTTTGCTCTCTCAATCAAAGCTTTAGCAGTATCTTCTTCAATCCCTTCTATATTCTTAAAATTATCTAAAGAACTGTCTTTGATATCGTCAATTGTTGAAAAACCTTCTGCGACAAGTAATTGACCAAGAGTTTCGTCTAGCTCTAAATT
Organism: uncultured Pelagibacteraceae bacterium; assembly: GCA_902597575.1. Lineage (GTDB taxonomy): Bacteria > Pseudomonadota > Alphaproteobacteria > Pelagibacterales > Pelagibacteraceae > Pelagibacter. The sequence goes on along the minus strand of CACJYF010000007.1, from coordinate 1,786 downwards.
TTTAACAAAGTTTTCTGTTTTTTCTTTGAAGTCCTGTTGCCTTCTTTCAGAGTCCTCTTGATCTGTCATTATGTTGATTTCATAATTTAATAGTTTTGTAGCAAGTCTTACATTTTGCCCTCTACGACCTATGGCTTTACTAAGATTTTCCTCGGTTAAAATCACATCCAATTTTTTCCTCTCAACATCAACATTTACTCTTTGAACTTCAGCAGGAGATAAAGCATTAGACACTAAAATTGCAGGATCCTCTGACCAATTAACAATATCAATTTTCTCACCTTGTAATTCATTTACAACTGCTTGAACTCTTGAACCTCTCATTCCAACACAAGCACCTACAGGATCCAGCGAAGTATCTATTGCTTTAACACAAATCTTTGCTCTACTTCCAGGATCTCTAGAGGATGATTTAATTTCAATAAGTCCATCATAAATTTCAGGCACTTCCTGCACAAAAAGTTTTTCCATAAATTTTGGATGAGCTCTAGATAAGAAAATTTGTTGACCCTTGTTTTCTCTTCTAACGTCGTAACAATATGCTTTAACTCTATCACCAGCTTTTATATTTTCTCTAGGAATAAGTTCATTTTTTTGAATTATTGCTTCTGTTCTTCCGAGATCAACGATAACATTTCCAAATTCAAGTCTTTTTACTATCCCACTTAAAATTGAGTCTTGTTTATCTTTAAAATCGTCAAATTGTCTTTCTCTTTCTGCTTCTCGAACATTAAAACTTATTACTTGTTTAGCAGTTTGCGCAGCTATTCTTCCAAAATCAAATGCTGGAAGCGGTTGTAGAATTTCGTCACCAACTTTTTTATTTTTATTTTGTTGATTTAAGACAATGGCATCTTTTAATCTAATTTCTGTATTAGAATTTTCTGGATTTTCAGAGATTATTAATTTCCTAAAAATCTCTATGTCTCCACTATCCCTATTTATAGAGACTTTTATTTCATTATCTTGACCGAACTTTGACTTAGCTGCTTTAGCAATTCCAGTTTCCATAGAATTGATGATAAGTTCTTTGTCTATAGCCTTTTCTAAAGCTACCGCTTCTGCTATTCTTAACAATTCTAGTTTATCAGCTCTTTTATTTAACATTTTAGTTGCCTCCAAAAAAAAATGGGCCAAAGCCCATTTTAGAAATCGAGAATGTAATCGAAATATAATAAAGTTTTTTAATTATTCAATAAAAACTATTTCGTAAAAACAGTAGTTTTATCAGTATTTTCCCAAGAAAAAGCTCCATCACTTTCAGGGGTTCTTCCAAAATGACCGTAGGCGGATGTTTTTTCATAAATGGCCTTATTCAATCCTAACATCTCTCTAATCCCTCTTGGACTCAAATCAAAATTTTCTTTAATTCTTTCTGTAACAAGCTTGTTTTTATCCAAATCATCATCAAAAAGATTTACATAGATTGACAAAGGTTTTGATACTCCAATCGCATACGCTAACTGAATTAAACATTTTTCAGAAATCTTTGAAGCAACAATATTTTTTGCAATATACCTTGCGGCATAAGCGGCTGATCTATCAACCTTAGTTGGGTCTTTTCCTGAAAATGCCCCACCACCATGTGGTGCTGCTCCCCCGTATGTATCTACAATAATTTTTCTTCCAGTTAATCCACAATCACCGTCAGGACCTCCAATTACAAAATTTCCAGTTGGATTTACATAAAATTCATCATCATCAAAATCATCCATAAATTCTTTTGGAATTGACTTTAACATATATGGCCTAAGTATTTCTCTAACGTGTCTTTGACTCACGTCAG